>JAPPMC010000165.1 GCA_028819235.1 Bryobacterales bacterium
GCTGACGGTGGGTCGGCCGTGACGGCGGCGGAGAGAACGCGGCGGGGAATGCGGCATCGTCACGAACGAACCAGAGGGAGAAAAGGCAATGAGCATCGGTAAGGTGCGCGAACTGCTGCGCCGCGAGGAGGTCGAGAAGCGCTACAGCGTCTCGCGCAGCTGGATATACAGTCAGATGCGCGCCGGGCGCTTCCCGGAGCCGATAAGGATCAGCCTGCGCGCCGTGAGATGGCGGGTGGTTGACCTCGACAAGTGGGCCAAGGAAAGGCCTGTCGCGCACGGAGAGATCGGCCACCGCTGATCGACGCCGGTGACGTGCTCACCTGCGCAAATGATCGAATAAGCACGATTCAGGTGATCGTCGACAATCCGATCTGATGCGCTCGCATGTTCAGGGCAAACAGGACTCGCACGGTCGGCGCCTCACGCGCGGTGGCAGCGCCCGAATTCAGTGCGAGGCAAACCAGCAAGATGCCGTCACGTTCCTATTGTATGGACGCCTCCCGGGACGCAAGGACCGATTTGGCTGTGACAGTCAGGCAGGTTGCAGTTTTGTATCCGGCCTTTGGTGCGGGATTTCGTGCCCGCTGGCCCTGATGGAATCTGCCGATCCGTGCCTCATTTCCGCCGCGGGCTACTCGCCCCTCGGAACATTCAGGCTTGGCGGATCGCGGTCCGACCTGTTTGCCATCACACCTTGTCGTGCCTTGCGCAACCTTTCAGCGGCCACCTCCTCCTCTGTTGGTTCGTCGTCTCGTCTCTTCTTCAGCCGCGCCTAGGCCGGCTGGCTGACGAAGTTCGCCTGGTACGCCCGGTCATGGGCCAGCAAGGCCCAGATCGTGCGCGCCGTCTTGTTGGCCAAGGCGACCGTGACCACGTTGTCCGGCCGCCGCTCGGCGAGGCGCACCGCCCATTCCGGCGGCGCCTTGGCGTTGTTGAGCACCGAGCGGGCACCGTGGATCAGCAGGGTTCGCAGATACCTGTCTCCGCGCTTGGAGATGCCGAGCACGCGAACCCGACCTCCGGTGCCTACGTGTCGTGGCACCAGGCCGAGCCAGGCGGCGAACTCGCGGCCGGACCTGAAGGCGGATGGATCGCCCATCGCGGCCACGACGGCCGTCGCGGTCAGTTCCCCGACGCCCGGGATCTCCGCGATCCGCTTGCTGGCGGGATTGCTGCGGTGCCACACCTTTATCCGCCGCTCGATCTCACCGATCTGCCGATCCAGCTCGCCGATGCGCGCCCACTGCTCGCGCAGGGTATCGACGACCATCGCCGGCAGCCGCTCCGCGACCCGCTCCAGGGCTGGTGCGATCCTGCGCCTTATGCCGGCCCGGCCTTTCGGCATGACCTCGCCGAACTCGGTCAACAGGCCGCGCAGGCCGTTGATCTGGGCGGTGCGGAACTTCACCAGCTGCTGGCGCATGCGGTGCATCGCCAGAACCGCCTGCTGCTCCTCGCTCTTGATCGCAACCGTCTTGACACCCGGCTGCTGCGCCGCCGTCCAGATCGCCTTGGCGTCCTTCGCATCGTTCTTGTTGCCGGCCACGAACGGTCGGACCGTCTTCGCCGGCAGCAGCCGAGGCTCATGCCCCAGCTCCTGAAGCTGGCGTGCCCAATGTTGCGTGCCGCCGCACGCCTCCATCGCGACCACGCATGACGTGTGGTTGGCGAAGTGCTCCAGGAACTTCGCCCTCGTCAGCTTCAAGTCCACGATCTCGCCCGTCTCCATGTCGATCGAGTGCAGCTGGAACACCCGCTTCGCCGTATCCACGCCAACGACAGTTCTGTTAGTCTTCATCTCGGACCCTCCGGTTTGCCCGTGAAGAGCTTGCTCTTCACCATTGGCACTTTGATGCCGTCGGCCCGTGAGGGTCCACTTCAACCCTCCTCGCCTCGAGCATCAGGGGGTGGGAGGCGTCCATCCCATTTCCGCCGTGTTGGGCAGCATGTGTGGGGCTGGCCGAAGGAATGACGAAAAAAGTGCCCCCGCACAGTGGGCTGTCGGAGCCTGCGAATCCCACTCCCTCGCGATCGCGGTCACTCGCCGATTTCCACACTACAGCACAGGCGGTCCCCACCGGATGCTCGCCAAAATGCGGATTTGGACAATCACCAACTCCGGCAGCTGCGTAGCCGGCAGGCCTTCGGAGAGCACGATGCGCTTCAGCACCGCCAGGGCGCTCAGGACCGCTGCTGTACCCCAACCCCTCTGAAACCGCCGCGCGCCAACCAGGGCCGCTCCAGCGGCCCTGCTGACGCCTCCAGCGCGTGGGCCGGAGTTTCGGCCGCCGTGCAAGAAGTCGGCGAGCCTCCCGCTGCGGTCCCTCGCGATCCCGCCGGTGACTGGGCCGGCCAGGCGGCCTGCGTCGCCGTCAGCGCCGCCGGTCCATCAAGCAGGCGAATTCCTCCGCGACGAACGCGGACACCGAGCCGATGAGCTTGAACGCGGCCCACAGCAGCGCGTGGCAGACCATCACGTAGAGTGTGACCATCGCCAGAACGCGGAACGGGTCGATATCGTCCAGGCCCCAACAGCAGG
>JAPPMC010000121.1 GCA_028819235.1 Bryobacterales bacterium
TCTCACCTGCGACGCCGGATCCGAGCCTGGGAAACCGAGGCCAAGAGTCCTCCCGACGAGTCTCTGGCATCCCCTCTCGAGACTGATCCGAAGTCCTGAACGCTCGTCAGCCCAACCGAAAACTGACGCGGTAGCTTCGTCTGTAACGTTACGGTTTGTTTTACGGCTCCAAAATCTATTAAGATCGGCCTGTCGTCTTCGCGGCGAATCAATATATTAGATGGCTTTATATCCCGGTGCAAGATGCCTTCCTTGTGGACGCGAGAAAGGCTCTCCAGCAACGATTCCGCAACCGAGAGTAATTCTCCTTCTCCAAACGGATTCCCGGCTGCTTCTCTCCGCTCCAGCAACTTTGACAACGGCATTCCGTCCTCGTGCTCCATCACGAGGTAAGCCGTTCCGTTTGTTCGAAAGAAGTCGAGACACGTGATAACTCCAGAATCGTGTCTAAATCTACACAACTGCTTGGCCTCCTCTAGGAATCTATTTATGGCTTCTTCAAATGCATCGACGGAATCCAGACTACGAGGATGCACTGTATTCTGCTCCCTCACAGCTATCTCGATCGGAAAGAATTCCTTGATCGCCACGATTGTGCCTAATTCCAAGTGCCGCGCTTTGTAGACTATCCCAAATCCCCCGTGCCCTAGAACCGCCTCGATTTCATAGGCGCCAAGTGGCGTTCCAACTAGCAGCGCACCACGAAGACCGTGTCCTCTCAGGTCTGTTCCCACAAGTCCGCCCCCGGTGATTCGGATACACTACCACATTCACAGTTTCTGAGGTCGACGATCTTCGAGGCATCGTCCCTTGCCGCCCCGCACCAAGGCCGGTCTCCGAGAGTGCTGCGCACAGCGGGGGTGTCAGGGCCGCCGGCCAAGGCACTGCGGTCGTGATGCGGTAGGAATCGGAGGATGATATTTGGTCGCTCCTGCGGCTACTCATTGGTCCAACCACCACCAGAACTGGACTAGCGGTCGAGACAGCGACATCGCCTTTTGGCCAATGTCCGGCACTACGGCGATGGATGAACGCGGGCGTCGCCGCCTGGTGCCGAAGACTGGGCGGACTGGGAGTGATCGGCGGCATGTGACGGGCGGGAACGTGCGTATTGTCGGGAGCGACTTCTGCAACCGCGCTGGTATAGTGATCCCGCGCAGGCGCCGCTGTATCGTGGCGATCCGGCCTGCAAGAGGGAGCCGACCTGCGGAGGGTCAAGTCAGCAAGTTCGCCATGAGCACTGGAGGGCCGATGGACCGACGGGTGTCGTCTACTCGGGCAGGGTTTCTCGTTCTGTCGGGGATTTGGGCCGTGCTGTGCTTCGGTCCGCCGGCACTTGCCGCAGATGGGCCGGAGCCCATTCCGCCGCCCGCTTCCGGCAAGGTCGACTTCGCAAGGGACATCGCGCCCCTGCTGCGAGCCAAGTGCCACGCCTGCCACGGCCCGATCGTGCAAATGCAGGGCCTGCGACTAGACCGCGGCGCGGACGCCCTGAGAGGTAGCTATGGGGGCCCGGTGATCCGGCCCGGCGACAGCGCCGGCAGCAAGCTTGTGAGGATGGTCTCCGGCGCAGTCGAAGGAAAGCTCATGCCGCCCCAAGGCGACCCGCTGACCCGCGTCGAGATAGGCCTATTTCGGGCGTGGATCGACGCCGGTGCCGAGTGGCCAAACTCAGGTCACGAGCTGCCTGAGGTGGCGCAGAATGCGCCGTCACACTGGTCCTTCCAACCAGTCGAGAGCCCAACACCACCGATCGTCCAAAGCATGTCATGGCCCCGCAACGAGATTGACCGGTTTGTCCTCGCCCGCTTGGAGGAAGAGGGCTTGGCTCCCTCGACCGAGGCGTCGCGGGAGACCTTGGTGCGACGGGTGAGCCTCGATCTCACCGGGCTCCCCCCAACGCCCAAGCAACGCGAGAGGTTCCTGTCGGCGGACGGCCCGGAGGCGTACGAAGATTTGGTCGACGCCTTGCTGGATTCCCCTCACTACGGGGAGAAGTGGGCGCGCTTCTGGCTCGACCTTGCCCGCTATGCCGACAGCGACGGATTTCGGGGCGACAACTTCCGACCCCACGCTTGGAGGTATCGCCAGTGGGTGATCGAGGCATTCAATCAGGACATGCCGTTCGACCAGTTCACTCTCGAACAGATCGCCGGCGACCTGCTGCCGGACCGGACGGTCGGCCAGCATGTTGCGACAGGATTCCACAGGAATACGCCCACCAACACCGAGGGAGGGTCCGATCCGGAGGAGTGGCGGTTCGAACAGGTCGTCAACCGCACCAACGCGGTCGGCACAGTGTGGCTGGGGCTGACCGTCGGCTGCAGCCAATGCCACGACCACAAGTACGACCCTCTGACCCAGAGGGACTACTATCGGCTGTTCGCGTTCTTCAATGATCTGGAAGAGGTGGAGATTGACGCCCCGCTCGCAGGGGAGCGCGGGCCCTATCTGGCTGCCCTTCCCGACTACCAGCGCACTCGCCATCAGCTGCTGCGCGATCACGAAGTCTTCGAGAGGAAGCCGCCGTGGGAAGAGAAGGTCCTGTGGGCGGCGGCCAACCCAGGCGTGTCGGCAGACTGGGACGTAACATTCGACGAGCTGAGGACCTACGTCAACTTGGGAGAGCGAATCATTCGCACTCCACCGGGACGGCGCTCGGTGAAGCACGAGAAAGCGCTAACAGACTTCTTCGTCAGGGAATACAAGCGCGTCTTGCCCAAGGAAGAGTATGAGCGGCTCGGCTACGAAGGACTATCCGACAAGCTGGCGGACCTGGACCGCTCCTTGCCGCCATTCGGCGAGGCCCAAGCCGTGCATCTGGAGGAACGGCCAAGGAAGACACACGTGTATGTGGGCGGCAGCTACAAGGCTCCGGGCGTCCCGGTCGAGCCCGGATGGCCCGCTTGGATTGGCACGCAACCGCCGACCGGGCAGGAGTTGACGCGCGTCGACCTGGCCCGTTGGATCACCTCGGCAGAGAATCCGCTCACCGCCCGGGTTGCCGTGAACCGTGTTTGGCAGGAACTCTTCGGTAGAGGGCTGGTTGGGAGTTCGGAGAATCTGGGCAGCCAAGGCGATCGGCCAACGCATGCCGACCTACTGGACTGGCTGGCGTCGGACTTCGCCCGAGGCGGCTGGCGGTGGAAACGTCTCGTGAAGAGCGTGGTCATGTCCAGCACATATCGGCAGGCCTCCGAGAGCAGGGCCGACCACCGTGTGACTGACCCCGGCAACGAGCTGCTGGCCCGTCAGGCGCGGATCCGGCTGCCGGCCGAGCTGATCCGGGACTCAGCGCTTTCGGTGAGCGGCTTGCTCGACACCCGAATAGGGGGCCGCAGCGTACGGCCGCCCCAGCCGGAGGGTGCGCGCCGTTTGGGAAGTTCCGGCGATGGCGGCTGGCGAGTCAGCGACGGCCCCGACCGCTACCGGCGAGGGATGTACATCCAGTACCAGAGGATGTCGCCCTACCCCCTGCTTGCCACGTTCGACATGCCGGACACCTACGAGCCCGCCTGTCGGCGCGGCCGGACCAATACCCCCCTGCAGGCACTCAACCTTCTTAATGACCCGGTGTTCGTGGAAGCTGCCCAAGGACTTGCGGTGCGAGTGGTGACGGAGTTTGACGGAAACCTCGAGAGCCGCCTGCGGGAGGTGTTCCGGCTCTGCCTGGCGCGCGACCCGGAGCAGAGCGAACTGGACTCGCTCGCGACCTCTTGGCTGCGCCACCGGGATATCCTAGAGCGCACACCCGAATCGGTGGCACAGCTCTTCGGATTCGACCTGCCGGGCGTCTCCCGGGTGGACGGGGCCGCGTGGGTGACATTGGGAAGTGCCCTGCTCAACCTAGACGAGTTCCTGACGAGGGAGTGAACGAGGTGCATCCATTCGAAGAAGCCGGGACTGTGGCCCGTCGCCGGTTCCTGAGCCGGTGCTCCGGTGCGCTCGGAACGGCGGCCCTAGCCCACCTGCTCGGAGTTGAGGGGCGCGGAGCGCAGCCTGGCAGTGCCGATCCGCTGGCCGTCCGGGAGCCGCACTTCGCGCCAAGGGCCAAGAACGCAATCCTGATCTACCAGTCGGGAGCTCCAAGCCAACTCGACCTCTTCGATCCCAAGCCCGGGCTAGCCAAGTGGGCAGGTCAGGCGCTGCCGGAATCCTTGACCAAGGATCTCAAGCTCGCATTCATCAAGCCCAACGCCAAGATCATGCCCAGTGCCCGCACGTTCAAGCGGCATGGTGAGAGCGGGATGCAGTTCTCAGACTGGGTGCCGCACATCGGTAGCTGCGCTGACGACATCTGCATGGTGCGCACCATGCACTCGGAGGCGTTCAACCACGATCCAGGCGCACTGCTACTGTTCACTGGGGTCACTCAGTTCGGCCGGCCCTCCATCGGCTCATGGGTCGCCTACGGTCTCGGGAGCGAGTCCAGCGACCTGCCCGGATTCGTCGTGCTGGGCTCCGGCAACGGCCCGAACGCCGGTGCCAACATCTGGTCCAACGGGTTCCTGCCGTCGGCCTACCAAGGCACGCGGTTCCGGTCGGTCGGCGATCCGATCCTATACGTTTCCAACCCGGACGGTATCACGAGCGAACTGCAGAGGGCCCGTCTAGACACGATCCGCGATCTCAACTCCCAAAGGTTGCAGATGACGGGCGATCCGGAGATATCCGCTCGGATCGCCTCTTACGAATTGGCGTTCCGCATGCAGATCGCCGTGCCGGGACTTCTCGACTTCGGGGCCGAACCGAAGCATGTGCTCGAGCTCTACGGCATCGGGGAGGAGCCCGGGCACGCCTATGCCACCAACTGCCTGCTGGCACGCAGGATGGTTGAGCGAGGCGTTCGGTTCGTGATGCTAACCAACGGAGACTGGGACGACCATAAGGATCTCGACAAGCGCCACGAAAAGAACTGCCGGATCGTGGATCGTCCCACTGCTGCCCTGATCCGGGACCTCAAGGAGCGCGGACTGCTCGAGTCGACGCTAGTGATCTGGGCCAGCGAGTTCGGGCGCACACCTATGGCGCAGATGGATCGCCAGGACGAGGATCCGGGACGGGACCACCATCCCGACTGCTTCAGCATGTGGCTGGCCGGAGGCGGCACGGCCGGGGGGAGGGTCGTCGGCAAGACTGACGACATCGGCCTGAAGCCGGTCGAGGGCAAGGTCCATGTGCACGACCTGCAGGCAACGGTGCTGCACTGCTTGGGGTTCGACCACGAGAACCTGACCTACAAGCACCAAGGCCGCGACTTCCGACTGACGGATGTCGGCGGGCGAGTGGTCAATCAGATCTTGTCGTAGTACCGCCATACAGGGCCGCGCGCGTGGCTGGGTCCGCGTTCCGAACGCTTGACGATGCCAGCCGCCGTCGCGCACCTCCATGGACTCGCCGGCCAGCGCGGACAGCGGCTACAGGGCGCTGCGGGTGACGCCGGAGTTGGAGGGGCGACGTCAGCGCTACCTGTTCGAGCTGGCGATCCAGCAGAAGGGCAAGGACCACCGCTCGGGCAGGTTCCCCGACGCTGCGGCCAGCGCTGCGCCGCAATTGCGTCGGGGAGAGCATTCGCTGGCGATGCGATGAGGGCCTACCAGTATTCGCCATCAGACCTAATGTGCCAAGACTGCTCTCCTCGACCCTTGGCATCACTTGCTTCAACCGGTACACAAGGAGGATCATCAAGACGCGCGGACACTACCCCAAAGACTGGGCGGCCACCGAACTGGTCTTCCTCGCCCTATTGAATGTCCAGAGGAAGCGGGAGGCTCACGCCACCGGCCGGAAGGCCGACCTTACCGAACCAGACATTCCGTTTGGCGAGCGTCTCTTGAGGACGGAGTAGGTCTTGTGCAGTGCTTTCGACTGAAGCAGTTACTCGGACGGGTCCAAGGGCCCCGTTGTTGGAATGGCTCGAGTCCGGCGGAGACTCCCTCCTGCTACTCGACTGCCTACAGTTGGAAGCTGAATTCCATTTCCGTCGCTACTCGGACAGGCTTGCCGTCCTTCTGGCCCGGCGAGAACTCCCACTGCAACAGGGCCTCCTCCGCCTTCTGGTTTAGGCCCATCCCTAAGCCTCGCAAGACGCGGATGTTGTAAGCCCGCCCGTCCTCCCAGACTTCGAAAGCTAACACGACCGTGCCTTCGTATTCCGCCTCGCGAGCCTCCCGCGAGTATTGTGCGGCGACCTTGTGAATGGGCGTCGGACTGCTTACGCCGCCTCCGATCCTGAAGACCTCTCCGCCGCTGCCTCCCGATGGCACGGATTTGGCATCTTGCACAGACCCAATCGTTGGCGGATCACGCTCGTCTGAGGAAGTCTTCTCTTCTTCGGTGACGAATCGGAAGCTGACTTGAATCTGAGCTGCGACGCGCACGGGCTTGCCATCCTTCTTCCCAGGCAAGAAGCGCCACTTGCGCACGGCCTCGACTGCCTTCTCGTCAAGTCCCAGGCCAAGACTGCGGACAACGCGGATATTGTGCGCTATGCCGTCCTCCCAGACCTCGACGGCGAGCATCACAGTGCCTTGCAACTTGGCCCTGCGCGCCTCCTCCGAATACTCCGGCGCCACCTTGGAGAGGAGCCTTGGGCTCGTCACGCCGCCCCACGGGCTCTGTGGTTGGAAGCTGCCAATGCCGGGCCTGACGCCGGAGCCAGCGCGCCCGTCGTTCCCAGAGCCGCCACCTCCACCACTTCCCGTGCCGGGAGAAGGCGGCCCATCAGCGCCAAATGGATCGCCGAACACGGCCAAGTCGACCTGCGGCATGCTAGGCATGCCAATCTCGAAAGGTACTCTGACAGAGGGCTCGACCTCCCGCTCTGGGTCCGGATTACGGATGGTCGGGCTCGGACTATGCTCACTCGATGTGGGTTTCCCTCGAGGAAGGGTTTTCGCGGGCACGGACTCTAGTTCAATTGGTGAAGGATCAGACTCATCAAAAGAACTCTCTCCTTCTTGGCTGACAGTTTCCGGTCTTGATTCACCACCATCTGGTGCGCTTCCAAATAAACCCTTGCTTCCAAAAAACCCCCTGTCGTTGAGCATCCACACCACGATTGCCGTCACGACCAGTACAGCGGCCATTGCCACCACTCCCGCTAGCAGCCCATTCGATTTCGGACGCTCCTTTGGCTGCTGGACAACGTCAGCCCGATCAATATTGGAGACCGTCGGCACCTTGCGTACAGGAGTTCTGGAAGCAGTCTTGTCCTTTCTCTTGCGTATGAGTCCCAGCAGCTCGCCGCAGTTCTTGATTCTGTCCTCCTCCGCCAAGCGTAGGCACTGATCGATGGCGTCTAGCAGATGTCCAGAGTACCGTCCCGCCCCGATCTCCTGCGCTGTCGGCAGTGGATCGGAGCGATGGAAGGCCCACGCTTGCACTCGAGCTTCCACCTTCAGAGGATTCGGTGGAGACCAGTTCTGGTCTTTCCACTTCGGATCCTCCCACGGGGGGTTGCCACCCGCAACAACCCGCCACATGACGGCGCCAAGTCCATAGATGTCTGTCCATGGACCGAGTTCTCCCGCACCTACCTGTTCTATTGCCGCGTACCCCTCTGTGTACGGTGCGAATGACCGACTCTGCTTTGCCACCACCTGTTTTGCCGCCCCGAAGTCGATCAGGACCGGCTGCTCGTTGGAACGGCGAATCAGGATGTTCGCTGGCTTCACGTCGCGATGCAAGACGCCTTCAGCATGTACGGCCGCCAGTCCCTCCAGCAGCGGCACTATCAGGCTCAAGAGTTCCGCCTCCGTCAATGGCTGGCCCCGCTCTTCTCTAAGGCGCAGCAGTTCCGAGAGCGGCAAGCCATCCACTCTCTCCATGACCAAATAAGCGGTTCCGTTGCTACGAAACAGGTCCTGACACGACACGACGCAAGGGTGGCTCTGGAATCGCACCAACTGGCGGGCCTCTTTCAAGAACCTGTTCAGTCCTTCCTCGAACAACTCGGAGCACGACTCGCTACGCGGTGCGACTGAATTGTTGCTGCGCACGCTCAGCTCGGCGGGAATGTACTCCTTGATTGCGACCAGTGTGTCGAGTTCGCGATGGCGCGCCTGATAGACGATTCCAAAACCGCCGTGACCGAGCACAGCCTCGATCACGTACCCATGTAGCTCAGTCCCGGCTGGTAGTGCATCCAGCCGATCGCCGCTGCCGTGGATCATAGGTAGGGTCCGCCCCACAATCTAGCACTGCCTCATGACACAACCTAGGCAGGGCAGCCCTCCTTCGAGGCCGGGCGGCAGCGGCGTCCAGCGTTCCCCCAAGTTTGGCGGACCATGTCTCCTTGTGACACAGGTGGATCTTGTCTTCACGTGCCGTCCTGATGCCGTCAGCGGCTCTATCGGGCCGATAAACTGGCCTCGGGCGGGGAGCTTGATCGCAGCGGGGTCCGATACCATCGCAGTCCCTATGGTCGCTGCAGACGGACCCGCCCCGTTCACCCTCAGAGTGAGTTGCGAAACGACCTTGCCGAAGGGCTTGGGCAGGGCGGTGCGGTGGATACGTTCCCGAGCGCGGTCAAGATCCGCTGGGACCCCGATGAGGGGCTCTGCCTGACGGCACTGCCTGCTCTTCTCGTAGACTTCCTCAGGCAGGTCACGCTCTTTGACGCGTTCGTGCATTTGTGCAGACCGCACCGCTGACCCACGTCAGCGTGAGCGACTGGGCGAGGGTGGGGCGGAGGCTTGGCTGGTGCACGCGCTCCAGGAATGTCTGACGTTCCACGGGTAGCGGCTGCCTGTGCTCAGGGGAACTGCGAGTGCGTCCCCCGCCTCTCGCCGGCAATCGGCTATAGGCGGCCTAGCGGCCACGACCGCCGGTGTGTCTGGGAGGGCGTCCCGAGTATCCCTCCCGGTCGCGTTCCTCGCACACCTCCCGAAGACAGTCCTCAACCCGCAACTCACTGCGCCAAGGGATACCGTCGTGCGAGTACACCGCACGATGGATCTCCCGAACCTCTTCCATTGTGGTGATATCGAGTTCACGCATGAGGGACTTGATGTCCTCGAAGTCGCGCACCCGCCCAGATCTGACCTTCATCGCAAGAATATGGGCGGCGGAGGCACCGGTCACGACGAGATGCGGCGAGTCGAAGAACACTTCCGCCCGATCGTCCGGACGTGCCGGCAGGACCGGAATCCAACGCACATCGTCAATGAGCCAGTCTTCGTGCAGGTCCTGCTCCTGCGCGACGCTCCGCGCGGCAGCCAGCACGATGTCCCTGTGGTCGATCGAAAGCGCGTCCACATCCATGGTGGACGCGCTGCGCCGATGGGCCAGCATGAGCGCCGCCCCGCCCACGATGTAGATGTGCGCCCTCACTCCGCGGTGCGCGAGATGCGCCTCGAGGCCCTCGAAGGCCCGCCGAAGCTTGGCGCGGTCGAGAGCCTGTCCGGACTCAGGGGATCCAGGCATGCACCTCGCCGCCCCTGACGTCCAGGTCCGCCGGGTCGGGGAACACGCTATGCCGTATGAAGGCCCCCGGGGCGTAAAGGACGGAATCCGCCGCTGCCACGCGGTTGGTCGAGATCACCCAGGGAATACCGAGAAAGCGGGCGGGCTCATTGACCCACGCCGGCACCTGGTGGCCGTGCAGACGGGCCACATGCTCCACTACGGCCGCCAAGAACGCGTCCCAGCGAGTACCTGTTAACGGCGGCCGATCAAGCAGGACTTCCGCCTGCTCAGCCGCGGACAGGGCGTGGAACTGACGCGGGAGCTGGTGCATTAGCGCACCATAGCGGTCCATCTCGTCGAGGCCCGAAACCATTGTCCGGCTATAGGACGCAAGGCTCAACGCCGCCGAGGTCGGCTCACATACCGCGAGGTTTCGGGGCATCACGTAGGTTCCCATCCGTTCGGTCGCTGGGCGGGGCGTGGCGCCCGCACCAAGGTGCTCGGTTGCGTCGCTCGAGCCCGGCGTCATGCGGCAATTGTCACACGGCACGGCTCGCCAGCAATCGGCAAGTAGCTGGCCCGCATCGAACGCCTGCTGGAAGGCCACCCGCGGCCTCGCACTTCCAGACACGGGCAAGCGGTGGATGTCCAGATTCTGGCTGCAGGAGGGGGCGCGAGCCCGTGAGCCAAGGGTGCCGGGTGAGAGTTCGGGCACTGATTTCAGGATGGCTGGACAGGTGCCCGGTCCGTGAATTCGGGGACTGGCCCGGAGATGATTCAGAAGCCCCACGGCGGAGGAACAGTGCGTTCAGCCCCGACTGTTCAATCTGGCGATGCAAAGGAGAGTGAACGAAGTGATTGGCAAGCTGGCCCCGCAGGGTGAGTGCGACGATACCGACGTCGGCTGGCAGGAAGTCGAGGCGGAGCTGCCGTAGCAGGGCTGGATGTGAGGCCGCAGGTTCGCGTTGCTGCAGCATCGGCTGAAAGACGGCCGCGACCACCACCCCCACTTCTTCAGCATGTGGTTAGCCGCAGGCGGCACCGCGGGAGGGCGAGTCTTCGACAGGACCGACAACATCGGCCTGAAGCCGGTCGAGGGCGAGGTCCATGTGCACGACCTGCAGGCTACGCTGCTGCACTGTCTAGGGATTGACCACGAGAAGCTGACTTGCCCGCACCAAGGCCGCGACTTCCGCCTCACGGATGTCGGCGGGCGGGTTGTCAAGGAGATCCTGACGTGGGACTGCCCTGCCGGGCCGTTCGGACGGCGCGGGAGTCGAGGTCGATGTCCCTACCGCTGGGGGTACCAGTCGCCGTCGCGCACCTCGACGGGCTCCTCCGCCAGCACGTCCCGCAGTGTCTGGATTGTGGCGGCGATCTCGACCGCATTCTCGGGACGAGGCTGCTCGGGATTCTCGAACCACCGGGCTGTGGCGTTGTCGTAATGGATCGTGTACAAGATCTCGGGGCGGAAGGTCTTCACGCACTCGGCAACAGGAACCGGGCGCATCCGGTCGAGGGGCAGGTTCATGGGCATGAACGCCACATCGATGCGCTGCAAGGCCTGAATCTCCGGGACGCACTCGCCGACACCCGAGAAAAAGATCCGCCGCCCTCCGAGTGTGATCACATACCCGTTGGCCTCCCCCTTGGGGTGCCACGGCTGGCCCGGCGTCATGTCGTAGGCCGGCACGGCCTCCACGGGCACACCTGCGAAGACCCCACTCTCCCCATTCGCGAGGACAATCCCTTCGCCAAGCTTGGCGTGCGCGGTCGAGGTCAGCACGACCGGTGCCCCGGGCTTGCGCAGCTGCTCAATTGCGACAGGGTCCAGATGGTGAGGCGGATCGTCGGTGACAAGGATCAGGTCCGCCGGCTTGGCCGAGGAGAGGTCGCCGGCGATCCAAGGATCAATGTGCACGACCGTGCCGGAATGCTCGATCTGCACGCTGGAGTGTAAGATCGGCGTGATCAGAATGTCTGGCCCCTCGGCCTCGATGCGGTGCGGGGACTGTGCGCAAGCGCATGCCGCGACTAGTAGCAGCGTGGCAGCCCGGAAGTGGTCTTGGTGCGCCATGTTGGACCCCTTCAGTTTGCATGATTCGGCCACATTCCGGTAGCTTCCGCGCCTTCCGCGGGGCGCAGTTCGGGGCACACCCAGAGTGCTGGTCCGCGACGACCGGCTGGTAAGATTCTCATCATGAACGTCGGCAGAGCGCTGAGCGCCGGGCTTGACGCGATTCGCAGCACAATCCCCCGCTTCATCTCGCTCGTGCGCGAACTGGCCCACGAGGTGGTCGGATTCATGTTCTTCGCCTTCGCGGCGTTCTTCGTGTTCGGCCCATTCGGCCTCATTCAGGCCTACCGGAGGCTGCCTGAGGCGATGACCCGCTTGGTCGTGGCATGCGTGGTCGCCACAGTCTTCATCTGGTTCGGCTTCGATTCCTTCCGCCGGGCGAAGAAGCTCGCACGGCGCCGGCGCCAAGCGTGACCCTGCGGAGGCAATGAAGGCCCACACCAAGCCGCAGCCCGAATCGGCCGAAGCGCCGGGAGAGTTTCCGTTCACGCGTGGAATCCACCCGGGAATGTACCGCGACCGTCTGTGGACGATGCGCCAGTACGCCGGCTTCGGTGATGCCCGGCAGTCCAACCGACGCTATCGGCGGCTGATCGAGAGCGGCACGACAGGGCTGTCTGTGGCCTTTGACCTGCCCACGCAAATGGGATACGACTCCGACCACCCGCTGGCGCTCGGAGAGGTCGGCCGGGCTGGGGTGGCGATCTCCTGCATCGACGACATGGCCGTCCTGCTGGAGGGGCTGCCATTGGACAAGGTCTCCACGTCGATGACGATCAACTCGACCGCCGCAATCCTTCTGGCGATGTACTCCACGGTAGCGGAGCGGTCCGGCGTCCCGACGAAAGCCCTGCGGGGCACAGTCCAGAACGACATCCTGAAGGAATACGTCGCAAGGGGCACGTTCATCTACCCTCCGGCGACGTCCATGCGGCTGGTGACTGACCTGCTGGCATGGGCAGCCCGCGAGGCGCCACGCTGGAACTCGATCTCCGTGAGTGGCTACCACATGCGGGAGGCGGGAGCCACCGCAGCTCAAGAGCTCGGTTTCACAATGTCGAACGCGATCGCCTACATCGAAGCTGCCGGGCAGGCTGGCCTTCATGTGGACGACTTCGCCCCCAGGCTCTCGTTCTTCTTCAGCTCCGACCGCAACTTTCTCGAGGAGATCGCCAAGTTTCGGGCTGCCCGACGGCTCTACGCACGACTGATGCGGGAGCGGTTCCAAGCGCGCAATCCGCGGTCGTTGAAGCTGCGATTCCACACCCAGACCGCCGGCTCAAGCCTGACCGCCCAGCAGCCCTACGTAAACGTCGTCAGAACCGCCTACCAAGCCCTGGCCGCAGTGCTTGGGGGCACCCAGTCCCTGCACACGAACTCGCTCGACGAGGCCTTGGCGCTTCCCAGCGAGGGTGCGGCCACGCTCGCCCTCCGGACACAGCAAGTGATCGCGCTGGAATCTGGCGTCACCAAGACGGTTGACCCGTTGGGCGGATCCCGCTGCATCGAGGGACTCACCGATCGGATCGAGGAGGAGGCCCAATCTTGGGTTGATGAGATTGACCGGTTGGGCGGGACGGTGGCTGCTATCGAGCAGGGCTACGTGCAGCGGCAATTGCACGAGAGCGCTTTCGCCCAGCAGCAGCGCATCGAGGGTGGCGAGCAGAAGGTGGTCGGGGTGAACGCCTTTCGGTCGGAAGAGTCCGGCCCGCAAGTTCCGCTGCTGCGGATCGATCCCGCGCGGGAGTCTCAACGCCGCGACCGGCTCGCGGCCTTCCGAGCGGTACGGGATCGGGGCCGAGTGCAGACCGCACTGGACGAACTGCGGGAAACGGCGCGAGGGACGGGGAACCTGCTGCCGGCAATCCGCGCGGCCGTGCGGGCCCGAGCGACGCTCGGCGAGATTTCGGACTCTTTGAGGGAGATCTTCGGAACACACGAGTGAGCCGACCCGCCCGGCGGCTAAACGCGATGGAAGGCCTTGAGGATCTCCCGCATGCCGTACTTGAGGGCGATGGGCCTGCCATGTGGGCAGGCCATGGGACAGTCTGAGTTCGCCAGACCCTCCAGCAGCCAGCGCATCTTCTCGACCGTCAGCCGCGTGTTCACCTTGATGGCGGCGTGGCATGCGATGGTGGCGGCCATTCGCCTGCGCAAATCGCCGAGCGTGAGGCCGCCCGATTGCTCCGATGCTCCGTCCAGCAACTCTGGCAGGAGCGTCTCCACCTGCTGCGGAGAGAGCTCCGCCGGCACGGCGCGGACGGTGAGCGACCGCTCGCCGGAGCGATCGATCTCGAAGCCGCTGCCAACGAGCTCGTCCTCAATGCGTGCGCTCACGGCCAGTTGCGCCGGCGTGAGCGTCACCGTTATCGGGACCAGCAGGCGCTGGACGGTTGGCCGGCCGCGCAAGCGTGCGGCCAAGACCTGCTCGAAGAGGATCCGCTCGTGGGCGACGTGCTGGTCGATGATCCACACAGCGTCGTCACCCTCCGCGACGATGAAGCTGTCGTGAATCTGGCCCAGCAGCCGCAGCCCTGAGAGTGACCCGAGGTTGTCGGGCCGGGCGTCCACGAGCGGGTCACGGCCGTTACAGAGCGCCGCTTCACCCTGATGCGCCGGACTGGGCTCAGCTGAGCGGGGACCATCCGGCACGGCTGGCGCGACTGCGGACGGTCCCGAAGCGGGCAACCTGAACCTGCCTGTGTGGCCGCCACGCCTGCGCGGAAGCAGCGAACCGACAGGGGGCGGCAGGGAACTACCGGGCTGCGGCACTCCTCCGTCGGTAGGGGCGTACTGCTTGCTCACACCGGAGGCCGGGAGATCCGCCGCCGGTTTCGCCTCGACCAGACGGTCCCGAATCGAGTCGCGGATGAAATCGAAGACTCGACCAGGCTGGCGAAAGCGGACCTCGGTCTTGGCCGGATGGACGTTCACGTCGACACTGTGCGGGTCGATCTCCAAGAACAGCAGCACGAATGGGTACGCCCCGGATGGCACAAGATTCTCGTACGCGCGGCCGACAGCCCTGTGGATGAGGCTGTCGCGAACTGCACGGCCGTTCACGAAGATGTGGTAGGAGTTCCGGTTCGACCGCTGCAGTTGCGGCTCGGAGACGAAGCCCGTGAGGCGCAGTGGTACGGATCCGGTGGTGTCGGGGCGCGCATCCCCGGGGCTCCGGCCTCCGGCCGGCCCAATCTCAACCAGTCGCCCAAGCGTGTCTGCCCCGAAAATCTGATAGACCCTCTCGCGCAGGGTGTTGACCGGTGTCACGTGGAGCAGCGAGCCGCGCTCGTTCGTCAGGTGAATCGTTTTGTCGGTGTTCGCGAGGCTGTAGTGCGTGGCTGTGCGCAGCACGTGGGACAGTTCGGTCTGCTCGGTGCGCAGGAACTTGCGGCGCGCGGGCACGTTGAAGAACAGGCTCCGCACGGAGACGCTCGTCCCGGGGGGCATTGCTTCGTCGCGGACATCCCGGAGCCGACCACCGTGGATCTCCACAACCGTGCCGGAATCGTCGCCTCTCGCCCGCGTCTTCAAGGTCACGCGCGAGACGCTCGCGATCGACGGCAGCGCCTCGCCGCGGAAACCCAGCGTCGCGATCGAGAGCAAGTCTTTGGAGCGCCTCAACTTGCTGGTGGCATGGCGCTCGAAGGCCAGCAGGGCATCGTCGCGTCCCATTCCGCAGCCGTCGTCGGCAATCCTGATGAGAACGCGCCCACCCGTGCGCAACTCGGCGCGGATCTTGTCGGCACCGGCGTCAAGGGCGTTCTCGATGAGCTCCTTGAACACAGACGCAGGCCGCTCGACGACCTCTCCGGCGGCGATCTGATTCGCCACACGATCCGTGAGTATGCGAATCTGGCCCATCTGCCGAATCTCCACCGTAACGCGAAACGCGCATCGCTCGCAACGCGGCTTCTGCATGGCGGCATCTCGATGGCGATCAGCCGACATTGCCGAAACTCAGACAGCCCAGAAGGATGGCACGGCCGCGCGTTCGAGGCCTGGGACAAGGGCTAGGAGGCCTTGGCCCCAACACTTGGGATGGGCTGCCTCGAGCAGGGTCGCGGCCGGAGAGGTGTGCGAAGCTTGCAGAGAGGATCGGGCCGCTTCGCTTTAGGGTCAAAGCCCAATCACCCGTGCCGGCACGATCCCTCCGGTCTCATCCATGACCGGCCCAAGGCCAAGGGTGCAAAGGGGGAACAAAGCATCATCCGCGGGGACCAAGGCCAGTCCCTGCGCCCTGCACGCAGGCTGGCTACCCACCGAGGCGGGAGGCCGATTGGTGGTCTGGGGCGAGGAGGCAACAGGAGCCCAGCGAGCTGAACTGCCCAAGCACCCTTTCTGCCTCGAGCCCGAGGCGCTGAGAGACGCCATTCGGCAAGTCTGGATCCGGCCTGCCCGTGCTCCCGAGCCCGATTTTGGAGCCGCCGAGGCTTGGATCGCCCTGCCCTCAGCTAACGGGCGACCGGGCCCTTCGCTGGAACTGCAAGCAGACCTTGAGGAGAGCCCGCCGACCCCCAGCTCTTGGGAGTTCTGGCGCGTGTCCGCACTCTTGCTGGACGAACCCTCGACACTTCTCGAGCACCTCTCCCCAAAGGATATTGCTGGTCCACGCGTGAGCCGCATCGGCCACAGCCTGAGGTTCTGGGCACAACTGCTGGCAGCCCTGCAGAATGCGGTCCGGCACCACGAATACCTCCCATCCATCCGCGCCGCTCAGTCAACCAGCCCAAGTCTTCCGGGACGTCGGCGCAAGCCGCGCATCGAGCTGGAAGCCGGGTGGGAACTGACAAGGGCGGCGGTTGAGCGGCTCGCCACGCCGTTCGCGAAGGCCATGCCACTCGCTTGCCTAGCACTGCGGACGGACGCACCTGCAAGTTCAGACAGCGAGCCGCGACCGGCATCGGCCCGATCTCTGGTGGAGCACTTCCTGCAAGTTCAGCTACAGATGATCGTCGGGGCGGCGAAGATCGGGCAGAAGGTGCGCAACCAGTTCCGCCGTACATTCCCTGGACAGGCTCTGCCCGGCAGCACAAAGTATCTGGACCTCTCGCCCATTGACGAGGCCACCTGGCAACAGTGGTGGCAATGGCGCGAGCGCATCCAGAGGTCGACAAGAGAGGCCGACCAGGGGATCTGCTTCCGGCTGGAAGAGGCGCCAGGCGATGCTCCCGACGACTGGTGCCTGGAATGGCTGCTCACTTCGCGTCGTGACCCCTCGCTGCTGGTGCCACTGACGGAGTTTTGGGATTGGAGCAAGAGCAAGCGCACAAGCCAATTGGTGCGCGACGTGCTTCTCCAACTGGGACTTGCGGCCGGGCTGTACCCGAGGTTGTGGGAGGGCATGGAAAGCGCCGCTCCCGCACGGGTCAGGCTGACCCGGGACGAGGCCCTCGCCTTCATGAAGTTCCACGCCCCGGTCCTGCAAGGAGCGGGTTTTCGCGTCATCGTGCCAGCGTGGTGGACGTCAGAGGGTCTGCGCCGGCTGCGGGTACGGCTCAGCCCTCAGAAGGCCGCGCCCGGGACCTTGGCCGCAGAGTCCACCGGATTGCTGGGCCTGAATGCCATCCTCCGCTTCAAGGCCGAGGTGCTGATGGACGGCACTCCTTTGACCCGCGAGGAGTGGGAAAGCGTCGTCCAGGGCAAGCAGGGCCTCGTCCGGCTGCGCGGGCAGTGGATGGAACTTCAGCCTGGGGAAGTCCAGCGTCTGGAAGAGTTCTGGAACAAGGGTGCGGAACTGCTCAGCATGACGGTCCAGGAAACGCTGACGATGGCAGCTTCGACCGACGGTCCAGAGATTCTGCACGACGGCGAGGCCGGACACGTGTTGGCGGGCCTGGCTGGACCGGGCGCTCTGAAGCAGTTGGAACAGCCCGGGCACCTCCAAGGGAGACTCCGCCCCTACCAGCTGCGGGGCTACTCTTGGTTGGCCTATCTCGAGGGCCTCGGCTTGGGTGCCTGCCTGGCGGATGACATGGGCCTTGGCAAGACTGTCCAGGTGATCGCGACCGTTCTCCACGACAGGGACAGCAACCCGGGCGGCGGCCCCACCCTGCTCGTGGCACCGACCTCGGTGCTGGGCAACTGGCAGCGAGAGGTGCGGCGCTTCGCCCCGACGCTAATCACGTATCTCCACCACGGCCCGAAGCGCGCCAAGACCCTGCAGCCCTTCAAGCGGGCCGTCGCCGGATCGGACATCGTCGTGTCGTCCTTCGCCGTTACGAGGCTAGACATCGGCATCCTCACAAAGGTCCGCTGGCACCGCCTAGTGGTGGACGAGTGCCAGAACGCCAAGAATCCTTCGGCCGCCGTGACAAAGGCACTGCGCCGCATCCGCGCCGAGAGGCGCATCGCCATGACCGGCACCCCGGTCGAGAACCGGCTGATGGACCTGTGGTCCCTGTTCAGCGTGATCAACCCGGGTTATCTCGGCACGATGACAGCCTTTAGGAAGAATGTTGAGCGCCGGATCGCGCGCGACCGGGACGCCGGCGTCATGCACCAGCTTCGCGGGATGGTGCAACCGTTCATCTTGCGGCGGATGAAGACCGACAAGGCCATCATCTCCGACCTGCCGGAGAAGGTCGAGCAGAACGCCTACTGCAACCTGACCCGAGAGCAGGCTTCGCTGTACGAAGCTGTCGTTCGGGACGTGGAAGTGCAGCTCAAGGATGGCCCTCGGGACGGAATCCGCCGCGCCGGCCTCGTGCTGTCCACGCTGACGCGCCTGAAGCAGATCTGCAACCATCCCGCCCAGTTCCTCCAGGACGGCAGCAAGTTCAGCGAGGCACGGTCCCACAAGCTGGCTCGCGTCTGCGAGATGCTCGAAGAGATCGAGGCCGAGGGCGAAAGCGCGCTCGTGTTCACCCAATTCAGGACGATCGGCAAGGAACTGGAGGCGCTCTTCCGCCGCCGATTCGGCGGTGCACTGTACTTCCTGCATGGCGGCACCCCGCGGGCACGGCGCGAGTACATGGTCGAAGAGTTCCAGAACCCGCACTCCGAGCGGGGGATCTTCCTGCTCTCGCTGAAGGCGGGCGGCACAGGAATCACGCTCACGAGGGCCAACCACGTGATCCACTTCGACCGCTGGTGGAATCCTGCTGTGGAGAACCAGGCCACGGACCGGGCGCATCGCATTGGCCAGAAGAAGCGCGTGATGGTTCACAAGATGCTCACAATGGGCACACTCGAAGAGCGGATCGACGAAGTGATCGAATCCAAGAGGCAACTGGCGGAAGAGATTGTTGGCAGCGGGGAATCGTGGCTCGCGG
This sequence comes from Bryobacterales bacterium, assembly GCA_028819235.1. GTDB lineage: Bacteria > Acidobacteriota > Terriglobia > Bryobacterales > UBA6623 > VXMF01. The sequence continues at coordinate 18,760 of JAPPMC010000121.1, forward strand.
AGTTGGACAACGACAGCTTCCGAAGGCTGATCTCGCTAGATCGCGACGACGCTGTGGTGGGGTGAGGCCAAAGCGATGGCAGGCTACCGCAAGACTTGGTGGGGCGACGAGTTCATCGGGGCACTGGAGACGTGCATGGACAAGGGCCGCCTGTCGCGGGGCCGCGCGTACTCATCGCCGTTCAGACTTCGTACCTTCAAGATCCGGACCGGAGCGATTACTGCGAAGATGCGCGGCAACAAGAATGCGTACTTCGGCGTCTACAAGACTCCCTACTACGATGTTCAGGTCCGGTTCAAGCGTGTGCCCAAGCCGATCTGGGCCGGCATCCTAGAGCAGATTGGCGCAAACGCGAACTGGGTCACCCACCTGATCTTGGGAGAGGTCCCTCCCACAATCGAGGACGCCTTCACCGGAACGGTCGGGCTGCTGCCGTCAAGACCCAAAGACTTCTCTTCCAAATGCTCCTGCCCCGACTGGGCGAGCCCCTGCAAGCACGTGGCTGGAGCCTACTACCATTTGGCGTCGCTGCTGGATGAGGATCCGCTCCTGCTCTTCACGCTGCGGGGGCTATCGCAATCTGACCTGATGGAGGCGATCGTTCGGTCCGAATTCGGGGCTGCGCTGGCCGGGCAGGATCCCAGCCCGCCAGAGTTGGCCGTCTGGGCCCAAGAGGGCCGCTTCCCTGCGGTGGAGACGGAGGGCAGCCTCGGAGACCCCGCCAACGTGCGCTCCTTCTGGCGCGGCTTGGCGCTCCCAACAGATGCCGGGATCAAACGCGGAGACCCGCCGGTCTCCGCGCTTCCGGTGAGGCGTGCTGGGGATTACCCAGAGTTCTGGCACCATCACAGGTCCTTCGTGGATGCGATGGCAGAATTCTACGAGAAGGTCTCGAAGGGCCTCCCACAGCCTCCGCCTCCCGGTTTCCCCGGCCAGGCACGGCGCTGACGCGCGAGCGTGGCCAATGCCCGTTACCCGAGATTCCGCAGTCAGACGGAAGCTTCCCTGATGGAGGTACGCTTGCTCGCCGATCCAAAGTCGTCGAGTCAGGCCCCTCGCAAGAGGGTGCGGGACTAGGCAACACTCCCCGACGGAATCCGACCCTCAGCCTGTTAGCCCATTCCTCATCTGCGGATCCCATTGCGGCAGGCGTTCCTCTTGCATTTGATCCAGCCGCCCTCCCTGTCCGCCAGCACAGGGCTGTGGCCCGGACTTGGAGCATTGCAATCCCTATGACCGTCTTGGGCGATCCCATCCCGCCTCACCCTGCGGGTGAGTTCCCTTAGGCCACCTCGCGAGGCTTCCGAACGGCCTCTTTCTTGGATGCCGACGCGGAGCGTGTCCGGAGCTGCTGGCGCCTGACGATGAGCTCACGTCGCTGAGCCAGGTCACTGACGGCTCACCCAAATGCTGCGCAGTGGCCACCGGTTGCCGCCGGCGGGAACGCTCGCCGCAGCGACGGGGCTTCGGCTTCGACGGCGCATGCGCTCGCTTGGGGGAATGTTCCGGGAGCCGACCATCTGGTGACCGTTGGTCGCGGAGGCCTTCAGGGCAGGTCAGCTGTGGACGATCAAGTCCCCGGGCGCTCGCGTCGATCCAACCAGAAACCCCTCCCGGCACGCTTGCCCCGATGCCATGCTATTCTCATCCGCGAGGCGGGGCAGGACACCGGTCGAAGGGGCATGGCCGACGCGGAAGGCATCCGGCAGCAGGCGGCCCCCGTCGCCGAGAAGACCCTGCACTTCCCGGACTCGGACGGTCGCTTCTTGCCGGAAAACCACCGTCAGGCTGAGGCGATCGTCAGTCTGCGTTCGGACCTTCAGGCGCATTTCCGCGGCGTCCGAGACGTGACCGTGCGCGGGAACTTGTTCATCTATTACGATCCTGACGATACCCGGAAGAGCGTTTCCCCGGACGTCTTCGTGGTCCTCAATCATGACATGGGCGAGCGAAAAACGTACAAGCTGTGGGTGGAGGGCAAGCCGCCGGACTTCGCCATGGAGGTGGTCTCGCCATCGAGCCGGATCCGCAACCGGACGGATAAGAAGGAACTTTACGCGAGATTGGAGATCGGGGAGTATTTCCTGTTCCAGCCGGACCCGGGGAGGCCCGCTCCGCGGCTGGTTGGGTATGAGTTGTGGGGCGGGAAGTATCTGGAGATGCCTTCGGTCCTTGGCCCCGGAGGAGCCTTGGAAATCCGCAGTGAGCAGCTGGGAGTGTCGCTGCGGGTGGAAGGGGAACGGCTGCGAGTGCGGAACCTGGAGACAGGGGAAGACTATGAATGGCACGAGGATCGGCACGTCAGGCAAATCGCAGCTGAGCGAGCACGCCGGGCAGCCGAGGAGGCAGCACGCGTCGCCAAGGAGCAGAGTCGCCGGGATGCCCGAGCACGGCGGGCAGCCGAGGAGCAGAGCCGCCGGGACTGCCGAGCACGGCGGGCAGCCGAACGCCGCCTAGCAGAGTTGCAAGCTCAACTGGAAATGATCGGTCAGCAGGAAACAGGCGAAGTCTGATTCACTGCTGACGCTTGGCCGTCGCCGCTGGGGGAAGTGAGTCTTCCCCAATTGGCAGAGACCAACGGCGACGGCTGCGCGATCGCGTCCGGGCACCGACGCCTCGGATTGCAGAATCTAGAGTTACTGCTGCCCGAAGCAACAGATCGAGCTGCGCCGGTCACGGGCGGAATTCCGCAGCGATCTTCTCCGCGAGCTGCGCCTGATTCCGGGAGCGCGCGTGTTGCTGCGCTGCTCGCGCCACTTCGGAGGCGCGCTCGGAAGCCCCTAGCTCGCGGTGGACGATGGCGAGCAAATAGCCGTGCAGTGCGGTACCGGGGCTGTCGGTGGCGACGGCGCGCTCCAAGTAAGGGACGGCCTGGCGGTACCGCCCTCGCTCGGCGAGCCTTCGGCCGAGATGGAAGTTGGCCATCGGATGGGAGGGGTTGTTCTGCAAGGCCAAGCGGTAGTGCCGTTCGGCTTCGCCACTGCGCCCCAGCTGTTCAAGCGTCGTCGCGAGATTGCCGTGGGCATCCGCGTTTTGGTCGTTGATCGCGAGGGCCTTGCGGAACGCCTTCTCGACCCCTTGAAAGTCCCCGGGGAAGTGCAGTGAGACCCGTAGTTGTAGTGCGACTCGGCGATGCCCGGAACCAATGCGACTGCCAGCCGGTAGTGGCGGCGGACCTGATCGGGCACGACTGATCGCCAACAGCGACCAAGTGCTCTCCTGCGTTTCACAGTGCAGAATCCACGCACAGGATCGCAGTGGATGGCGGTATGTTCACGGATCGTGACCGAGGGATGGCCGCGGTATGGGCCGAATGTGCGCCGGGGGGACAATCTAGCCGGTGTGTCTCGCCGGAGGCCCCCCGGCGTCGTGGCGAGCGCACATTAAGTAACACTCTCGGCTTCCCGCTCTGATGCAGCCGGTTTTGAGTGGCAGCGGTCGTGCTCCGAGCACAGAATCGGGAAGCACCGCAGATGGGCCGCAACGAAGTGGCTCGGCAGTCCCGGGGGGGCACTCCGCAGCAGAGCGAGGAGCGGCAGCGTGCGGCTGCGACAGTCCTCGCCCCCCCGTACGGTGTCACCGAGAAGGTCGGCATCCGCCCGCGTGTGCTGGCCCTGTTGGGCCGCCTTGTGTGGCCCGCTCCGCAGGCGCTGCAGCAGCTGGGCAGCTCCTGCGGAGCAGCCCGGAGATCGAGAGTTGCTGGCAAACCGAGCGCTCTGTCACAGGACAGTTTTCGGGTGAACGGATTTGAGTCTTCGCCGGGCGTCGTCGATGGTCAGATGCCGGTCGACGCCTCTCTGGCCTTGCTTGTACCTAATGGACCCGGCCCCAATTTCGGCCTGAAGCGTCTCTCGATGGTGGCGCGCGCAGGCGTGGTTCAAGAGAGTGGACCTGAAAGCGCGCCGCCGGGCAAGAGACGTCTCGGACTAAACCGCGGGGCCGACACAGCCCTTCTTGGCGTTCGTCCAAGCAGGGGGGCCAGTTGGGGAGGATTTTCAGCACACGCAGCTGGGCGAGCGTGTCCCAAGGCATGGTCCAGAAATAATGCGGAGGCGATTCTGGCGTGAACGTGGCCGAAACGGGCGGCACGAACCGGCTGGGATCGTGCTTGTGGGGGGGCTCGCCGCAGCATGGGCCCCGGGCACGTCAATGCGCACGCTGCGTTCGCGAACGTTTGCGGGAACGGCTTCGTCAGGAAGGCTTGGGAGCGTCCGGTGGCATCGGGTCCCCCGCCAGCCAGTGGCAGACGTAGACCGTTGTGCCAGTTCCGCATGCCGGGTGCGTCAGCAGGGATTTCCCGGTCAGGCGTTCGTACCTCTGCATGTAGGCTGAGGGACAGCCCTGGTCCTGATCTTCAGGGGGCGGCGGCATCTCAAGGACCTCGCGGCACAGCCGCAGGCGCTTGCGGTTAGCCGGGCACAGGAAGCCGAAGTAGCGGATCTTGCGGACCTTGTCAGGCAAGACCTGCAGCAGGAAGCGGCGCATGAACTCGACGGCGTCGAGGGTCATGGGCTTGTTCTGGCCGCCTTGACGGTAATCCCTTCGGTGGAAGCGTGCCTTGCCGCCTTCGATCGCCAGCAGGCGGTGGTTGGAGATGGCGACGCGTTGCGTGTGGCGGGCCAGATTCTCCAGCGCTTGGCTGGGGCTTCCGAAGGGAGGTTTGGAGCAGACGACCCACTCCTTGCGTCGCAGCCGGTCCAAGAACTGGCGGTGTCCGTCAAGTGTGGACAGCGGTGCGAGACCCTCGCTGAAGACTCGCAGCTGTAGGTTGTGGAGGGCCTTCAGGAAGAGGGTGGGGCAGCGGAGCGAGAGGACGCGCACGGACAGTAAGAAGCTCGGTCGAGAGTGGACCCAGCGCTCGCGGTCCGGGGAGAGGCCGCCACCGGGCACTATGCAGTGAGTGTGCGGATGGAATTGCTGATGCCCTAAGTGTGCAGCACGCTCATGAATCCGACCGCGGCGCCGAGGTGCTTGGGATCGGCGGCCCCGGCTAGGAAGAGCGCGTTGTCGCTTGAGTATGGAACAATTGTCGCTGGTCAGCGCGGGAGCGCGGCCCGTGTGGGAGTGTCAAGTCGGTGACGCTGCCCACAGCGCCGGACAGGCCCTGCGACACGCTGCAGGCCATTCGTGCGGACCGCTGAAACACCTCCGGTCCCGGATACGCGGTCCGGGCAACTGGCCAGCCCCCTGTATCTTTTGGGAACTGCCTGATGAGGGACAGCGGCAGGGTGATCCTTGGGGTGAAGAGTGGGTGTGCAACTGCCGTACCACACCGACCCCCTGGCCGGGTGTAGCTAGCTCTGGTTGCTGGTCACCGGGTACGTTGTTTCGCATCAGGTGTCACGTCAAGACGAGTCAACTCCCTGGGAGCAACCAATTGTCCCCTTGGAATTCAGTGCCCGAACTCTCCTCTGGCACCCCTGCCTCACGGGCCCTCGCCCCCTCCTGCCGCCAGAATCTGAATATCCATTGTTACGTCATGTCGGAACTGTGATACTGCGGTCGCTGGCACTTGCGCGACGGTGGATCAGTCTTCGAGCGACGCCTTCGCGACCGCCCGGCCACGCTTCCAAGGAGAAAACAGCGCAGGACGAATCTGGCGCGGTGAGTCGGCAGCACCGCCGGACCACCCGTCCCAAGAGCGAGCCCCGATCGCGGCCGTACACGATCAATGGCAATCCTCTGACTTAGAGAGTTCCGTCAGCAGTCGACGCCCGATCTGTTCGGCATTTGTTCTTTCGGCGTCGGTCCACAGCGATGGCTCGGCCATCGCCATCTCCAACAGCTGAACTAAGGAAACACGAAGGGCGGTCGCTACTTCAGTGATGGCGGGCCTGGAAGAGTCGGACCTGAACATTGTGCCTCGGTCCTCGTAGTTTTGGCGTGCCTCAGAGAGGCTGTAACCAGATATTGCGAGATCCTCATCAGTGGGTGATCCGGTCGGCGGTCCGATCTCCACGGGGACATCCAGATCGTCATCCCAATCGTAATCTGCCTTCCACATCGAACGGTGCCACCAACGGTTCCCGACAAGACACAAGCACACTTCGTCCTCCTCGTCATCGAAACCAAACCCGAAATCCGGGTAGCCACAGATGATACATACCCGCGGGGATGTGGCAAAACCCGAATCGCCAAGTTGCGGGTATCCGCAGCAGTAGCAGACCGGACGTGCAAGGATCTCCTCGTGCTGCCACCACCAAGCCCATCGTCGGCCCCATGACCTGCTCAAGTCGAAAGGCTTCTTGTCCAACTTCCAGATCACAGGCCCCTTGCCCACAGCACCCTCTCCGATTCGAATGACTCGGCGCGAGAAGAGCACAATTAGCGTCTCGCTCATGCGGTGATCACTACCGAGAACAACTCCCCGGCCAAAGTGGTCCTGATCGATCCATGTTCCTGGGGGGAAGCGCTCGGCCAGCGGTCGCGTGTCCTCGGGTTCGGGGCCTTCAACTTTCTCGAAACGTTGTAAGCCACGATCGGGGACGACCGTCGCTGTTCTGCCTTGATACTCAACATCCATTGTCGAGTTCCGCACATTGAGCACCCGGCCATATCCGCAGAACGGGTGCCGGAACCAGTCGCCCGCAGAAAACACGTCCTTGAGGGAATCAACCCGCCTCGGCCGTCGGATGGACGCCCAAGCTTGGATGTGTGGGCGGAAGTCGTTGTCGGTTTCGTCTCCGTAGGACAGTTTCATGGTGTGGGGAGGTTCTGGCATGATCTCCAAGACGAGAGCCGGACGGTATCGACCCGTTTCGATCCAGCTTCCGGGCTTCACGCGAGGCTTGCGCGGTGTCCGAAACGCTCTGAGATGCGCCGGAAACCGGAGGCGGTTACGGGGCGGGTGGGATGCCGCTTCGAGCAATGCCTCCACCGCGCTCCGCACCAATGCGACAACTTCTGGCGTCGAAATCTCTGGCAGACTTAGGCGGCGACCATAGATGAGGGACTTGGCGTGGGTCACCGCATGGGCCAGTCCTTCGGGTGCCTTGAGGTTCAGCGCCTGGAAATAGCTGCCGTTGTCAGACCTTGCGTCCTTGCAGCGTAGATGCGTTCGGCACCAAGCTCTGACAGCGTACGTCAGAGCACTCTCGAGATCCTCTCCGCGTTGGAACGAGAATTCTTCGCCATCGTCGGACACACCCACCGAACTGGCCAGCATTCGGCGGGATTCGTCGATCTCCCACATTGTCCACTGCCGTGCAGTCAGCGGCCTAGTGGCCCTGACCCTCCACTGGAATCGTACCTGTTCCCTTCCCCTTCCGCCCCTGTTTCGCATTTTCTGTCATCCCTTGATTCTAAGGTCAACTTCCACTGTGCAGAATACGGGTGGTCGGATGGGCTCCGACGAATTCCCTCCGACATTAATTCGTTGTTGGTCAGCGGGCTAGCTCTTGGCGGAGCTGAAGGAGACGCGCTTGCCCGGCGGTTGTTCGCCCAGGCTGAAGCCTGCCGCGGCTGACTTCCACTTGACGGAGGCTAACAGAGCGTCAGCCTTAAGGTGCCAACATCGATTCGCATGGATGAGCAGCCGATCCAGGTCACTGAGGAGACGCACTTGCCGCTGCCAGAGACGCGCGAGCATCCGCAGCGCGCATGCTCGCAAGAGGCGCACGAGGCTGGACTGGGCAAGAGGCGGTCCACTTGCTGCAGAGCCGCTATGCGGACTGCGAGAAGGTGACCTTGGTGCTGGACAGCCTGAACACCCACACCAACGGGGCCCTGCACGAAGCCTTCCAACCGAAACGTGCGAGGCGGCTGGCGGAGCGCATCCAGTTCTGCTACACGCCGAAGCACGGCAGTTGGCTCAACATTGCAGAGTGCGAGTTGAGCTCCATGACCCGGCAGTCTCTGCGCGGGCGTCGCATCGGAGACTTGGAGACAACTCAGACCGAAACTGAGGCCTGGTCAACTAGCCTCAACCAAAGCCAGAGAGGCGTCGACTGGCACCTGACGGTCAACGACGCCCGGCGAAACCACAAGTCGGTCTACCCGAAGACTGTCCTGTGACAGAGTACTAGGCAGAATCGCAATGGATGTGAGACTGCGGTCTGCGCTGTGCTGTGCCCAGCGACGGCAGGCTTCTTGGCCGAAGAGCAGGCCATGCCAGGAGTCCCTGGCAGATCCGACTGACGCGCGAGGTGCGCGAGCACTTCGTGGCCGAGGTCCAGCCAAGCTACGTGCAGATGATCGTTGCGACGGCCCGCTTGGGGGTGTCCCGTCCGACCGTGCTGGAATGGATCCAGCGCAGCAAGCTGAGTGCGCACACAATCTGCAAGGGCCGCAGGCGCTACCTGCGGATTCGGTTGCCGGCCAACAACCAGCCGAGCCTGTTTGAGGGCGAGCGGGAGCGGGGAGAGGCCAGTCGCAATGAGTCACGTCCAGCGGTCACTGATTTCCGGTAATCGTGGCATGCGGAGGCGGAGGGCTAGACGCGACAGCCGCATTTCAGGATATCTTCATATGCTAGAGGCATCCTATTTCTGACTTTATAATGTACAGATATATTGCTTCACATCGCGGATATCATTCATGATGTGCCGCTCAGGCTCCGGGCAGAGGGTCTGGCGGGGCGTTGCGCAGGCCCGCGGCTGCCCGAATCGGACACGGTAAAGCCTGCCTTGGCCGGGGCTACGCTGTCTATATTGCCTGTCGCTTTTTTGGCGCTGGGAGGGGTGGCCTCCGGAGCCCGAATCCGAAATCGAGCCGATTTGCGCTGGCCCGATTCACGGTCACGTCCCAGGTTGCTGGCGGGTCTTGGCGAGCGCGGTGCCACCAGAATCGCCACGACTGGCGCTGGAAGACTTCCCAAGTGCGATCCGAACCAGACCGCGCCGACCACGGCAGCCCGAATCGACCGTAGGCAGGGGCCGGCGGGCGGCTAGGCCCTGAGTGTCGCGCCGGTCGCCCCCGGCGGGCGGGCTCAATCGCCGCGTGCCCTCCCTTCCAGGAGTCCGCCCCAGCTGCTCGAGCGGGAAGCTGAAGGCAGTGGTCACGTAAACGTTCGAGCGGGCAGTGGTGGTGGCTCGTAGGCGGGCCAGAGAGTGA
>JAPPMC010000006.1 GCA_028819235.1 Bryobacterales bacterium
TCGCTCTGCTCAACCCCGCGGCCGCTCTGGTACATCCACCCCAAGTTGTGAAGGGCTGCCGTTACCCCTTGATCGGCTGCTTTCCGGTACCACTCCACCGCCTCCGTGTGGCTCTGCTCAACCCCGCGACCGTTCTCGTATATCCACCCCAATCTGCTCTGAGCTAAACCGTGTCCGGCATTCGCTGCGTCAATTAACGTCTCTAGAGCTCGTGTGCCGTCCTGTTTGACTGCAAGGCCGTCGTCGAACGCAGATGAGAGTAGAAGAAGCGCTTCCGCGTTGCCCCCTTGAGCGAGAGTTCTTACGGTTGCAATGACACCTCGCGCAAGCGACTCCGCGATGTCTCTATCCTTGGGAAAGCCCACCTCAGCGTTGAAATAGCTTCGCGCCACCCACATTACACCAAGCGGGTGTCCGGCATCCGCCGCCTTCTTGAATAGCGCCTTGGCTCGTGCAACATCACCTGGACCGCTCCGTGAGTACAAGGACACCGCCTCAGACACCATCTCCTCCGCCTCACGGAGAGCATCGCCATACGCCAATCGAGGACCCACCACCCCTGTCAACAACACCAGACAAGCGAAAAGCCACAATTTCCGTGTGATATTCATCTTTCGTGTCCCTCCGTCATCCAGTCTTGACTCCGAAGTCCCGCTTTGTCGCCCCCAAAATTGGGGGATCTTGTCTTTTTTCAGCGGTGACGCGGTCAGGGTGCGAGGGTGAAGTACGGCGCGTCAACTGACGACAAGTCACAACTGAATGACTTGCCGAAAGAACCTGGGCTCGAGGAGGTGAACGAAGAAGAGCAACTCACGTGGGCAGGAGCCCGCAACGGGCGGAACTCAACGGCCCGCCAGCACGCCGCCCGCTGCTGACAGGACCATCCTCACGAGGTCGGCCTGTCGAGTCACGCCGAGCTTGGCGTGAATGCGTTTGATGTTCCATCGGACGGTGCTTTCGGCTCGGTGGATGGCGGCAGCGATGTCGCGGACCGACCAGCCTTCGGCCAAGGCGGCGGCGACCTTGGCTTCTGCTCTGGTAAGTCCCAGGACGCTGGCCACTCGTTGGGGATCGAGTCGTGGACGTGCTTCAGGATCGACGATAAGTACGACGGCGGCCACCTTCGCCAGACCCAACGCGCCAAGCGACGCATCCCGCGACTCGACAGGACAGACGTGCAGCGCATAAGGCGCTCCCGACATGCGGTGAATCGCCATGGAACCGCTCAGGCCCCGGCCTCCGTACCTTGGAAGGGCGCGAGACAACAGCGCTTGAAGCCGAGTGTTGTCGGAATTCAGCCGGGCGAAAAGCTGGCGGTCCCTGGCCTGCAATCCGTCGCCCCGACGCACAATTGCATCAGCGACTGCGTTTGCTGCGACGATCGTCCCTTGGCGGTCCAGTTGAACGACTCCGAGAAGGGCGTTGTCGAGCAGGTCGCCCAGTGTGGCGACCATGGCCTCGGCATCGGCAACAACCTGCCGAACCCGCACGAACTGACGGATGTGCGGCAAGAGTCCCGCCAACATGGCGAGTTGGTCACTGCTCCACCCCTGGGCGGGGGTTTCATAGGGGTTCGCCATCACCCACGCTATGGTCAGACCCGCCCCGTCCATCCGCACGTTCAAGCCGCTCTGCGCCTCGCCCCGAACCAGCAACTCGTTGAATCCGAACGAGGTCTTGAGTTCCTTCTCCGTATACATTGCTCGGACCGGAATCAAACGGCCGTGAGGAAGGCCGTAGATCCGCGGGATGCGCAGGTCTCGCGCGGCGGCATATTCAGCAAACCATCGCTCAAGTTCCTCGCGGCGCTCGCCACGATAGGTGAGTTGCTGGAAGAGGAAATTCGGCCCTTCAGCCACCACCAAGTGGTTGCCCCTCATGCCCACCGCTTCATCGATCAGCGCAGCCGCGGACGGCCACAGGCTGTCGTCCAGCATGGCCTCGTAAAGCGACGCAACGATTCGGTCGAACTGTTCCTGTCTGTCCGCCACCAAGTAGCCCTCAAGCCATATGCCCAGCCCTTCTACTCCATGGACCTATACTTGTCGAATGGTCCCCTTTCAACCAACCACTCCGTGCCGAACTCCGACCACGCCGAACCTGGCGGTCGTGCTGGAGGCGGCGTCAGGCTGATGACCGGCCAAGGACCAACTGACCCCCTTTGGACTTGGTTGTTGAATATCCTTCGATGAAGGGATCTCTGTCGACACCTGCCGCGATTGCAGCTACGCGGCCGCTCTACAACACAAGCGGGACGGAGGCGCCCCTACAGGCTCAGGTCTCGATCGATGGTCTTGGATTCGGACGTACGTTCCCGCTCCCGCGACGCCAAATGCTCGCCGTCGCGGCGTGCCGTTCGCACGGCATCCCACTCGACTTCCCGGCCCATCGTCTTCTCCGTCCCGACCGCTTCGAGGGCCGCGATGCGCTCGCCGGTAGCGGCCTCAAGGCGCTCCCTGAGCCTGGACCTGTCGTCGGCCCGGCTGATCTCGACGTAGAAGGTCTTCTG
>JAPPMC010000140.1 GCA_028819235.1 Bryobacterales bacterium
TTGCAGCACATGCCAACATACCAAAAAATTCCTTAAGTAAACAGTATTGGGCCTAGAGGCGATGGCCGGCACGCCTTCGGCAGAGTCCGAAGCACAGTCCTGTCACTAGGCCGCAGTGGCTTGGTGCAACCAATACGGTCTCGGACTGCCCCGCACGCCTCACGCAACTGCACGGGGGCAGCGCGAACGTTCTGGCGCGAATGGGAGACTGCAATCCCGACGGCCCTTTGGTCGGCGGGGCTGTCGTGTGGAGTCGACTAGGCGAGCGAGACGTTCTCAGCGCGGGGGCCCTTCGGGCCGTCGGCGAGCGTAAACGTCACGCTATCGCCTTCGCGCATGGAATTGAACGGCGTTTGCGTGCAGGCGGAGTGGTGGAAGAAGTATTCCGTGCCATCGGACGCAGAGATGAAGCCGAAGCCCCTATCCATGATGCGCTTGATTGTGCCGGTGGTAGTAGATGTCATGCGTAAATCCTTTGACTGTGATCGAACTGCGAAAATAGACCGTGAACGAACCAACACATTGTCAGATTGGTGGTGACAGTGCGCTCGATACCCTGATGAGGCCGCACGGGCTAGTGTAACTGCTTTGGTAAGGATTGGAAGGTCACCGCCAAGTCTCAAGAAAGTAGCGACTTGAGTATCATAACATTTTTCCGCCTCCTTGGCGGGCAATTTCCTAGTCGTTTAGAAATGAGCCCTCTAGGGTGTCTTGGAGAGTGAGTGGCGGGGCGATGGGCGGAGGTAAAGTTCCGGACATCGGGAAATCTGCGACGTCCGCCTCGGGGTGGCACCTGTACTGCGCAAATAGCGGGATTCATCCAAGCATGGGGGTGGAAACTGCGTGAGTAGGCTGGGTTTGGCCGTTCAGGTCGCGCAACACCTCGACTTCGTGCCACAGGCGGCGACGAGAGCACATTGCATGAACCGATGCCGCCCGCGTCGGTCCAATCCGGGTGAGCCCGAGTCCCGCTTGTCGCGTCCCGCCGGGCGGCTGTCCGGCGGTGGCTCCAAGAGCAGCAGGGGCTCGGCGAGCCGCAGGCATTGGCAGCGGACAGCTTAAAGAGCAACCGATGTGCCGGACAACGCGCTGCCACGACCGGCCCTTTGCAGCCGCCCCCAAACTGTCCTGCCAGCTGCTTCAGACACATCGGAAGGAACATGCCTGGAAAACACCGAATAGCTCTATCCGAGTAGGGGGGCGTAGCCGCGCCGGTCCCCGTCTCCGACGGCAAGGACGTATTCTCCGTGCGCCTGCCAACAAGCCTCATCCAGCGCCTGTGCGGGAACTCGGCTACCAGCGGCACAGGGGGGGTCAGCGATCTGGTGGCGCGAGCCTTGCGAGCCTTGCTCGCGCCGCGGGCAGGCCATGGCCAGGGATCCCAAAGTTGCCTATAGCGTAGGAGGAGTCACGACGCCACCTTGTCGTACCAAGAGGACCCCTGCTGCTCCCTGGCGGACTTCGGCCACAGCCGCGACAGCAAGCGCCAGATGGCCAGCGGCCTGCTGTGCGCCCCCGACGGCTGCCCGATCCCCGGGGAGGTGTTCGCGGGCAACACCGCCGATCCCAGCCCGGCCCGCCAACTCGTCGGACAGTTCTGCGAGCGCTACGGCATCGAGCGCGCGGTCCTGCCCGGGAACAGCCCTTGCCCGGCCTAGCTGCCCTAGGCCTCACCGAGCCGCATGCTCTCCGCCAGCCTATCGGTGGCCCTCCAGCTGAGGGCCAAAATCGTCAGGGTGGGATTCTTCTCTGACGCGGTGGGGAACGCGGACCCGTCCACGACGAGAACGTTGGGCACCTCGTGCATGCGGTTGAACGGGTCCAGCATGGACCGTGCGGGATCTTCTCCCATGCGGCATGTCCCGTGCTCGTGGATTGCGCTGCCGAAAGCGTCCGTCTCGCCGCGCTTGTACGGCAAAACCTCCGCCCGCATGGCGCGCAGGATCTCTTCGACCTTGTCGTACATTGCATCGACCATGCGGCGCTCACTGTCCCCGATGTCGTAGTCGATGCGCGCGATCGGGACTCCGTACCGATCCGTGCGGGTCGGATCAACCGTGATGCGGTTGGACGCCCTTGGCAGGACCTCTCCGAACGGGTGCAACTCGATGCGTGCCGGGTAGCGCTCCCTCACGGCGCGCTTGAAGCCCGCGCCGAAGCCGGCCATGCGTTTCGCGTAGGAAGCGTTTGCCTGGCAGCCGATGTCCCACAGCTCTATGCCGAAGCCCCTCATGTAGTCGCGCTCGACTGCCGGATCGTCGTTTCTCGGGAAGTAGACGTGGCCGCCGCTGATGCCGTCGTCGTTCGAGGCGGGTGCGCCGTAGAGCTGTGGCGCGAAGCCGTGCACGTTGATGCGGACCTGCTCGCAAAGATAGCGCCCCAAGGTGTCGGACGCGTTGCCCGACCGCTCTGGAACCCGGAATGAGTGATCTTATTGCCCGCTTTGCATCTCGAGGTGCAACGGTGCATCGGTAAGTGCAAGCTGTTGTCGATTAGCAGAATCATA
>JAPPMC010000148.1 GCA_028819235.1 Bryobacterales bacterium
GCCACACGAGGGGTGCCGTTGTCAAGTCCCGCTTATGGGGCATGGGCAGCCCGCGGTGGGTGTTCCTACGGTCACCCGCCTCCGGAGTTACGCGAGGACGCCGGTCGCCCGAAGGCGTCCCACACAGTACGCCGAGTTGGCGCATGACGGCGCGCGATTGCCAAGAATCGGCCACCTTGCCTGAGGCGGAAGGGGTGTGCGGGCAAGAGCAACCGGGCGGGACCGTGGCGCGAGAGTGCGCGAGAGGCGACCGAAGCAGCGGCACGGCCCTGCCGGTGGGCCGCCGCAACGGACGGACCGGGGCGCTTCACGGTGATGTATCGGAGACCGCACCGTGAGAAAGCCCGCAGCCTCCCTCGAAGACACGGAACACGCGCCCCCACCCGGCGAACCGGGAGGCGTGCCCAGATCCACTTCCGGTCCGGAGAGGCCCGAGACCGGCGGTGCGCCAGAGCGGCAAGTGGTCAGGCCCAAGGCCTGGAGCGGCCGTCGAGGGACTTCTCGGGACATCGTGGCAGGCCTAAGCGTCGCGCTGCTCGTCATCCCGCAGAGCATGGCCTGCGCCGAGCTGGCAGGCCTTCCGAGCATCCACGGTCTCTTCGCCTCGGCAATCCCTCTCATAGCCGCCGGGCTGTTCGCGTCGTGCCCGTACCTGCAATCAGGTCCCGTCGTCCTCTCGGCCCTCCTGACCCACGGCGCCCTCGTGACGATCACCACCCCGGGAACGGAGGAGTACGCCGGAGCGGCGGCGCTACTGGCCCTTGTCGTCGGGGCGACCCGGCTGGCGATCGCCACCGTGCGGGCCGGCAAGGTCATATATCTCATGTCCCAGCCTGTCGTGCGCGGATTCACATCCGGAGCCGCGATCCTCATCCTTCTGTCGCAATTCCCCTCGACGCTCGGGCTGTCGGCCTCGGGCGAGAACGGCCTAGTGGGCAACACGATCCGAGTGCTCGCAAGCCCAGGAGAGTGGAGCTTTACCGCCCTCGCGCTCACGGTGCTGACCGTCTTCGTGACGATCCGGGCGCGCACGATCCATCCGCTGTTCCCCGGAGCGCTCGTCGCCGTCATCGGAGGCGTGGCGTTCTCGATCGTTTTCGACTATTCGGGGCCGACCGTTGGCGACATCCCGGGCTCCCTCCCCCCGATCAGCCTGGCCCTGCCTTGGGGCCTGCTGCCGGCGCTGGTGGCACCCTCTGTAGTAATTGCCCTGGTTGGTTTCGCCGAGACCACTGCGGTCGCCCGCAGCTTCGTCTCCCAGGACCGGGCGCACTGGAGCCCGGACCGCGAATTCCTCGCCCAAGGCGCGGCCAACCTAGTCGCCGGCGTCTGCGGCGGCATGCCGGTGGACGGGTCTCTGTCGCGGAGCAGCCTGAACCACCTCTCGGGCGCCGGAAGCCGCTGGTCGGGAGCCGTGACCGGAGTGGCCGTGTTCCTGTTCCTCCCGTTCGCAGGCGCGCTCTCCGCACTACCGAAGGCGGTGTTGGCGGGGATCGTGATAGCAGCGGTGGGCGGGCTGGTCCGTCCGAAGCTGCTGCGGGCCGTGTGGGCACTCTCCGCCATACAGGCAGTGGTGCTGTGGATGACCCTTCTTCTTTGCCTGCTCTTGGCTCCGCGGATCGACGAGGCCCTGATGCTCGGAATCCTGGTCTCGCTGGCCATTCACGTGTGGCAGGAGCGTCGCGCAGGGTTCCACAGTTGGATCGAGGGCCCCGTCCTGCACTTGGAGGTGACCGGCATTCTATGGTTCGCTTCGGCCTCGCGTCTCGAGGAAGCGCTCATCTCCCGGCTCACGGACGCGGGCACGTTTAGCGAGGTGGTCCTCCACCTCGAGGGACTGGGACGGATCGACCTGACGGGCGCGCTCGTCCTCCGACGGGTCGTGGAGGAGACACGCGCCTTGGGGGTCCCTTCGTCGCTAGAGGGCGTGCCGGAGCACGCCCGCCGGCTGATCGACAACGTCTTCGCGATGCCACCGGACTCATACCTGTAATGGAGGCTGGGCCCTCGGCCCCTGACCCATCCCGCACCCGGCGGGCCTCCGGAACGCTCGGGCCGGGCCGGAACCCCCTTGGCCTGTTCCTGCTGCGGCCCAGGCGGCTGGCTCCCGATGGCGGAATCAGCGCCGGTTTTGCGCGAGCAGTTCGCGAAGAGCCGCGTCGTCCAAGATATCGACTGGTCAGCCTAGGCGGCTGCCACGGCGGAGTCGAGTTGGGAGTGGGCGTCCGCGAGCCACTGCGGCCAGGCATTGTAGAGGCTGGTCAAGGTCCGCTTCTTTAGCGCGGTCGCCCCCTTCTTGTCACGCGGCGCCGTACACGGCGGATAGCCGCCGAAGGGGGCCCCGATCCACTAGCCAGCGATCCCGGAGTTCGACCAGCCTTCGGGCCGCCAAGGCGATTGCTCGGGCGCACGGATCGCTTGTGTAATCGCGGGCCGGAATGTCCGGCGAGAGTCCATTCGGAAACGGGAGGGTTTCAAAGGTCGTGGTTGGGGTGTAAAGGGGCCGGTCCTCCAAGCTGGTTCCCTTCCGCAGTGGCCGGGCATTGTGGAACCAGGTGTACAGGATGCTCAACGAGGTGTCGTCCTCGCGGGCGATGGCAATCAGGGCGCTGTCGGGGCGCACCCGGATATAGAACCATACGAAGAGGCGGTGCTTGGACACCCGCGGCGTCGCGATGTGCCGGCTCAGTCCGCCGAGAGCCTTCCACATCCCCAGCCTTGGCTCGACATGCCGCCACCAGTGGGAGCCAATCGCTCGTTTCCCGCACAGTGTGGAAGGCCTCGGGTTTCGTTGAGCGAAGCCGGTGCCTTATGGCCCCTTCCAACAGCGGCCATGCCAGGTCGTCGGGGCCGACACTCCATCCTCAGCGCTAGACTGGGGCCGTGCGGGCTGCGGGGCGACCGGCGCCAGTGCCGGGGAAATTCCTCGAGCGGGTTACCAACTGGGCCCGCGAGCAGCCCACCCCCGTCTCCGTGATCCTCTTCGGCTCGAGGGCACGCGGCGATCACGGCCCTGACTCTGACTGGGACATTGCTCTCGTTTTTGACGGGGAGCGCCCGTCGCTGGACGGCCTTCCACCCCTGCTCGACGGCGCCCGCGTCGACTGGTCCCTGATGGATCGCTCTTTCGCGATCCGCCGCCTGAACGTGTGCGGCATCCCGCATGCCGCCGCAGCCGACGGGCTGTGCCTGCTGGGCACCCCGCTGCCACCGCCAGAGAAGAACGAAATGAACATTCCGGCCGCATGGGACAACCTGTACGAAGCCCACGGTGAGATGCGTGGCGGCATCCACGCGCTGGTGAATTACTGGACGGGTCACCCGGGCCTGCGTTGGGGTTACGACACGGATGCGGCGCGCCGGAGCGCGATGGCCGGAGAGCTCTTGTGCAAGGCCGCGCTCAGCATGAGGGGCGTGGAGCCGCAGCGCTCCCATTCGGTGGAGGAACTGTGCAAGGACCTCGAAGGCGCATACCCGGCCGATACCCTTCTTCCGCTGCTGCGAGAGTGCGACGGGGGGACGGCACAGGCGCATGTGAGCGTGTACGCCGACCTGTCCTCCCAGCGGGAGGATGTCGGCACCTCTGCGCGTAGGCTAGCCCGCGTGCTGCGCGCCTCCGGAGAGGTTGTTGGCGCGGCGTGCGATGTTTCCTTCGCCGAAGAAGGCAGGGCCAAGCTGAAAGGAGTGACAGACCGGAGGGAAGCGTTCCACCGCGAAATGCGCGAGCTGCAATCCAGCGACTGCCCCCGGGACATCCTGCGGCGGATCGAGTCCGGCGCGGAGGCAGGCCCGAGCGTCACGGAGCTCTGGGACCGCCTGATGGCGCCACCGCCGGTGCGGACTCGGGAGGAGCACGGCCGAGAGCCATCGAGGCGCCGCTAGATCCCGTGCCGCAGAGGATCCGCAGGCCCCGCCTGACGTCTCATTGCCCACGGCGGGGCGTTCGCCATCGCAGAGTCTTGATTCGGGGCAGCCGCTTGGCCCAGGGGCCGTGAGAGACTGTGTGGGCCCCGGCATTCGTTGAGCGAGGGTTGTGCCATTTGGCACTTGATCACCAGCGGCTTGGCCGTGTCGCCGGGGCCTCCCAACGCCCGGTCCGCCGCGCCAGCGCGATCACCGGCGCGCAAGGCTCAATGCTGATGTGGCCGGATGAGTTGATTTACGTCCCCCACTGCCACGGGCAATAAGCCAACCACGACGTGTCCCACGGGCCCGACGTCCTTCCTCGGGAATGTCGGCAAGCTGTTCGCCCGGCTCCACTCGGTCAAGGAGACTCCGCAGTTCAAGAGAAGCCGGCGGAAGACACTCCTCTGGCAGCACGACAGGGACATAGGGATGTTCAGGACGCGCCACGAAGCGGTAGAGGACCTACTGCGGATCAACCGCAAGTCCCCACTTGCAGCCTAGGCCGAGAAGGATGCAGCGAGACTGCTGCGCTGAAGGAACCCCACGCACCCTCCGGAGCTAGAGTGGGGCCGTGCCGACCGCGAAGCAAGCGGCGACAGTGCCGGGCGAGTTCCTCGACCGGATGACCCGCTGGGCACAGCGGCAATCCACCCCCGTCTCCGTGATCCTCTTCGGATCCCGCGCCCGAGGGGACTGCGGCCCCGAATCCGACTGGGACATCGCCCTCGTGTACGAAGGGAAACGGCCCTCACTGGACGGCCTGCCGCGCTTGATCGATGACCGTGCTGTCGACTGGGCCCGGATCGACCGTTCGCACGCGCTTCGACGGCTGAACGTCTGCGGCGTGCCGCACGCTGTCGCGACGGATGGCCGCTGCCTGCTGGGCGACCCCCTGCCGCTCCCGGAGAGACAAGGCGTAAACGTCCCTGCCGCATGGAAATTCCTGTTCGAGGGCCATCGCGAGATGCACAGCGGCATCCATGAGCTGGCCAACTACTGGAGTCGGCCTTCCTTCCGACGCTGGGGTTACGACACCGGCGTGGCACACCGGAGCGCGATGGCCGCCGAACTCCTGTGCAAGGCTGCGCTGAGCCTCAGGGGTGTGGAGCCCCGCCGCTTCCACTCGGTGGCAGATCTGTGCGAGGACCTCGCGCGGGAGGCTCCTGCGGATCCACTGTTGCCTGCGCTTCGGAAATGCGACGGACTTACGGCAGAGGCACACGTAGCCATGTATCCGGGCCGCAAGGGCCCACAGGAGGAGATCGGGGTGTCTGCTCGGCGGCTGACCGGCGTGCTGCACGCGTCCGGGGAAGTGCTGGCAGCCGCATGCGAGATCTCCTTCGCTGAAGAGGGGAAGGTCCTGCTGGAAGAGTTGGCCGCGCGGAGGAATGAGCTTCTCGGCGACCTGGAGCGCCTGGAATCCAGTGACTGTCCCCGGGAGATGCGGCAGTTCGTACAGGCCGGGGTTGATGCGGGGCCAGACCCCTCAGAGCTGCGATACAGCCTAGTGGCGCTCCCGGTGGGGCGGTCCCCAAGACAGGAAGGGCCGCAGAAGGCGGCCGCCGAGGGGCAGATAGGTTCCAGCGAGGGGCCGCAGGCCGGAATCGATGCCGACCGCGGGACGACCGGCGACCATTCCGGACGTTTTGCTCGAGCGGGTCACCAGCTGGGCCCGCCAGCAGCCCGCCCCCGTCTCCGTGATCCTCTTCGGATCGCGGGCTCGGGGGGATTACGGCCCAGAGTCCGACTGGGACATCGCCCTCGTTACTGACGGGGAGCACCCTTCGATGGACGACCTTCCACACTTGCTTGACGGCGCCCCGGTCGACTGGGTGCCATTGGAGCGATCTCGGGCGCTGCAGCGGCTGCATGTCTCCAGCCTTCCGCACGCCGTGGCGGACAGCGGCCGCTACCTGCACGGCGTCCCGCTGCCGAAGCCAGAGAGAAACGACATGAACATTTCCGGTGCTTGGGACATGCTGATCCAGGCCCACGAGCAAATGCGGGACTGCCTGCAGAACCTGACCAATTACTGGCGCCGGACTCCCCGCCGACGGCTGGGCTTCAGCACATCCGCGGCGGAGCGCAGCGCCATGGCCGGGGAGCTGCTCTGCAAGGCTGTGCTGAGCCTGAGGGGCGTGGAGCCCAAGCGGTCCCACTCGGTCATGCAACTCTGCGGCGTCATCGAAGCCGCATTCCCGCGAGACCCGCTGGTGCCCTTGCTGCGGGAGTGCGAAGGAACGCCAGCGGAGGCACACGTAAACGGACACACCGACCGGTTCGATCAGCGGGACGGCCACCGGTTCCGCAATCCGCTTGGCGAGCGCCCTGCGGGCGTCCGGGTAGGTGGTGGGAGCCGCGTGCGATGTTTCCACCCATGACGAGGGCAGAATCCCACTGCGAGAATTGATCGATCTGAGAGACGAGATCCTCTACCAGCTGGAGCAGCTGCAATCCAGCGACTCCCCCCGAGAGACACTGCGCCTGATCACGACATCCCTGGCGGACGGCCCGGGCACTCGGGAAATCTGGAGCCGCCTAATGGCGCTACCGCCAGGGCGGACCCCGGAGAGGGAAGGCCGAGAGCCATCGAGGGGGCGCTAGGTCCCGCGCCGCAGAGGAGCCGCAGGTCCCACCAGACGGCTCGCTACCCACGGTCGGGCGTTCGCCATCGTAGAGTCCAGGTTCAGGGCAGCCGCTTGGAGCCGGGGGCGTGTCGCCGGGGCCCACACCCCCTTCCTTGGCGCTAGACTTGGGCCGTGGAGGCCGCGCTGCAGCCGGCGCCGGTGCCGGGCGAATTCCTCCAGCGGGTGACGCGCTGGGCCGAAGACCAGCCGGACCCCGTCTCCGTGATCCTCTTCGGATCGCGCGCGCGGGGGGACTGCGGCCCCGAGTCGGATTGGGACATCGCCGTCGTGTTCGACGGGGAGCGCCCGCCACTGGAGGATCTCCCACACAAAATCGGCGATGCGCCGGTCCAGTGGGTGGCGTTGGACCGGTCCTGGGCGCTACAGCAGCTGAACGTCTGCGGGATTCCCCACGCCGCGGCAGCCGACGGGCTCTGCCTGCACGGCACTCCCCTCCCGGCTCCGGAGAGTAAAGACATGAACATGCCGAACGCTTGGGAATTCCTGTACCAAGGCTATAAGGCGATGGACTTGGCGAGCATCGTACTGGTCAGGTACTGGAACACCGCCCCGGCCGGCCGTTGCGGGCACGACAGCGGACTGGCATTCCATAGCGCGCTGGCCGCCGAGCTCGCGTGCAAGGCCGTCTTGAGCATGAGGGGCGTGGAACCGCGCCGATCCCACTCGGTGGCCGAACTGTGCGCGGACCTCGCGCGGGAGCACCCAGCGGACCCTTTCTTGCCCGCGCTGCGGGAGCTGAACGGACGTACGGCGGCCGCACATGTGAGCATCTATCCCAACCGCAAGGGCCCGCCGGAGGAGATGGGCGTATCCACCCGACGCCTGATCCGAGGACTGCACGTGTACGGAGCAGTGCTCCCCGCGGCGTGCGATATGTCGTTCGCGGAGGAGGGAAGGGACTCGCTGAAACAACTGGACTTGCGGCTGGATACGATCTTTGCGGAAGTAGGGCGGCTGGAGTCCAGCGATTGCCCCAGCGACATACGCCTGCAGATACAGGCTGGGCTCGACACGTGGCCGGACGCTTCCGAGCTGTGGGATCGACTAACTGCGCCGCCCGTGGGGCGGACTCTGGAGAGGGCACTCCGAGAGCCCCCGAGGGGGCGCTAGGGCCCCCTCCTGCACTTGGAGGTGACCGGATTTCTGTGGTTCGGTTCGGCCCCGCATCTCGATGGAGCGCTCATCTCCCGCCCATCAGACGCAGGCACCTCTAGCCAGGTCGTCCTCCATCTTGTGGGACTGCGACGCATCGAACTGACGGGTGCGCTCGTACCCCCGCGACCTCTTCCTGCTGCGGTCCAGACGGCTCAAGGACACCGAGCGAGGGCTGCGCAGCATACCATGCCGGCCCAGCGGCGAAGGGCGGAGACGGGTTGGGCATGGCACGCCAAGCCCTTACCACCAGCACTGGGAAGGCCCGCCAATCGCTTCCGTACGCCATGAAATCGCGGCGGCTCTGGCATGATATGAGTGGCGTCGGTCCAAGAACGCGATGCACGCGTGAATGCGAGAGATCGGGCGGTACAGGATCATCTCCGAGCTCGGTCGAGGTGCGACGGGCGTCGTGTACCGGGCCTACGACACGCGAATCGGCCGCGAAGTGGCGCTCAAGACGATCCGCCTGGAGGACCGCGCCGGGCCGGGCGAGGTCGAGCAAGTCCGCGCACGCCTCATCCGCGAGGCCCAGTCCGCCGGTAGGCTCTCGCACCCGGGAATCGTCACAATCTATGACGCCGGCGACCGGGACGGACTGGCGTTCGTCGCCATGGAACTCGTCGAGGGCCGGCGCCTGTCGGAATACCTAGCCGAGGGAGTCGCACCTGCCGACAAGCTGGAGTTCGCCACCGATCTGCTGAAGATGGCCGGGTCGGCCTTGGACTACGCCAGCCGTGCCGGCGTCGTGCACCGCGATGTGAAGCCGGCGAACATCATCGTCTCCGAGGGCCGGTTCAAGCTGCTGGACTTCGGCGTGGCGCACGTTTCTTCGTCCCAGCTTACGAAGTCGGGCACGGTCATCGGGACGCCGAACTACATGTCCCCGGAGCAGGTGAGCGGCGATCCCGTCGACGGGCGTTCGGACCAGTTCTCGCTGGCCGTCATCGTCTACGAACTGCTGACCGGCACCAAACCGTTCGCTGCCCGCAGCATCCCTTCCACGCTATACAGGATCGTCCACGAGGATCCCCCGCCGATGCGCACCTTGCTCCCGGGAATCCCACGGGCGGTGGCGGCGGTCGTGACCCGCGCGCTGGCCAAGGATCCGGCAGACCGCTTCTCTTCCTGCGGAGAATTCGCCGAGGCCTTTGAGGAAGCGGCACGCGGCAAATCCATGCTGTGGGCCGAGGTCGAGATCAGCGTTGGGCTCGGCGAGGGGACGGAGACTAAGGACGGCACGGCCACCGTCGAGGAGACGGTCGAAGAGCCCAAGTTCGGCGCGCCGGGCGACCGCCAGCTCCTGCCAGAGCCCGCGGGCGTGCCGCAACCTCCGGACCACGCTGGCCGCGGCCCGCCCCTTCCGCCGGTGAGGACGCGTGCCACAGCACCGGACGCGCAACAGCTGCCCCCGATTCCGCCGCCTAGCGCCGGCCCGGTGCACTCTACCCGATGGCCCCAGATCCTATTGGCCTTGCTCGCATGCCTGATCGGCGTGATCACCGTCGTGCTCGTGCGCAATCCGGGCCTGGTGCGCGATCGTCAGGCGATTGCGGAGACGCTCCTCGGGATCGAAGACAGCCTGTTCACGTTCGGCAGGGAGCTAGTGGCACTCTTCGAGCCGGACACAGCCCACCGAACGGCGGCAAGTCCTGCGCCCGTCCCGCGGGCAGCCAGCCCGGCCCAGCACGCTCCCGCGTCCGAGACGGAGGTCGAAGATTCCGCAGTGGCAGCGCAAGTGGTCGCCGAGCCAGGCCAGGATGCGGGTGCCGTTGCGGCGCCGGCTGCCAATGCCGAGGCAGGCCAGGTCGCCGTGATGCCAGTGGCCAACGAGCCCCGTGCGGCGGCCCCCAAGCCCGCCACGGCGTCGGTCTATTTCGAGAGCAACGTTGAGGGGGTCCTTGTGACGGTGGACGACAATCGAGCGTGGCGCTGCCTGACGCCCTGCAGCCTCACGGGCATCCCGCTAGGCGAGCACAACCTGGTCGCTCACCGCAGCGGCTACGGGCTGCAGCGGCGCACGATCGATGTCACTTCGTCCGAGATGCAAGTAGAGGTTCTGCTGAGCCGTCCGCAGGCGACATTGGTGGTGACGAGCAGTCCCGACGGGGCGAGGGTGTTCGTGGACGGCAGCGACACGGGCAAGACGACCAACACCCGCATCGCTGTGCGGGCCGGACGCCGGCAGATCCGGCTCGTGCACGGCGAGGTCTCGGCAGAAGAGACTGTGGAACTCGAAATCGACGAGCTCCGCCACCTCAACTTCAGGCTGGCGTCCCGCTGACGCCGGAACGGGCAGGCATGGACGCGATCCAAGTTCGCGGTGCCCGGCAGCACAACCTGCAGAACGTCTCCGTCGCCATTCCCCGGAACCGGCTGACTGTCATCACGGGCCTCAGCGGGTCCGGCAAGTCCACGCTTGCCTTCGACACGATCTATGCCGAGGGACAGCGGCGCTACGTGGAGACGCTCTCGCCGTATGCCCGCCAATTCCTCGACCAGCTTGAGCGGCCTCGGGTCGACTCGATCGACGGCCTGAGCCCCGCCCTCTCGATCGACCAGAAAACAGCATCGCGCAGCCGGCGTTCCACCGTCGGCACGGTCACCGAGGTCTACGACTACCTGCGGCTGCTGTTCTCGGCGGTCGCCGTTCCCCACTGCACCAAGTGCGGTGTGCCGATCCAGAAGCAGCACGTGGACGAGATCAGCAAGCGAACCCTCGACGTACACGGCGGGGAGCTGATCACGGTCTTGGCCCCGGTCGTCCGGGGCCGCAAGGGTTCCTACCTCAGGCAACTGAAGGACTATTACGCGCGGGGTTTCCTGACCGCGCGCGTCGACGGCCAGCTGGAGCGCCTGGAGACACTTCTGGTGAAGGGCGGCCTTAAGCGCACCGTGGAGCACACCATCGAGATCGTCGTCGATCGCGTTTACGTGCGGCAAGACTCCCTAGATCGGCTGAAAGACTCCATCCGAACGGCCGCGAAGCTCGCCAACGGCCTCGTGCTCGTCGTCGGCGGTGAGGCAGGCCAACGCGAATCGCTCTTCTCAGAACGCCTAGCCTGTGCCCGGTGCGGAGAGAACCAGCGCGACCTAGAGCCACGCTCGTTCTCATTCAACAGTCGACACGGAGCCTGCGGGACGTGCAAGGGGCTGGGCCTTGCCTGGCAGGTGGACGCCCGGCGGCTCATCCGCCACCCTGACAGGCCGTTGACCGACGGGAATTGGCCGCAGACGCAGCTCTGGGCGGGGGTGCTGCATCAGGCACGGCCCTTCGCGAAGCAGGCGCGAGTGGACCTAACCAAGGCTTGGAACCGGCTCACCGCACCCAAGAGGGAATGGCTACTGTACGGCGCCAAGGGCAAGCTGCCCAAGGGAAGCCCGCTGCGCAAGATCCGCTTTCGCGGACTCGTGCCGCTGGCCGAGCGGCTCCTTGGAGTCGGGCCAGGGTACCAGCCCAACAAGGTCGTCCGGCAGTACATGGCCAGCCTGCCGTGCCGGGAGTGCGGCGGCAAGCGGCTCCGCCCGGAGTCGCTGGCCGCGCGCGTTTCCGACCACACCATCGCCGAACTGGCCGCAGCCCCGCTCTCGAAGCTGGCCCGAGACCTGGAGAGTCTGGGCGTGTCGGGGGCCAAGCGCGAAGTGGCCGAGCGCATCCGCGAGGAGATCCGCGAGCGGGTGGCCTTCCTGTGCCAAATTGGCCTGGACCACCTCTCGCTGGACCGACCGTCAAGCTCCCTATCCGGCGGAGAGGCACAGCGAGTGCGGCTGGCCACGCAGATCGGCACCCGCCTCCAAGGGGTCCTTTACGTTCTGGACGAACCCTCGATCGGCCTGCACGCCAGAGACCACGGAGTGCTGCTCGACGCCCTGGGCCAACTTCGCGACTTGGGCAACACCGTCATCGTGGTCGAGCACGACCAAGCGACCATCGAGCGCGCCGACCACGTAATCGACCTCGGCCCGGGAGCCGGTCGCCTCGGAGGAGAGCTCGTCGCCGAAGGGTCCGCGGCGCGGATCGCCAGCGTCGAAGAGTCCCTCACCGGGGCCTATCTGTCTGGCCGCAAGTCGGCCTGGATCCGACCGAACAAGTATCCGCCGATCCAACGGAAGCTTGTCGTGCGCGGTGCGAGCCAGCACAACCTCAAGGACATCGACGTCGCGTTTCCGCTCGGGAACCTGTGCGTGGTCACCGGCGTTTCCGGGAGCGGCAAGTCCACGCTGGTGAACCACATCCTGCACCCGGCGCTGGCCGAGCACTTCGGTATGCAGGGGCCTTCGGCGGGCACACATGACCGCATCGACGGGATGCAGCACGTGGAGGGGGTCTTGCGCATAGACCAGAGCCCCATCGGGCGAACCCCCCGATCCAACCCGGCCACCTACACCGGCGTATTCACGCCCATCCGGGGGTTCTACTCCCAGCTTGCCGAAGCTCGGGCTCGCGGCTACGCGCCGGGGCGCTTCAGCTTCAACGTGCGCGGCGGCCGCTGCGACAACTGCGACGGAGCGGGTTCCAAGCGCATCGAGATGAAGTTCCTGCCCGACGTGTTCGTCACCTGCGAGGTCTGCAAGGGCCTGCGCTACAAGCACGAGACGCTGGAGGTGCGCTACAAGGGACACTCGATTGCGGACCTCTTGGGCGCCACGGTCGAGGAGGCTCTGGAACTGATGAGCAACCTGCCCGTCGTTAGCAGGAAACTCAACACCCTGCTCGATGTCGGCTTGGGCTACATCCAGCTTGGCCAGCCCTCGACGACCATCTCCGGCGGCGAGGCCCAACGAATGAAGCTCGCCCGCGAACTCAGCAAGCGCAAGACCAGCGGTACCGTTTATGTGCTGGACGAGCCCACCACCGGGCTCCACTTCGAGGACGTGCACAAGCTGCTCAGCGTCTTGCGGCGGCTTGTCGACCAAGGGAGCACTGTGATCGTGATCGAGCACCAGATGGACGTGATCCGGTCGGCCGACTGGGTCGTGGACCTCGGGCCGGAGAGCGGCGAAGGCGGCGGGCGGGTGGTCTGCACGGGCCGGCCGCACGAGATTGCCCGGCATCCGTCGAGCCACACCGGCCGGGCACTGCGGGAGACGGGAGTCCGGTGACGACCGCGCCTGACGCGCCGAGGGTGGGCGCCGGAGACAGGAGTGCCGGCCCCGGCACAGCACCGTGGGGCTACCGTGAACTTCTGGTGCTGGCAGCCCTCGGGGCGCTTTGTCAGCTCGCAGGGGTCGCGGTCGCCTTGGCGCTGCTGGGTGCAGACGGGCCGGATGCGGCGGAGGTGCTGCTCTCGAAAGCGCATGTCGCGATCCCCTTGCAGATGGCGGCTTGGGTCCCGGTACTGGCGTACATCGCCTACGTGGTATCGGTCCGCTGGAGAGTGCCGCTGCGAACCGGCCTCGGATGGCTGCCCATGCGCGGCGCGCCCTCGCGCTATGCGCGGCTGGGCCTGCTGCTCGCGTGCTGCTCCCTGCTGGCCAGCATCGCGATCGGCGGCAACGGCAGATCGACGCCGATGGACGCGATCCTTGCTGATCCGGGCTCGCTATGGGCGGTCGCGGTGTTTGGCGTCCTGGTAGCCCCGTGCGTGGAGGAGCTGGTCTTTAGGGGATTTCTGTTCGGCTCGCTGGAACGCCTCCACGGCCGAGCCGTCGCGGTGGTCGCCACATCCGCGCTCTTTGCCGCCCTGCACGGCGGGCAGTACGGCTGGCAGGTCCCGAAACTTGCGGTCCTCTTGGCGGTGGGCCTGGCGCTCGGCGGAGTGCGGGCGCACAGCGGTTCGACCATCGCGAGCACGGTCGTGCACATGGCCTACAACGGGGCGCTGCTCGTGTTCCTGGGAATCTCGATTGCTGGACTGGGATAGACTTGGATCTCGCGTGGCCGCCATCGTGGCCCGTTAAGGGGAGGACATGGTCAGCACAATCGAGTGGACACCTGCCGGCGTCGTAATGATCGACCAGAGGAAGCTGCCGACCGAGACAACCTTTAAGGTCTGCAAGGATCCCGAGGACGTGGCGGATGCAATCCGTACGCTGGTGATCCGCGGCGCGCCAGCCATAGGATGCGCGGCCGCGATGGGTGTCGCGCTCGGCGTCCAACAGGCCGACGGGGAGGACATCGACAGCCAGGTGGATCAGGTCTGCGACTTGCTGGCCTCCACGCGCCCGACTGCGGTCAACCTGTTCTGGGCGATCGAGCGGATGCGCGCGCTGTACCGCTCTCTGCGAAGCAGCGGCGTCGCGATCGGCGAGATCCGCGAGCGAATGGCGGACGAAGCCTGCCGCGTGCTGGACGAAGACATCGCAGCCAACAAGGCCTTGGGCGTGCATGGTGCCAACCTGATGCCCGCTGGGGCGACAGTGATGACGCACTGCAATGCGGGCGCGCTGGCCACAGGCGGATACGGCACGGCCCTCGGTGTGATCCGGGCGGCTGTCGAGGGAGGCAACGCGGTAACCGTGTTGGCGAACGAGACGCGGCCCTTCATGCAGGGATCGCGGCTGACGGCTTGGGAGCTGCAGCAGGACGACATTCCCGTGACGCTGGTGACGGACAGCATGGCCGGGCACATGATGCAGCGCGGGCACGTGCAGGCAGTCGTTGTGGGCGCCGACCGAATCGCTGGGAACGGCGATGTCGCCAACAAGATCGGGACCTACTCCGTGGCCGTGCTGGCGAAGGAGAACGGCATTCCCTTCTACGTCGCAGCTCCGACGTCGACGGTCGACCTGAGCCTGGCTTCCGGCAAGGAGATCCCGATTGAGGAGCGCGCCACCGACGAGGTCACGCAGATCCGCGGCCATCAGATCGCGCCGGAAGAGACCCAGGTCCGCAACCCGGCCTTCGACGTGACTCCGAACCGCTACGTGGCGGCCATCATCACCGAGCAGGGCATCGCCCGCGACCCGTACCGCAAAGCCCTCAAGCGTCTCGTCGCTCAAGCCAATGCGGCCGCGGGGGACGCGCATTGAAGTTCTCGGACCTGCTGACCGAGACGATCCGATTCGCAGAGATCCCGCTTCGCTTCGAGCCCGGGGCCGAAGAGGCAATCGTCGAGCCGGTCACAGAGCTGCTGCGGAGGTGGGTAGCGATCCACGACCCTGACCAGCCCAGCGACGACTTCGAATACGGCCAGAGGGCACTCGTTGTGCGCCTGCTCGAAGAGCTTGACGACGCCCGCGAGATCCCGGTCAGCGACGAGGCTGCCTGAGGCCCGGTCCGGCAGTGCGAAGATGGTGCGCCGGGCGCTGCACGCGCCCGCCAGCGATTGACTGAAGGAGAACTGATGCAGCGCAGGAACTTTCTCGCGGCCTCCGCCGCGCTCGCCGCAGCCGTCCCGTCGACGGCGCAGTCCGGGCCGGACAGGATCCGGCTCGGCGTGATCGGGTGCGGCCGACGGGGGCGCAACAACCTGCGCTCCGTCCTCAAGCTCGCGGACGACATCGAGGTTGCGGCCATCAGCGAGGTCTACAAGCCGAACCTTGAGCGGACCTTGGCAATGGTCCCCGACGCCAAGGTGTACCCGGACTTCCGCGACCTGATCGCGGACGAGAGCATCGACGCCGTGCTGGTCGCCACGCCCGATCACTGGCACGCCTACATGACTGTCGAGGCCTGCAAGGCTGGCAAGGATGTCTACGTCGAGAAGCCAATCTCTGTGACCGTGCACGAGGGGCAGATGATGGTCAAGGCCGCGCGCAAGTACGACCGCGTCGTGCAGGTCGGCACGCAGCAGCGCTCTGGACAGCACTTCGCCGAGGCTAAGGACATCGTGCAGAGCGGACGGCTCGGGACGGTCAGCTTCGTGCGAACGTGGAACTACAACAACCTGTACCCGGAAGGCATCGGCCAGCCGCCCGACACGGACCCGCCAGCGGACCTGGACTGGGAAATGTGGCTCGGGCCGGCCCCAGAACGGCCCTTCAACAAGAACCGCTTCGGCGTCAATCCCTACCAGTACGCCCACTTCCGATGGTTCTGGGATTATGCCGGCGGGATGATGACGGACTGGGGCATTCATCTGCTCGACATCGTACTGTGGGCCATGGCCGAACCGGGCCCGCGGTCGGTCACCACCTACGGCGGCAAGTATGCCCTGACCGACAATCGCGAAACGCCGGACACGATCCTAGCCGCGTACGAGTTCCCCAGCTTCGCC
Organism: Bryobacterales bacterium; assembly: GCA_028819235.1. Lineage (GTDB taxonomy): Bacteria > Acidobacteriota > Terriglobia > Bryobacterales > UBA6623 > VXMF01. Next base: position 15,866 of record JAPPMC010000148.1, read on the forward strand.
TGCACCTACGAGAACCGCGTCGCCAACGGCTACACGGGAGGGCTGCCCAGCTACGGAATCCTGTTCCACGGCACGGAGGGGACGCTGTACGTCAACAGGAGCTATTGGGAGATCACGCCGGAGACCCGCCGCTACCGCGAGCCGGAACCGCGCGTGGAGCAGCGCATGCAAGCTGCGCGCGGCGACGCGCGCAACCCGTCCACCGACGACCACTGGCGGGATTTCGTCGCCGCCATTCGCAGCCGTGGCAGACCCGTCTGCGACATTGAGATCGGGCACAAGTCGACCGCGATGGCGCTGCTGGGCAACGTGTCGCTCCGCAGCCGGCAGCGGGTGGACTGGGACCCGGTCGCCGAGACGACCGAGAACAGGGAGGCCCAGACCTACCTGCGGCGTGAGTACCGCGCCCCCTGGAAGCTCGAGCTATAGCCCGGCGCTGGCCCCCTCGTCCAATTCCTCGCTGGAGAAGTACTTCTCCAGCAGACCCCTCGGCTCCGGCTTCCCTGCCCGCGATCCGAGCCAGCAGCCCAGCACGCTCGCAACGAGCGAAGGGACGAACGGGTCCAATCCCACCACACTGCGCGTTCCGAAAGCCGCGTATTGCACGAGAAACGTCACGAAGCCGGCCAAGATGCCCGCGAGGCAGCCGGCCCGATTCATGCGCGGCCAGTACACGGAGAACAGCGTCGGGGCCAGAAACGTGGCGGCAAGACCCGTGCCCGAGAACACCACGATGTACTGCAGATACTCCGGGGGCCGCAGTGCGAAGAGCGCGCCGGCCAGCCCCACGGCGGCGATCGACCCATGCGTGACGGCCCGCACGCGGGCCTCGCCGACCGAACCGGGTGCGTTTCTCTGGTAGAGGTCGCGGGCGATCGCACCGGCCGCAACGAGGAGGAACGAGCTGATCGTGGACATGATCGCGGCCATGGGAGCCGCGAGCACCAAGCCCGCCAGGGCCGCGGGAACTGCCGCGAGGATGGTCGCGGGCATGGCATGGTCGCTGGCGGCTAAGTCCGGCACCAGTACCCGCCCCAGGATGCCCACAAATATGATCGCTGGGTAAAGCAGCAACACGTAGCAGCCGATGAGCACGGCCGCGCGGCGCAGCGAGACGGCGTCGCGGCAGGCCAAGAAGCGGGTGATCAGGGACGGCTGACCGGCAACCGCAAGAGGCCAGATGAAAAAGAACGAGATCGCGGCGGGCAGCGGCAGGAACTCCGACGGGCCGACCGGCGTTAAGAGATCCGGGGACTGCGCCGCCAGGCCGTCGTGCACGGCCTGCATGCCGCCTGCTTTCCAGAGGCCGAAGCCAGCCGTCAGCAGGACGCCCACCAGCATCACCACAGCTTGGAAGCTGTCCGTCCAGGCAACCGCCCGGAAGCCACCGTAGGCCGTGTAGACCGCGACGATCACGGCGAAGCTCGCGACGCCCCAGACGTAGGGAACCCCCAGAGCGACCTCCAAAACCCGAGCCCCTGCGATGTACTGAGCGACGATGAAGCTCGTGTGCAGCACCAGCATTGCCACACCTGACATCACGCCGATCGCGCGGCTCTGGAAGCGGTCTCGCAGCAGGTCCGGGAAGGTCAGCGCTCCCGTGCGCTCCCCGAGCTGCGCGATTCGCGTGCCCAGCAGGCCAAAGCCGACCGTAGCGACGACCATGTAGCCCGAGATCCAGAGCATGACGGACCAGCCGTTGGAGTGCGCCAGCGACGGCGTGCCGATGAACGTGCCCCCGCTTGCGGAGGTGGCGATCCACGTCAGGCCCAGCACCCATGGCCCAATCGTCCGGCCCCCAACGAAGAACTCCCGCAAGAAGCCTCCGCCTGTCGCCTGCCTCCGGGCTAGGTACGCAAGCAGGAAGGTCAGCGCGATGTAGACCGCGAAGGCCGCCCGCGCAGTTGGTGCCGCGCCGTACACGAAAGCTATTGCCCCCTGCCGACGTGGGAACGGGAGAGGAATAGGCGCAAGTGCAGCACGAAGAACACAAGCCAGGGAGCCAGCACTCCCCAAGCTGCCCAGCTGGGCACACCCTGCATCGCGGTGGATGGCCGCGAGCCGATCCATGTGGAAAGGCCCACTGTCAGCGCCAAGGCCGCGGCCCAAAGGAAGAAGGCTTCCAAAGCCTCGCGGCGGGCCGGCCTAGAGTCAGGGCCGGAGGCGCGTTCCTCCCGGCCCCCGCCCGGTCGTGCGGTCACTCGCCGGTCCGTTTCCATCACCGCACTCTCAGGCGCAGGACGGGCGCACGGTCGGCTTGGGCCAGGAATCGCCCGAGTGCTGTCCGCACTACTCCTCGAAGGCCGCGTCGAACGCCCTGGTGGACGGCTCGAAATCGACCCTCTTCGTAAACCGGCAGGCCTCTGCAGCGCCCGCCTCGCGCTCCATGCCGCTGTCCTCCCACTCGATCGACAGTGGCCCAGCGTATCCGATGTGGTTCAGCGCGCGGATGATCTCCTCGAAGTCCACGCCACCGCGCCCGAGGGAGCGGAAGTCCCATCCTCGGTCCTGGTGGCCGAAATTGAGGTGGGATGCAAGGATGCCCGACCTGCCGTCCAGCTGCAGGGCCGCGTCCTTCATGTGCACGTGGTAGATGCGGTCCTTGAACTCGCGGATGAACATCACGGGGTCCACACGCTGCCAGTGCAGGTGGCTGGGATCGAAGTTGAAGCCGAAGGCCTCCCGGTGATTGACGGCTTCCAAGGCCCGGTGCGCCGTGTAGATGTCGAACGCGATCTCAGTGGGGTGCACCTCAAGCCCGAAGCGCACGCCTGCGTCGTCGAACACGTCGAGGATCGGGTTGAACATCTCGGCGAAGTAGGCGAAGCCTGCGTCGATCATCTCGTCCGACACCGGCGGGAAACTGTACAGCAGGTGCCAGATCGACGAGCCCGTGAACCCGTTGGCCACACGCAGGCCGAGGTTGCTGGCGGCGCGGGCCGTGTCCTTCATGGCCTGCACGGCCCAGAGCCTCTTCCCCTCCGCGTCCCCCGCGAGTTCGGGCGGGGCGAACAAGTCGGAGCGGGAATCGTTGTTCGGATCGCAGACCAGCTGCCCGGCAAGGTGGTTTGAGATAGCGAACAGCTTCAGGCCGTGCCGGTCCAGGATCTCCCTTTGCCGGCTGCAGTACTCCAAATCTGTGGCCGCGCGGGAGACGTCCATGTGATCTCCCCAGCAGGCCAGTTCTAGGCCGTCGTAGCCCCAAGCGGCGGCCTTCGGGGCCAGATCTTCCAAGGGTAGGTCGGCCCACTGGCCTGTGAACAGCGTTACGGGTCTTGCCATGTCCGGGATGCTCCTCCTTCGGTGGGGGTTGGAAGAAAAGCGAAGTTTAGCAAACCGGCGGAGACCGCTGGCTGCTTCGTCGCCTCGGGACTCCATCGACGCTGACAGAATCGCCCCAGCGTCACCTTGACGGAGAGTGATCGCGGTCGTCAGACCTGCTGGGCGAGCCTGACCGGTACGGACGTCGACTCATGTGACGATAAGTCGGTCGGACGGGTGTGCGCATTGGTGAAGAAGCAGTCTGTCCGAGTGCCCTCAATCGTTGCTTGTTCTCGTATACCAAGGCATGGCCAAGCACTGCTAGGGGTACGGGAATCCTCTGCTGCATCTGGTGCGGCCACCGTACTCGCCGCTGCCTTGCCGTAGCCCCCCGGAGATTCACTACTGTCCTCTTGGCCGTCGTGATCTCCCGGATAATTGGATCGTCAATGAACGGATCAGCATACCTTTCCTCTACTGTTTCCGGAACTGCTAGGAAAGCACCTGTTTGGCGAACTTGATCGTCGGTCATCTGGTCACCGTAGGCTCCCATCAAGAATGCGAGATCGAACAGATCACGAGCCTCAACTCGGTTCTCGGCAGCGGCCATCTTCTGGTCGAATAGCACTTCAACCCGGTACGTGAGGATTCCGGCGACAACATGGGTGTAGCGGCTCTTGGGGGGCTGACGGTAGTGGTAATCGACTTTGAGGGTTTCAGGACTAGAGTCAGGTCGGGAGCGGTAGCGTGCCCGGAACTGCTGCCGGGACTTCCCATCCCTGCGCCTGATGGAGACGATCTTGACACCTGCAGCCCGCGCGGCCGCCCTGATTTGCGGCCGCTTTTCCGTCCAAGTCCAGATCCGTGGAATGTCGATTCCCGCCGTACGCGAACGCAACAGCGCTTCCGCCCCTCAAGACCAAACCCCAGCCGCGTATCCGTTTGAGCAATTCCTTCATGAGGCGCTCGTGAAGCTGCTGCTTGGGAGTCAGCCGTACGTTACGCCGTACACCACCGTGGGCAGCCATTCGTCAAACACCTCTCTTCCGGCTCCTCCCGTGAGCCTGCGCAGCGGCTTGAGGTAGTCCTCCACGAGCGTGTCGATGTCTTGCTCGGTCCACAGGAAGTCATTGATCTGACACGGCGTCAGCACTCCCTTGGGGTAGCTGCCTGCCAGTCGGTGCATGCACGTGTCAGCGATGGCGCGGTAGTGGTTCGCCACCCACACCGGGCCCTCATTCGGTCTGATGCCCGCATCGGCGATGACCTGAGCCATGTCGCGCACGCCCAGCGAACCGAGGACCGGCACGGTGTCGATGAGCCCAGGGCGACCGGCAAGAGGAGGGTAAGCGGGCTTGCGAAAACCGAAGAAGCTCTGTTCGAAGTGCCAATCCCCGGTCGTCCACTCCTCTTCAACGTCTTCGAGACGAAGGTTCAGGGCGCATTTGAAGGAGATGTAGCTGGTCGGGCTGGTCTCTGGGATCAGGATCGGATACCTCCTGTCCGGAACAGGGAACACGAGCTTGGACCGCATCCACTCGAGGTACTCCTCTACGCGTTCCGGCGAGATGCCGATGACGCTAGGCAGATCCGCGATGTACCCCCCCGCACTGGAGTACGCAAGCGCGATGGGGTCCAGATCCTCGTTCGAAATGCTGTCGTCAATGGTGACGTCCATCTTGGCCAATCCTTCTAGTCCAGATTATAGCATGATTAGAGGACATTGATACGGATGCACTCCCGTTAGCGACCGAACTTCGTTTCATCGATAAGTAATGTAAGACACAGATACGCAATCCTAGCCGCATACCGACCGGCATCGATTCCCACGACCGGAGACCGCACCGAGGAGTTCAGGAGTTGTTGCGCATGCTCTTCCGCTAGCTTGACGGCCGGACCGTGCGATGCATCTGGTCGCATCGCTACATCGCTACGGGCACCCGCGCAACAGTTGAGTAAACCGCCCGTCATTGAGGGTTTCGGGAATAGAGTCAGATCGCGGGCAGGAACGCACCCAGAGCGGCTGCGGGAACGGCCTATCCCCGCGCTCAACAGAGTCGATCTTGACAACCGCCGCCCGCACGGCCGCTTTTCCGTACAAGTCCAGTTCCGTGGAGTGCCGATTTGCGCCTTACGCGAACGCGACAGCGCTTCCGCCCCTCACGACCAGACCCGAGCCGCGTATCTCATCAAGCACCTCCTTCATCAGGCGCTCGTGAAGCTGTTGCTTGGGCGTCAGCGATACGTTACGCCGTACACGACCGTGGGCAGCCATTCGTCGAACACCTCTCTTCCGGCTCCTCGCGTGAGCCTGCGCGCCGGTTTGAGGTAGTCCTCCACGAGCGTGTCGATGTCTTGCTCGGTCCACAGGAAGTCATTGATCTGACACGGCGTCAGCACTCCCTTGGGGTAGCTGCCTGCCAGTCGGTGCATGCACGTGTCAGCGATGGCGCGGTAGTGGTTCGCCACCCACACCGGGCCCTCATTCGGTCTGATGCCCGCATCGGCGATGACCTGAGCCATGTCGCGCACGCCCAGCGAACCGAGGACCGGCACGGTGTCGATGAGCCCAGGGCGACCGGCAAGAGGAGGGTAAGCGGGCTTGCGAAAACCGAAGAAGCTCTGTTCGAAGTGCCAATCCCCGGTCGTCCACTCCTCTTCAACGTCTTCGAGACGAAGGTTCAGGGCGCATTTGAAGGAGATGTAGCTGGTCGGGCTGGTCTCTGGGATCAGGATCGGATACCTCCTGTCCGGAACAGGGAACACGAGCTTGGACCGCATCCACTCGAGGTACTCCTCTACGCGTTCCGGCGAGATGCCGATGACGCTAGGCAGATCCGCGATGTACCCCCCCGCACTGGAGTACGCAAGCGCGATGGGGTCCAGATCCTCGTTCGAAATGCTGTCGTCAATCGTGACGTCCATCTTGGCCAATTCTCCTAGTCCAGATTATAGCATTGTTAGAGGATAACAATGAGGATGCACTCTCGCTAGCGACCGAATATCGTTCCATCAATAAGTGATCTGAGGCACAGATACGCAACCCTGCCCGCATGGCGACCGGCATCGATTCCCACGACCGGAGACCGCACCGAGGACTTCACGAGTTGTTGCGCATGCTCTTCCGCCAGCTTGACGGCCGGACCGTGCGGTGCATCCGGTCGCATCGCTACATCGCTACAGGCACTGCGGCAATAGATGAGTGAAACCGCGCTTGGGGTCCGCCGGCTGCGGGTGCATGTCCGCGATTGGGCCTCCCCGGAGGTCTCTTGTGGCTTCCTGCGCTCTCGGGCGGTCCGCCGGCTCAAGTGCCAAGACTCGTGTGGCGCTGAGCGCAGGCTCCGCCTTTGGCTCGCGACGTGCTACCATCGGCGTTTCCGGCGCTGCACCCAGCAAGGCATGCGGCTCTCCTCCGTCCTCACGCGCACGGCCTTCGCGGGCATCTTGGCAGCACCCTTCGCCCAGCTGGGCGCCGTGGAGGTGGCGACAGGGGCAATGCTGGGGCCCCGGTACGGGGCAAGCCACTTCTATGTGCGCAGCAGCCCTGGAGCGACCTGGAGCCGCACCTATGAGGGGGGACGCTACCGCGGGAAGGCGCGCGGCAGCCTGGCGCTGGTGCGGGTCACGCAGGGCCTCTTTGATGACGAGTGGCTGCGCGAGCGCCCCTTCGACCCCGACGGGAACACCGCGCGGCTAATCGCCCAGCTGGACCTGTACCGTCAGCACGGGATTGCGGGGATCGTGGTGAGCCTGCAGGGCAGCGACCCGGGCTACTCGCAAGAGCGAAACGGGGTGTCGAGGGGTGCCAGCGCTGACCTTGGGGAGCGTTCCGGGGCGCTGGTCAGCGCCTACCGGCAGGACGGCTCGCTCAAACCGGCGTGGATGGAGCGCCTTGACCGCCTGCTGGAAGCCGCTGACTCCAAGGGCCTGATCGTGTGCCTGGTCTTGTTCCAACAGGATCAGGACGAGTCGTTGGAATCCCCCGAGGCGATCGTCGCGGCGGCGGGGAACGTCGCCCGGCACCTCGTTGATGGCAACCACCGCAATGTAATCATCGACGTGGCCAACGCATGGGACGAGCCGGAAGGGCGCTGGGACCACCGCCGATTCGTCCCGCGCTACGTCGAGCAGCTGATCCGTGCCGTCCGGCAGCCGTTCCAAACGGCGTCGTTCAGCCTGCCGATTGGGGCGTCCAGCGGGGCAGGAATGCTCTATCCGATGTCTCTGGCGCGACTGTGCGACGTAGTCCTGCTGCAGGGCGACGGCCGCAGTGTCGCGGACAAGCTGGCGAGGTCCCGCGAGTTCAAGCAGTACGGCCGGCCGGTCCTGATGGTCAGCGACAGCAACGACGGGGAGGGCACTGCCGACGCCCTCGCCAACGAAGTGTCGGTCGCGCGGGCCTACATCGAGAGCGCCTCCGGGTGGAGCTTTGCCCCCACCCCTTCGGCGAGCCACTTCCCGTTCGACTACGGCGTCGCGGAAAGCGCCGAAGTGGACGACACCTGGGAACCACCCCGGCGCCAGCGCGCCCGCGCCCGCGCCTTGCTGGAGGCTATCGCCAAGATCGTCCTGCGCAAACCGCCGTCAACCACCGCCCGGAAGAAGAGGGGCTGAGTGGGGACAGACTGCTCCAACACGCCGGTGCTCCTGATCGGTGCCGGAATGATCGCGCACGACCAAGTGCTGCCGGCGCTGCTGCAGATGCTCCGCGAGGGGGCTGTCGGAGAGGTGCGGGTCTGCTCGCAGCGCAACGCCTCCGTGGAGGGTCTCGCCAGAGCCCGGGATCTGCGGCGGGCGTTCCCCGACGTGGGATTCACGGCGGTGTTGGATCCCGAAGCGGACCGTGAAGAGCCAAGGCCTGAGCACTACCGGAAGGCCTTGGCGGACATGCCCCCGCGCGGGGTCGCGGTGGTCGCCGTGCCGGACCAGCTCCACCACCGGGTCGTGATGGATGCCCTGCGCGCGGACCAGCACGTGTGCTGCGTGAAGCCGCTTGTCCTGAGCGTCGCCGAATCGCTTGAGATCGAGGGCGAGGCTCGGACGCGCGACCTGCTCGTCGGCGTGGAGTACCACAAGCGCTTCGATCCGCGCAGCATCATGGCGCGGGACCGCTACCGGCGCGGGGAATTCGGAGAGTTCAGGCTCGGCACGGCGAGGCTTATGGAGAAGTGGCACTACCGGGACTCAAACTTCCAGCGCTGGTTCACCGCCGATGCCACCGACGCATTCGTTTACATCGGCTGCCACTACGTAGACCTAGTGCACTTCGTGACCGGGCTGCTGCCGACCGCGGTGTCGGTGCACGGCCTATTGGACGAATTCCCCAACGGCGCCCGCGGCTACCTGTGGACCGACGCCCGCGTGCTATGGCAGAACGGCGCCTGCCTTAACGTCCAGAACTCCCTCAGCTTTCCTGACGCGGCGCCCGGACCCAACACGCAAGGCATGACGCTGTACTGCACGGGCGGCGGAAGGGGCGCAATGATCGAGCATTCGGACCAGTACAGGGGAATCGCCTACAGCCTTGGCCGCCCACCTAGCGGGCCCGGATCTGCGCAGTACGCCGAGCCGAGCCCCGACTACTTCCTCTACCAGGACCTCGGCGGGCCCGGCCTAGTGCCGACCGGTTACGGAGTGCGCTCAGTGCAGCACATCGTGGCGGCCGCCCTTGGCGTGGAGCGCGCTGCCCAGTCACCGGGCGGAAGGCGGGCCGCCATCGACCGCGTGGAGGAGGCTGCCATCGTCGCCACGCCGGGCAACAGCCGCTACAACGAAGCCGTGTGCGAGGCAGCCCGCAAGTCAATCCTCTCCGCCGGTTCGCTCGTGGAAGTCTAGCCTTACCGCAGGCGGAAGCGGCAATGAGGGCCGCTTACCATCAACACAGCGACCGCGGCGGGCACGCCAAGCGACGCATGATGGCTCGCAGCGAGTTCGGGAGGCACACACAACCATGACAGATGGAAGAAGAATGTTATTCGGCACCCTGGCAGCGGTCTTGGTCGTGGCAGCTGCACAATTGCGGGCCGAGTCGATCCCGGCCCGATTCCAGAGGGCCGTACAGGCAGTCTCGGAGTCGCCCCCGGTCGAGCCGGAGCCACCGGTTCTGTCCGGGACCGAAGGATTCGACATCGCTGCGTACCGGGCAAGTTTCGGCGAGACCGGCACAGTGCCGGTCCCCGAGATCCAAACGGCCCAATCGGTGGTAGACGGCCTCTCCGGGACGGCCACCGGCGCAGCCCGCCTGACATCCTTCGAGATCGGATTCGCGACGCTGGAATACAACTGGTTCGCGGCCACGGTTTCCGGCAACGCGGAACTCTCGGAAAGCATCGCCGCCGAAGTCGCCGAGCTTCGGAGACTGCACCCGACGGCACTGGCGCTCGTAGTGAACCCTTCCGAGCTAAGCCCCTTCGCAAGCCTCTTCTACACGCGCGCCGAAGCCGGCCAGATGGCGATGGTCCTGCGGCAGATGGCCGGCGCTCGTGCCTTCGACCAGCACCTTCCCAAGGAGATTGATCCCGAGGGCTACCTGAGCGCCCGCATGCGGGCGGTTCATTCGCGGCTCACCAACTCCGCGGAGCTGATATTAGCAGCGGCAGATGCCTATGCGATCTATTACTAGCTGACCCGGGCCCGCCGCTGCGTACGAATCCGGCGAGCGAGAAGCCTGGCCAAACGCAACTCCTCCTGCTCTACGCTGAACAGATATGGCAGGCCACTCCGACTACCGCACCGAGCGCGACTCCATGGGTGAGGTCCTTGTGCCTCGCGAGGCGCTCTACAAGGCCCAGACCCAGCGTGCAGTCGATAACTTCCCGATCAGCGGCACGCGGTTTCCCCGCACGTTCATTCAAGCGTTGGGCCTGATCAAGGCCGCCGCAGCGGCGGTCAACAGGGACCTCGGCCTGATGGACGAGCCGATGGCCAAGGCGATCGAGGAGGCGGCCGGCGAAGTCGCCGACGGGATGCACGACGAGCACTTCCCCATCGACATCTACCAGACCGGCTCGGGCACCTCGACAAACATGAATGCCAACGAGGTCATCGCTACCCTCGCCAGCTCCAAGCTGGGATCGACGGTGCACCCGAACGACCACGTGAACATGGGGCAATCCAGCAACGACGTAATCCCCACGGCGATTCACGTCAGCGCATACCTGGAGACGGCAGGCCGGACGCTGCCGGGCCTGGAACGCTTGGCCAGCACGCTGCTGGCGAAGGCCGAGTCGGTCGACGGCGTGGTCAAGATGGGCCGCACACACCTGATGGACGCGCTGCCCGTCCGGCTGAGCCAAGAGCTCGCATGCTGGGCCGAGCAGCTCCGGCAGTCCCAGCGGCGCATTCGCGCGTCCCTCTCGCGAATCTCGCCGCTGGCGCTTGGCGGCACGGCGGTGGGCACAGGCGTGAACGCGCACCCGGAGTTCGGCCCGAGAGTGGCCAAGCTGCTCTCGGCGCGGACGGGCCGGCCGTTCATCTCGAGCCGCAACTACTTTGTGAGCCTTTCCAGCCAAGACTCGGCGGTGGAGCTAAGCGGGCAGTTCAAGGCGACCGCCGTAGCGCTGCTGAAGATCTGCAACGACCTGCGCTGGATGAACAGCGGGCCGATCGCCGGGCTCTCGGAGATCGCGCTGCCAGCCGTGCAGCCGGGCTCGAGCATCATGCCCGGAAAGGTCAACCCGGTCATTCCCGAAGCGGTGGCCATGGTCTGCGCGCAAGTCATCGGAAACGACGTGACGATCACCGTCGCCGGGCAGTCCGGCAACTTCCAGCTGAACGTCATGCTGCCGGTGGTCGCACACAACCTGCTGGAGAGCGCCCGCCTGCTCGGGCGCGCCTCCGAGGTGCTCGCCACAAAGGCCGTGGCGGGGTTCCAGGCCAATGCCGAGCGTGCCCGGGATCTAGCGGAGCGCAACCCGATCTTGGTGACGTCGCTGAATCCGCTGATCGGCTACGAGAGGGGCGCCGCAGTGGCAAAGCGGGCCTACGCCGAAGGGCGCAGGGTCAGGGACGTGGCCGCCGAAGATACAGATCTGGCCCCAGAGCACCTTGACCGGCTGCTCGATCCCGGTTCGATGACCCGGGGCGGCCTGCCCTTGCCCCATAAGTCACGAGCGGGGCTCCTGCTGAGACGCGGCTAGAGGGGGTTCGAAGCGGTCCCTGAGCTCGTACGCTTCGGCCATGATGGTCACTCGCGTCCAGCCTTCCCAAGTCTTCTGGTGTCCCGGTGGCGCTGCGTTCTTGCGGTAGATGTACCCACCCAGAATCGCCATCGTCCTCACCGCCAAGCCCAGATTCTCCGGTCCTGCCAGCCCGCGCGCTGCCCGTGCCACAGATCTTGGGGGTTGACAGGATGAGGTCCCTTGTGGCAT
>JAPPMC010000011.1 GCA_028819235.1 Bryobacterales bacterium
ACCAGCGGGCCGCCGGGCCCGTCGTGACAGGGGTTTTGGCTCAAGCACTAGGTAGCCTGCAACGCGAGGCAAACGGACGATCGCTCTCGTAAGAGGTCTGGCCTGCGATTGGCCCAGCGGACGGCGGTCAGGTCCGCCACTTCCCGAGATCTTGACGAACCAGGGGTTGGAGTGCCGCGGTTGAAGCGGCGAAACGGGCTAGAATGCAACGCAGGCCCAACCATGCCAAGCAAACACTCGAGACGCTTCTTCCTCGGCGCCGCCGGCGCGGCGGCCGCTGCCTCAGGCCGTGCGCCCGCTCTCCCGGTGCGCCAGTTCGGCAACACCGGAGAAAGGCTGCCGGTGCTGGCAATCGGTTGCGGCAACCGACTGTGGGCAGCCTACCGGACCAAGGAGCGCGGCTTGGAGGCCCTCGAGCTGGCCCTCGATTCGGGGATCCGCTACTTCGACACGGCGCAGTCTTACGGCGACGGGACCAGCGAGTCATGGGTGGGGGAGGCTACGTGGCGCAGGCGCGACGAGGTGTTCTTGGCGACCAAGACCCAAGCGCGGACCTACGACGAGGTGCTGGCCAGGGCCGAGGCCAGCCTTGAGCGGCTGCGGACGGACCGCCTCGACGTGCTCCACATCCACAGCCTCCGCTACGAGGACGATCTGGAGCGAATCGAAACGGGCCGTGCGATCGAGGCGCTCCAGCGGCTGCGGGAGGAAAAGGCCGTGCGTTACATCGGCATCACTTCCCATGCTGATCCCGAAACGCTGGCAACTGCCCTCAGCCGGCATGACCTGGACTGCACGCAGATGGCGCTCAATGCCGGACTGCAGGGGCGCAGCCCCGACGGCGCCGGCTACTGGAAGCGCGGCGGGGTGAGCGACATCTTCGGGGAACCGCTGCCCCCACGCCCGTTTCCGGGCGAGAGCTTTGAGGACATCGCGCTGCCGGTGGCTGTGAAGAAGGGCCTGGGGATCGTTGGAATGAAGGTGACGGCACAGGAGGGGCTTCTCGGGCAGGGCCCGGACAGGGCCAGCGCCGAAAGCCTGATCCGCTACGTGCTGTCGCTGCCGGTCTCAGTGGTGACAGTCGGCATGCCGGACCTCCAAATGATCCGAGAGAATGCCGCTCTTGTCCGGTCCTTCGAGCCCATGGCCGCGGAGGAGATGCGGGACATGTCGGACAGGCTTGCCGGAGCGCACAAGGCGTCCTTGGACCACCACTTCTGCGACGGGCACGTGGACGCGTGAGTGCGGGGCTGACGCCGCGCAGGCAGGGGATCCTCCGGAGCGCTACCCGAGGACTTCGGACGTTGCCTCCGCCAGAATCTCCACGATGCGGTCGAGTTGACGCACGGACGTCGTAAACGGCGGCGCCAGTAGGAAGACGTCCCCCCGCAGGCGGCTGAAGAGCCCAAGATCCCTTGCCTTGGCCCCCAAGCGCGGCCCGACGCCGAGTTCCGGGGCAAACTCCTCCTTGGTGCCCTTGTCCCGGACATACTCGACGGCGCACATCAGTCCCCTGCCGCGGACTTCCCCTACATGAGGATGGCCACCCAAGGCGGCGCGGAGGCCGGACAGCAGGTACGCGCCCTTCTCGGCCGACGCCTCGACGAGGCCCTCGCTCTCGAGGATGCGCAGGTTCCTGAGGGCCACCGCGCAGCCGACCGGGTGCGCGCTGTACGTGTAGGCGTGCATCCAAGGCGAGGCACCCCGATCCAGTAAGCCGGCGATGTCCTCGGTGATGCCTACTCCGCCGAGCGGGAAATACCCTGAAGTGATCGCCTTGGCGAACTGGATCATGTCGGGCTCGACGCCCCAGTGCTCCAGCGCGAACCACTTGCCTGTCCGGCCGAAGCCGGTAATCACTTCGTCGGCCACCAGCAGCACGTCGTGCCTGTCGCAGATCTCCCGCACCCGTGGGAAGTAGTCATCCTGGGGCACGAGGACCCCCCCGGCCCCCTGCACGGGTTCCGCCAGGAACATCGCCACCGTCTCGGGCCCCTCGGCCATGATCGCCCTCTCGAGCTCGTCGGCGGCCGCGATGCCGGGGCTGGCCCCGGCGGGAGCCTCGTAGCGGTAAGGGTACGGCGAAGGAATGTGCACGAATCCCGGCACACGAGGCTCGAACAAAGGCCAGTAGCCCGAAATCCCCGTGGCGCTCATAGCGGCGAGCGTCACCCCGTGGTAGCCCCACTGGCGGGATATCACCTTGGACTTTTCTGGCCGACCGCGGAGCTTCCAGTAGGAGCGCGCCACCTTGAAGCTGGTCTCGCTGGCCTCTCCGCCGCCGGAGGTGAAGAAGAAGCGCTGGATGGACGGATAGGCCAGCTCGGCCAACCTCTCAGCGAGCTCGATCGCGCGCGGGTTCGAACTGCCGGCGTACCCGGAGCAGTACCCGAGGTTGCGCATCTGCCGGGCCGCGGCGTCGGCAAGCTCGCCGCGCCCGTGGCCCGCAACGACATTCCACAACCCAGAAAGCCCGTCGATGTACTCCTCGCCGTCAGCATCAACAAGGACGGAGCCATGGCCCTTGACCCATACGTGACCGTCCTGATGGGTCAGGCGGGAGTGCAGCGGGTGGATCAAGTGCTCCAGGTCGCGGGAGAGCAGTCCGTGTTTCGAGGCTTCTGCCATGGCGAGTCGACCTCCTGCCAACGCCAGCCGGCACTGCGCGATCCGCGGCCGACGCGCCGCGCTGGCGACTTGAGGATAGCGCTTAGGCGCACCAGCGCCGGATCAGGCTGGCGAAGAGTTGCGTGCCCTTGTCCAGCTGTTCCAAGCGAATCCACTCGTCTGCGGTGTGCGCCTGGGCGATGTCCCCTGGCCCGAGTACGAGCAGGCGCTGCAGATCCCCGAGCACGGCCCCATCGGTTCCGTAACAGACTGTTCGGGGGCCGGTCCGGCCCGCCAGACCCAGCACCTCACGCACGAAATTGGAATCGGGATCGACGTGCAGAGGCCCCCCATCCCCCAATACCTCGAATTCCAGGCCGCACTCCCGGGCCGCGGCTCGAGACCGGTCGAACAGGGAAGTCGGGTCTTGGCCGGGGGCCGGCCGAAAGTAGACAGTGCAGACGCTCTTGTCCGGAGTCACGTTCACCGCGGCCGTGTGGTCGTTAATACCGATGTTCCAGCTGATCCCAGGAGGATCAAATCGCCCGTCCTGCCAAGCCGGGTCCTCCCGCGTCTCATCGTGGATGCGCTTCATCTCCACCAGAAACGGGATCATCGCCAAGTTCGCGTTGATGCCCTGGTCGGTGCTCGAGTGGGCGGCCCTCCCGCGCGCCGTAGCACGGAAACCGCAGGTCCCCTTGTGGGCGTGGACGACCTCCAGCATGGTCGGCTCCCCGACAATTCCCCTCGATCCGGTCGCCACCATCTCGCGGAAGTGCTCGGACCTGCGGGCGACCTCGGACGCCCCGAGATAGCCGACCTCCTCGTCCGCGGTCAGCGCGAGGTACAGCGGTGCCCGGGGCTCAAGGCCAGCGGTCCGGTCGACCGCAGCCAGCATGCACGCAATTGATCCCTTCATGTCGCAGCTGCCCCGGCCGTACAGCCTGTCCCCGGCCACGGTCGGGTCGAAGGGATCACGGCCGGGGCCGGACCAAGAGCGGGCCGGCACGACGTCGGTATGACCGAAGTAGGCCATGCCGCCCTCTCCCAGGCCCTTGCGGCCAACCAGGTTGACCTTGGCGACCCCCATCGGATCGGTGTATGGAATGCGCTCCACCGAGAAGCCCTGCCGGGCCAGAACAGCCCCGAGGTACTCGCAGATGTTCTCGTTGGAGGAGGAGCTGACCGTGGGATGCCGGACCAGATCCTGAGCGTATCGAAGTGCGTCCATGTCGTCCTTTCCTGTCGCGCTGGCCGCCGCAGCGAACGGCGTTCCGAAGCGGGCAGAAGCTGGGGCCGGCCAGCGCGGAGCGAACTTCTGTATTCGCGTTGCTAGCCCGCGGATGTCCAAGCCAAGAGGAACGCGATGGCCGCCGCGACGAGCAGAATCCCTGCAACCGCGTACCCCCACCTTGAAAGCACGATGTCGAGCCAGCGGAGGGGGCGCACAGCCTTCTTGTCTTCGGGCTGGGGACGGGCAGGCTCGTTCGACCCGTTGCGCCGGAGCGCAACCAAGGCCTCGCGATTCGCAACCATCACAGAACGCGTAGGCGCGCCCCTCAAGACCGTCTTGACATGCTTGAGAATCACTGGCGGGCAGGCCGCTGGAGAAGTGTAGGCAGCCCTGCCCTCTTGGCTAGCAACGATGATCCGAGTTGCTCTGGCTACCCACTTCATGAGGCCTTCATCACCGAGGGTAGGCCAAGGCCCGTCTGAGCGGCAAACTCGCCGACCAAGCGAATCAGCCCGAGCGCGGCCAGGGACAGTGCCTTGTCCTTTCTGTATATCAAGCCTATCGTGCGGATGAGGGGCAGCGGCAAGAGCCGGATGGCCCTCAGCCGGCCGGACCGGACCTCTTCCCTCGCGCTAGTCACCGCCATGAAGGTGACCCCAAGTCCGGCCTCCGTGAAGCGCTTCTGCATCTCGCTGGACTCGAGCTCCATGGAAACCCGCACATCGTCCTCATATGGATCGAGGTACTCGTCGATGCGCCGCCGGGTCCGGCCAGCCTTCGGGAGGAGCAGGTCCTCTTGGACGACCTCTTCGGCCGTGATCGTCCTGCGCTTCGCGAACCGGTGCTTTGCGCCGGTCAGCAGCATCACCTCGTCGGAATAGATCTGCACGACGGCGATGCGCTTGTCGTGCAGCGGCAGCTGGGTGATCCCGAAGTCCACGGAGTTGTCCACGACGGAATCGAAGATCGCCGCGCCGTAGGCACGCACGACCTGGAGCCTGACCTCCGG
This sequence comes from Bryobacterales bacterium, assembly GCA_028819235.1. Classification (GTDB taxonomy): domain Bacteria; phylum Acidobacteriota; class Terriglobia; order Bryobacterales; family UBA6623; genus VXMF01. Next base: position 4,851 of record JAPPMC010000011.1, read on the forward strand.
GAACTGCTGCTTGTAGCGCGCGAAGACGCTCGGCAGCACATGGATGCAGGTTGCCTCGTTCGCCGCAATGCTCATCTCGCCCCGGGCAATGTGCTCCAGCTCCCGCACCTTGTCGAAACCTTCCCGGCGAAGGTCGAGAAGCCTGCGGGCGTACTTTGCGAAGATCCCGCCGGCCGTGGTGAGTGTGATCTTGCTGCCGAACCGATCGAAGAGCCGCGTGCCCAGCTCCTGCTCCATCTGGCGGATCTGCGCGCTGATCGCGGGCTGCGTGCGATAGCAGGTCTTGGCCGCCTTCGAGAAGCTGTTCAACCGGACGATCTCGAGGAACGTGTGGAGCTGATCAAAGTCCAAAAGCCGATCGTCGGCGGCAAGCTGCGGGACGTCTCGAAGCCGACCCGGAGCGGCGCAACATCATGCTACATTATCCGCCCTCCAGACAGGTGCGCCACGGCTGCGCCCGCAGGCCGGATTCTGGGCGTCGGCGGATAGAATGGGTTTCCAGCGCCCATGAAGCCCCGAATCTTCTCAGGCATGCAGCCAACCGGCGAACTGCACATCGGCAACTACCTCGGCGCGCTGCGCGGCTGGGTCGAGATCCAGCACGACTACGAGCCGATCTTCTGCATCGTCGACCTGCACGCCATCACGGTTCGGCAGGACCCGAAGCAGCTGCGCGAGAACTGCGAACGCGTCGCGGCGCTGTACCTGGCGGCCGGCATCGATCCGGACCGCTGCGCGGTATTCGTCCAGTCCCAGATCCCGGCCCATGTCGAGCTGGCGTGGATCTTCACGTGCACCGTCCCGTTCGGATGGCTGAACCGCATGACGCAGTTCAAGTCGAAGATGCAGCAGGCCGGCTCGAGCCGGGACTCCATCGGCACGGGACTGTTCGTCTACCCTGCCCTGATGGCGGCGGACATCCTGCTCTACCAGGCACGTTTCGTTCCGGTTGGCGACGACCAGTCCCAGCACATTGAGCTCACGCGGAACATTGCGCATCGCTTCAACAATCTCTACGGCAAGACATTCCGGGTCCCAAGCACCAAGCTGCCTACGGTCGGTGCGCGGATCATGGGATTGGACGACCCCACCAAGAAGATGAGCAAGTCCAGCACGGGGCCCAACCACGCCATCAGGCTGCTGGACCCGCCGGGCCGCGTGAAGAAGTTGATCGGGCGCGCCGTCACGGACTCGCAGCCAGGCGTCAATTGGGGCGCGCCGGGCCCCGGAGTGGCCAACCTGCTGACGGTCTTCCAGGCCTTCAGCGGCTGGTCGGACCGCCGGATGGAGAGCCATTTTGCCGGGATGCGCTACGGAACACTCAAGGGGCAAGTGACCGAAATGGTCAACTCCAAGCTGGCACCCATCCAGCAGCGCTACGGGGAGCTGGTGGCGGACCGCCCCCAACTGCGCGAAGTCCTGCGCGCCAGCGCGGAACGCGTGGCGCCGATCGCCCAGAGAACACTGCGACGAGCCAAGCGGCGCACTGGCCTGTACTCGGTCTGAGGGGCGGGTCATGGCATCCGCGGTGTCGCTGCCAGGCTACTGGCGGCTGCTGCGACGCTCGCCGGGCTTCCGGAAGGTCTGGCTCGCCCAGCTGATCAGCGGCTCGGGAGACTGGTTCTACTCCGTCGCCATCTACTCCATGATCCTGGAGCTGACCGGCCGGGCCGAACACGTGGCTTGGGCAGCGATCCTTCAGATCCTGCCGATGATGCTGCTAGGGCCCACTGCGGGGGTCGCGAACGACCGGTTGAGCCGCCGCAAGGTCATGTTGTCCAGCGACCTGATCCGGGCGGTCTTGGTGCTGTGCATGCTGTTCATCGACCGTCGGGAGGAGATCTGGCTGCTGTTCGTGCTGCTGGCCCTCGAAATCGGCACGGCCGCCTTCTTCGAGGCCGGCCGCAGCGCCATCCTTCCAAGCCTGGTCCGGCGGGACGACCTGCCCGTAGCGAACGCTCTCGGTTCAACCACATGGTCGCTAACGGTGACCGCCGGAGCGGCGCTGGGAGGGGTTGCGGTGGCTTATCTGGGGCGTGCCTTCGTGTTCTTGGCCAATTCGGCGTCGTTCCTCGTCTCGGCATGGTTCGTCTACCGCGTGCGGGTGATCGAGCGCCATCTGGCGGGACGCCGGCGGCAGGGGTGGAGCGAGACGCTCAGCTTCGCCCCCATCATTGAGGGATTCGCGTACATGGTCAGCAACTGGCGGCTCGCCACGCTGCTGACCCTAAAGTTCGGGCTCGGGATCATGGGCATGCGGGTGGTGCTGACAACGATCCTCGGCAGCCGGGACTTCCTCGTAGGCGACAGCGCCGCCCTCGGGATGGCAATGCTGTTCGGGTTCCAGGGAACGGGCTCGACCCTCGGTCCGCTGCTGATGGGGCGCCGCATCACTGGCAGCCAGCGCAGCATGCGGGTGACGGTCCTGTTCGGCTACCTAGCTGCTGGGTGCGGGTACGCGCTGTTCAGCCAGGCCGAGTCCCTGCTTCTGGCCGGCCTTTGCTTGGTGTTCGCCCATGCAGGCGCAGCTCTGGTGTGGGTGTGTTCCACGACGCTGCTGCACCTGAACTCCGAGAACCAGTACTTCGGTAGGGTTTTTGCCGCCGACATGGGCCTGTTCATGGCAACTGCGTCGGTGTCCACCTACTGCATGGGCCAGCTGCTGGACTCGGGACTGCCGGCCCGCACCGGAGCCCTGATTCTGGGCATCGCGATGCTTGGCCCGGCGGCGGTGTGGATGGCCTCGATGCGCCGCGCGTGGCGTCACGGTCGACTCGCAGCCGCTAAGGGCGAACTGGGAAAGCCTCAGGGAACGTAGGCGCGAACGGCCCGCGACCCGCTGCCATCGATGTGGAAGCGGGGCGACTCCGCGGGCACGAGGAACGCATCCCCGGCCTCGAACGGTATGCCGTTCACGGAACCTACGCCCCGGACGATGACCAGCGCATGGCAACGGCGCTGGTCGGGCGTGTACAGGAACGGCTGATCCCAGCAGAGGAGCTCGGCCACGAATCCGGCGCAGCGGTCGAGCGCCATCGTCAGGCAGGGCCGCTTGAAGATGCGCGTCGGGCTGCGGACCTCGGGCCGGATCTCGGTCTTGGCGACCTGCAGGGCGCGTCCGAGCTGCAGGGGCCGCGGCTTCCCGTCCAGACCTGGGCGGCCATGGTCGTAGAGGCGGTACGTCACGTCTGAGTTCTGCTGGATCTCGCAGAGCACGACGCCCCCTGCGATGCAGTGCACGGTGCCCCCGGGGACCAGCACGCACTGGCCGGGCACGGCGGGGACCCATCGCAGGAGGCGCTCCAAGGATCCATCGCGCGCCGCAGGCGCGAGCCGGTCCGCACGCACGGACCGCCTCAGCCCAAGGCCGAGCCGAGCCCCGGGGCGAGCTGCCAGCACGTACCACAGCTCCGACTTGCCGCGCACTCCGCTCCGGGCCGTGGCCGGTCCGCCGTCAGGGTGCACCTGGATCGAGAGCTGGCCAGCCCCGAAAAGGAGCTTGCCCATTAGCGGAAAGCTGTCCCGGGGAAGATCTCCGTACAGCGGGCGCCGACGCGCACCGCGAGAGGCCGGATTCCAGTTCGGGCCCATTAGCCGTGCGCCGAACTCGACTACCAGCTCCGCCAGCCTGCGGCCTTCGTTGGGCCCGCAGGCCACACGGCCGCCGTCGTGGATGCACCAAGCCTCGCCGATCCGGCGGGACTGGGAAGCGAGCAGCGGGGAGAGGTCGCGAGTGCCCCACACCTTCTCGCGGAGCGTGGGACGGAACTTGAGGGGTCCCAGTCGGTTCACGTCAGCCTAGAGACAAGGCGCGCGATGCGCCGGATGCCCTCCTCCAAGTCCTGCATCGAGGCCGCATAGGACAGCCTCACTTGATCGATGGACCCGAAGGCCTCGCCGGGCACGATCGCGACGTGCTCCTCGGCCAGGAGCTTCTTCGCGAATTCCATCGCGCTTGAAACACCCTTGTCGCCAAAGGTCGAACGGACGTTGGGGTAAGCATAGAAGGCCCCGCTCGGGCGCGGGCACGTGACGCCGGGAATCGCCTCCAGCGCCTCGATCACGTAGGCGCGTCGCTTGCGGTACTGCTCCAGCATTGAGTAGACCGGTCCCATGGGGCCGGTCAGAGCCGCTAGCGCCGCCTTCTGCACGATCGAGGTGGGGTTGGAGGTGGCGTGGCTCTGGAGCTTGTTGACGTTGGAGATCAGCGCGGCCGGGCCCAGCAGGTAGCCCAAACGCCACCCGGTCATGGCGAACGTCTTCGAAAGGGAGCCGGCCACGACGACGCTCGGCTTGGCACCGTCGGCGGCGGCGATGGAGAACGGCTCGGAACTGTAGACGAAGTGGCTGTAGCACTCGTCCGATAGCAGCGTGATGCTTCGCCTGGCCGCAAGCCGCAGGATCTTCTCAAACTCGGCCCGCTCAACGACGGCACCGGAAGGGTTGCTGGGGGAGTTCACCACGATGAGCTTGGTGCGGTCCGAGAGCGCTCCCTCGATGTCGGCGGCCGTCAGGGCAAAGCCCTCCGACTCGCTAGTCTCCACCTTGACCGGCCTGCCTCCGTGGTAGTTGATGACATCGAAGAAAGTCACCCAGTAGGGGACGGGCAGGATCACCTCGTCGCCCTGCGCGACAAGCGCGGCCATGCAGTTGAAGATGGCGTGCTTGCCGCCGACCGTGGCGATGCACTCGGCAGGCGAGTACGAAGTGCCGAATTCCCGCGCGTGCCAGTCGACTATCGCCTGCCGCAGCTCCGGTATGCCCCCGGCGGCGGTGTAGCGGGTGAAGTTTGCGTGGATGGCGTCGATGCCGGCCTGCTTGATGTGCTCCGGGGTCGGGAAATCGGGCTCTCCAGCACCCAAGGCCACGACATCGACACCGGCGCGCTTCAGGCGCGCGGCCTCGGCGGTGACCGCCATCGTCGTGGACTCGCTGATTCGCCCAACGCGGCTGGTGAACTGCATGCCTCCAGCCTAGCCTGTCGGCTCGGCGGCGGCGTGGCGCAACTTGCGCAATTGCGCTGCAACGTGCAGAGGGACCAGATTCTCGATGTTGCCGCCGTGCCGGGAAACCTCCTTCACAAGGCGCGAGCTCAGATAGCTGTAGGCCTCCGCGGGCAGCATGAACACGGTCTCGATCTCGGGCGCCAGCTGGCGGTTCATGAGGGCCATCTGCATCTCGTACTCGTAGTCCGAAACCGCGCGGATACCGCGCAGGATCAGCCTAGCCCCCTCGCGTCTGGCAAAGTCCACCAGCAGGCCGTCGAAGGCAGCGACGCGCACGTTCGGCATCTGCTCCACGGATTCGGCAATCATGGACAGTCGCAGCTTGAGCGGGAAGGAGGCGACCTTAGTGTCGTGCCGGAGCACAGCCACGACGAGCTCGTCGAACTGCTGGGCGGCCCGGCGGATCAGGTCGAGGTGACCGTTCGTTATGGGATCGAAAGACCCGGGGTAGATGGCCACTCGGGTCGCCACAGAGGCCATTGTACGTTCGGCAAGAGAGTGCCGCGCTGTTTTGGGTGCAATGCGGCCTCTAGGCATGGGGCTGTGCAGGCTTGCTAATGGACCGCCCACTCCGGCACCCTCCGCCGCAGGTCCGGCTCGGGGTGTGGCCAGACCCCTCACGCCAGGGCGACCCGCGCGGACGGCGGCCGCATACTCCGCAAGGCTTTGGAGGAACGGGTGGACCCGCCGATCCCACTCAGCCCGGCCATGCTAGGACCTGCCCGCGCACCAATCGGAGTAATCTGGTCGAAGTCCTTGTCCGTTCCGCTCCACGGTCGCCGGCAAGATCGGGGCGGTGCTTGGATTCCGCCCATACCGACCGGCCACGAGCCATGAAAGACCAGCCAGAGCTGCTGCTAGGCTGCTTACACAGCCCGTCCGTCGCAGCGGGTGGTGGCATGAATAACAAGTCGGCGAGTCAACGTATTTCGGCAGCGCCTGCGAGGGAGGTGCGTCGGAGGTCGTCCTCCGGTCCGGTGCAGTGGGACCCAGCGGAGGAAAGGCTCTTCCCGAGCTCTGACGGCAGGCCTATGGCTGACAACACGTGGCAGGCGAGGGCCATGGTCCAGACCCACCACTGCCTTGAGCAGCACTTCCGCCACCGTCAGGACGTGGCGGTGTGTATTGACTTGCTTGTTTACTACCTCGACGGCGGCATGACGAGATCGGTGGCCCCGGACGTGTTTGTCGCAATCGGTTGCGGCAAGAGGCACCGGATGACCTACAAGGCATGGGAGGAGGGCGGACCGCCGGACTTTGTACTGGAAGTCGCATCCCCGAACGCGGTGCACAAGGACCTGGCCGACAAGAGCACGATCTACGCCCGAATGGGTGTACGGGAGTACTGGATGTTCGACCCAATGGGGTCACTATTGGACCCGCGCTTGCAGGGCTTCGAGCTTGTGGAGGGAAGTTACCGGGAACTGGAGGAGCTCGACCGCAGAGGAGTGGACTTGGCACGGTACAGTCCAGTGCTGGAGTTGGAATTCCATCTTCGAGGGGACGGGCTTCGAATCTGGGACCTGCGAACGGCGGAATACCTGAGGACGCTCCGGAATGCGGCCCGGGCCGAAATGGCAGCGAAGCGCGTTTCCCACGAAGAAGCCCGCCGTCGTAGGGCCGCCGAGCGCGAACTCCGACACGAGGCCGACCGCCGAAGAGCGGCCGCGCGTGTTTCCCACGAAGAAGGCCGCCGCCGAAGAGCAGCCGAGCGCGAACTTCGACACGAAGCCGACCGCCGAAGAGCAGCCGAGCGCGAGAGGCTGGAACTCGAGCGTATGGTCAGAGAGTTGCGATCCAAGCTGACACCAGAACAAGACGAGGGCTGTCCGCCGGGTTCGGCCTGCCCCTGAGCGCTGGGCCTTGCCGAGAACGGGTCAGCATAAGTGCCCCACAGCGGCGTCGTAGCCGTGCAATCCCTGCTCACGAAAGGCATGCTCCGCACTGTTGCGAGGAGGTCCGCCGGTCCCATCAGCCTCGGATGCAACCCGCTTACCTCAATGCCGCAGGACCCGTGTCGCAGGAATGCTCAGTGAAAACTGTGCACTTATCGGAGCATTCGGAGCGACGCCCAAGAATGGGCCGATGGTGTAGCTGGCGGTGTGATCGGGCTGCCCTTGGAGCTAAAGTACATTCCGTCGGCCTGTCCGCGAGCCATTCCAAGCCAGACGGGGCTCCTCCTAGACTCCGTACAAGGCCGGCGCATCTCGGGGCCCAGTGTGACCGTCAGGTTGGCACTCTCGACCTTGGTTATCGACCCCGAGCCGCTGCGCGTCAGGCTGACGTGGGTCCGGCCGTTGTCACGGATTGACGGAGGTCTTCGCGGCCTTCGCCGAATCCACGCTCAGCCCCTGCACAGCCATCGGCGGCGAGATCGTCGCAGTCGACGTCTCGTCCGGCTCGTCCAAGGTGTCGTCCCTGAAATCGACGGCTTTGAACATGGAGGTCGATGAGTCGCGGAACCTGTAGGCGCGGAGCAAGCCGATGGGGACTGAGTCCTCGCGAATTGAATTGACGTAGGCATTATGCCTAATGGCGTCGGCGACTTGGATCCGGATTCCGCGATGGTCGTCCATGGTCCAGAGAATGATCACCTCGCCAAGCCAAATGGGGGTAGTCAAGTCGGCGGCCAAGTTTCGAAGTCACCGAGAGCCTCAAGCCGTCCGAGCCAAGCGTTGAATCGCGGACACTCGCTGCGAATCGTGTCGAGCCCAATCTCGAGTGCCAACAAGGGGCCATGAAGAGTTTTCCGATAGCGCGGAATCAGAGTCTCGATCCGCTTGCTCGGTGCGGCGCTAGGATGGTCATTGATGTCCTCCGGCGTCTGGAACTGGGAGCGAATCGACTTGAGATCGGCGACCGGGGCATCGGGGAGTATTCGCCCGAACGCTTCCACGCTTGAGAACAACAGCCCCTCGAATTCGTGTAGCTGAACGTAGGGCAACACTGATCTCTCGTCGAATTGCCCGATCCGGTTGCGAATCGCCCGCACGAGGTCGTTCGGCAACTTGCTGCCCTTGCCTCTGAAACCGTAGAAGTCCACCAATGACGTCACAGCGTCGAAACTCCTGCTCAAGTAGCGCATCTCCCTCGCTAGCCGGTCGATGGTACCGTTTCCGCCACCTTTGGCACGCCGTCGCGCCCGACCGATCAACACTGGCGTCGTGTACACGTCGCTGCATCGCAGGTGGGGCGCAAGCGACTCGTTAACGAATTCCTCCTCCGTCTGCCCCTCGACCGAAACGGCCAAGCGGATCACGGCCGGCCGCCGAGCAGATTCTTCTGCCACATTTCCCCGACACTGAACTCATCAAGCCAAGACTCCAGCTGCTCCGAATCCGGGCTCTTGAGTTCCGTCCGCCCGGCCCGCATTTCGAGCACGAAGACTTGGTCGAGCTCAAAAGCATCCACAAGCAGAGGCGACTGCGTTGCCAAGATGATCTGCCGACTCTCCGCCAACGCCCCGATCATGTCCCCGACCAGCGCGATGGCCTTCGGATGCAGGCCGAGTTCGGGCTCGTCTAGGATCAGCACGCCCGGCAGCATTTCCGCGGGAAGATTCAATAGGGTCACAAGAGCGAAGAAGCGCAGCGAGCCGTCTGAGGTTAAGTGAGCACCGTAGGTCTTGTTCAACAGTTGAGACCGCCAGCGCAATGCCACTTTCCCGTATTGTTCTTCGATCTGAAAACAATCGAAGCCGGGCAACACACGGCGAATGAGACTACCGATGAGTTCATACCGGTCTAGAGCTTCGTGCTCTAACCGGTGCAGGATGGCAGCCAGATTACCACCGTCCGTGCGCATATAGGCGTGGTCTCCCGCGTCCCAATTCTTCTTGAAGTTGGATGCGAAGCCAGTGTTGTGAAACTGATACGCCGCGCAATTGCGCAGAAGGTTTGTCACCGTACGCGCAGTCAACCAACTCGCAGCCAAGCCTTTGTGGTACCCCTGACCCGCCCTTACGATAAGGGCCTCACGGTGTCCAGCGCCCAAGTGGTTCCACTCTGCCTCAGTGCCGAAATCGTCGCGACTGTAGCGAAACGCCTCATCGGAAAACAACAGCTGGTCAGGATGGCCGTACATGGGCGAGAACCGATAGTCGTTCCGACCGGAGTCCGTACGTATTGTGATCTCAGCGTCCAGCCGCGGGGTAGTGTCGTTCCCGCCATGCAGTTGGTCGTCCGCTCCACCCTCTCTGCTGACGAACTCTGCAAGCCGCCGCGACTTCAGCATCCAGCTCAGCATGTTGAAGAAATGCACGAAGTTGGATTTGCCTGAGCCGTTGGCGCCGATCAACACGTTGGCACGGGCGACCGGGCGCAGCTCCACGTCGGCCAACGAACGGAACCCACGGACGTGTAGGCGCTCAATCCACGGGTGGTGCATTCCCTTCGCCTCTACTTACCGCGCTTTCGCCGGCGGCACGTCCGTGCCACCCTCCCCCTGGTCCTCAAGCCACTTCGGAATCCGTGGCACCTTCCCATCACCGCCGTTCTCCATAACCGCCACCGCACTGACCCTGAACCGAAACGTGTTGCAACGACTGCTCTGAAAGAAGGAGGAATCTCCATTCTTGACAGGAAAGACGAAGCTGGCGGCTCCGCATGACCGACATGCCACCTGCTGCTTCCGGTCCGTATCAGCGTGTCATCCGACTGTTGATTCCGTCCTCTTGCTGTTGAGACTTTAGCTCTTCAGTGTATCGGCGACCACGTTGGGGGGCGCGGTGCGCACGATGGCGATGATGGCCAGGCACCTGAACCGCAAGGGAGACCCAGTGCCGGGGCACCAGAAGATGTGGGAGGGTCGCGCGGGCCTCAGCGCGGCGTCCCGCGCGTATGGGCGCAACCGTCGTCTGAACCGGCAGAGCCTGCTGGTCCGCAGCTGCGCCCGGGCGGTTGAGCCCCGGGCAGGCTTGAGCGACAGGCGGCCAGAGCCCGCCAATCCGACAGTTCCGGGCGGGAAGCGTCACGGTGCGACTTGTGGGCCGACCGGGCTTGAGAGTGGCAGGCGAGGGTCGGCGGACAGCGCCGAGCAGGCCGGTCCCGGCTGCCGGGTGGGCTGTCTCAACCGACCCGGCACTGCCGAAGCGGTGCCGCACCAGGCCCCCGCCAAAGCGCGCATCACTGGTGGTGGGGCCTCAGTTTCGATTCCCTAGGACCCGCCTCCGCCCGCAGCAGCCTGTGGCGCAATTCTAGGGTCAAGTCACGTTCGGTCGATCGCTTTCGGCGACCGGCACCGGTCCCGACTGCTCTCAGGCGTGCCGAATCACCTTGCGGGAAAGTGGTTCTCAGCCGGTCCTCGCCGGTCGGGACTCTCAATCACGGGCCGAAGGGGCCGCCTTGTGTGGCGCGGGCAGGCTGCGGCCCATCGCCAGGTACGCATTGCTGCTGCCCGTGCCTGTGTACGCTAGGTCTACGCTATCGGCATTCCGGTAGTCGGCGCCCCGGGGCGCCGTGCTCGCATCGGGTGTCAAGATCGCCGTGAATCTCGGTGGTCGGACTGTTCCGGGGCGCCCCGAAAGGCCTGCGAATTCGCGTTCGCCCATGCGAACTCGAACCGGCTTCAGGCTGCGTGCCGGTCCGCCGACTTCTTCCAGCGGAGCTATGAAGTCATAAACCTGTGACCCGCGTTCGTGAACAGTACCGAGGACACTTAGGTACGGGGCTCTGGCAATTGATCGATGGCGGTCGGGCCGCGGCTGTGCGGTCGCAGCCCCCGACGATCTGCCTCACACGAGGGTATGGCCATACAATCTGTTTGTGGCCATCATTGCCATCAAGGCGACGTATTCCCTTGACGTTGGCACGGTCCGCGCCCTGGAAGGGTTGGCGCGTCGCTGGAACGTCTCGAAGTCCGAAGCGCTTCGAAGGGCAATCCGCAGGGAAGCCGAGCGACAACCAGCGCAGGCCGACGCAAGGTTGCAGGCTCTCCGGGCACTTCAGGAATCAGTCGCGGCGCGAGGAGTTGATTTGGATTCCTGGGAACGTCGGTCAGCCAAGATCCGGAGCGAGTCCTTTGGGCACCTCTCGAACGAATCGCGATGATCCACTTGGCCACGAGTTTGCTGATCCGCATGCTGGAACAGTGATCGGCCGAGGCTCGGTTTCTGGAGGCCCCAGATCGCGACGAGCCAGTTGTGGTGAGCACTGTAGCTTGGGCCGAGCTCATGTGCGGCCCGATGGAACGGGCAGAGAAAGAACTCGCTCTGCAAGTCGAGGACGGCCATCGCGACCTCACTCTCGAACATGCGGGAATCGCGGTACGCCTCTTCAATGAATCCGGTCGTCGCCGCGGCTTACTCCCCGACTGCCTGATTGCCGCCGCGGCAATCCATGACGGGACTGGCTTGGCCAGGGCGAATCTCTCGGACTTTCGTCGCTTCGAAACCGTGGGGCTGAAGCTAACTTGAAGTAAGGCCTGGGCTAACCGAGACGGCGGTGTCTCTGCGGCCAAGAATCTCACTGCCCCCCGGACTTGTTGCCCCCCGGCCGACGACGAACGCTAACTGTCGGACACCATCGTTATCGCGCGGCAGGCGAGCTGGCACTCAATTGGAGATGACCCAGACAGGATGCTTGGATGTGTCGGCTTAGAGCGCTTTGGCGACGCATCAGGTGGCAGCCACTCGTGGAATTCGCGAGGCTGGCGCAGTTCGGCGGCCGCTCTCGATCCGGGCGAGGTTGGTCTTGCCCCCCACCCGGAGGAACGCAGCGTGAACGCAGCCAGACTTGCCTACGCCGCTTCGGTCTCGCCCGAGGATTCGGGAGAACGGCTCGGCTTCCCGCCCGGGGCTGCTCGCCGCCTGCCTCTGCGGGCGTGGGTCAAGGGACATTTTCGTCCGAGTGCGCAAGCAAGCGCACCCGTTCGCAGGCCGTCCCGAGCACTTTGACCCCCGGCAGCGGCTGGCGCTTCGAGGTCTGGACGCCCCACGTGCACGCCAGTCACACTGCCCACGAGCGGATGGGGCCGGGCCGCACACAGTTCCGCTGGGCGGGCGGCAACAGGCGCCGCTCGAGAATCTGGATGGTGATCGCCCGCATCTCACTCCGGCTCAGCACCTGGCCCACCGCCGTTCCTGGAATAGCCCCGCAATTCCCCCGAGGAGCCCGATCGAGGGTTCTGATCCACCGATCACCTGTACCAGCCATGCCGAAGCTCTCTCCTGACTGAGGGATTTGGGATGAGGGCCAGACTCGAGAAGTTATTCCTGCAAGGCCTCCCAGTCAAGGCAGTCCCCCAAGGCTCTGCAGAGTCGGGGCAATCTGTGGAGCGCTGATCCATCTCGACCGGATCGCCGGGACTCACACCGGCCCGACCGGACTCCTGATAGACTGCCTACGCAGCCCGCTGATCGGTGGGGGGCTTGGCATGGCGAACAAGTCGATCCGTCAAGGAGTTGGCGTAGCGCCCGCGACGTTAGCGCGGCGCAGGCCAACGGCCACGCCGGTGCCTTGGGATCCGGAGGAGGAGAGACTCTACCCGAGCTCTGATGGCAGGCCTATGGCTGACAACACCTGGCAGGCAAGGGCGATGATTAGTACGCACGCCTGCCTTGAGCACCACTTCCGGCACCGGCAAGACGTGGCTGTCTGCATTGACTTGCTGGTCTACTACCTCGACGGCGACGGGACGGGATCGGTCGCACCGGACGTGTTTGTCAAGTTCGGGTGTGAGAAGCGGGACCGAATGACGTACAAAGTGTGGGACGAGGCTGGACCGCCGGATTTTGTACTGGAGGTGGCATCCCCGAACATGGTGCATAACGACTTGGCCGACAAGAGCACGATCTACGCCCGAATGGGTGTACGGGAGTACTGGATGTTCGACCCAATGGGGTCGCTATTGGACCCGCGCTTGCAGGGCTTCGAACTGGCTGGGAACAGTTATCGGGAGTTTTCGGAGGTGAACCGCGAGGGGGTGGACTTGGCACGGTACAGCCGAGTGTTGGAGCTAGAGTTCCACCAGCGGGGCGACAGGCTGCGGATCTGGAATCCGTGGACCGGCGAATACCTGCCAACACTGCGAGAGGAAGCACGCCTTCGCAAGACGGCCGAACTGGAGCGCAGGGCGGCCGAACGGAGGCGCAAAGAGGAAGCACGCCTTCGCAAGGCGGCCGAACTGGAGCGCAATGAAGAAGCACGCCTTCGCAGGGAGGCCGAACGGAGACGAAACGAGGAAGTTCGCCTTCGCAGGGCGGCTGAACAGAAGACTCACGAGCTTCAGCGCGTGATTGCCGACCTGCAATCGAAGCTGACTCCACAGTAGGCTGCGGGCGAGTCCGAACCCCCTCAGCTCATAGGGGGCACTGCCGCTAAGCTGGTCGGTCGCGACGAGCGGCCGGAATCGAGGATGACCGCAACCTCCGCGACAAGCCCTGGCTTGGTTGCACCAACAGCGTGGGCACTCGTCTTGGGCATCGCATAGGGCCCCAAGACATCTGAACCAGTGTTGAGATCTGTCGCCGCGGTCCCATGACCACGCAGTCCGGTCAGCAACGCACCGCTCGCATTGCACCGGGGGACGCTCTTCTCGGGAAACAGGGCCGCGCTGGTGAGGCCTCCTCCGTCAGGCGATCAATGCCTCCACCACGTGGCCGTGCACATCGGTCAGACGCCGGTTTATCCCGTTGTGATAGAACGTCAGGCGCTCGTGGTCCAGCCCCATGAGGTGCAGCGCGGTGGCGTGTAGGTCGTAGATTGTGACCTCTTGCTCGACCGGCAGGTTCCCAACCTCGTCGGACTGTCCGTACGACAGCCCAGGCCGCAATCCTCCTCCAGCCATCCAGCACGTGAAGCAGCTGGGGTGGTGATCCCTGCCCGCCTTCTCGCCCGTGCCCTGCGAAACGGGCGTGCGCCCGAACTCCGTGACACCGAGTACGAGAGTGTCGTCGAGCAGTCCGCGGCCGTGCAAGTCCGAGAGCAGTGCCGCGACGGGGCGGTCGTACTCCCGCGCCATTTCCTCGTGATTCTTGATCAGGTCGGAATGCGCGTCCCAGCTCTTTCCGGAACCACCATGGTAGATCTGCACGAACCGCACGCCGCGCTCGACCAGCCTGCGGGCCAGCAGGCAGTTCCGCGCCAAATCGGCAGTCTCCTCGTCGTCCACACCATAGAGGCTGCGGGTCGCCTCAGATTCCTGTCCCAGATCGGCGATCCCGGGCACACTCAATTGCATTCTGGCGGCGATCTCGTAATTGCGGATTCGCGCGTCCAGTGTCGTGTCGCCGGGATGCGCTTCCGCATAGGCCCGGTTCATGCGCCTCAGCCATGCCGACGCGTCCGCTCTCGCCTCGGCTGACACATTTCCGGGCACTTCCAGGTCGGGAACGGGTGCGCCACCGGAATGCGTGCGGAACGCCGTACCTTGGGCAGTAGCTGGAAGGAAGCCGTTGGTCCACTGCGCCGAACCTCCCCACGGATGGCTGTTCGGATCCGGGAGGACCACGAACGAAGGCAAGTTCTCGTTCTCCGCGCCGAGCGCGTACGTGAGCCATGCGCCCATTGCCGGGAAACCTGTCAGGATGAATCCCGTGTTCATTTGGGCGACGGCGGGCATGTGATTCGCGCTCTTGGAGACCATGCTCCTCACGACCGTGAGCCTGTCCGCCTGACCTGCCAGATTGGGAAGCAATCCGCTCACCCAAGTGCCGCTCTCGCCGTGACGACGGAATTCCCAAGGGCACCCGCGCAGATTGCCGCCCTGTCCGAAGAACGTTGGCATCGAGTAGGGTGTGCCGTCCCGCTTCTGGAGCTCGGGCTTGAAATCGAACGTGTCTAGATGGCTCATGCCCCCGACCGCAAAGACCTGGATGATGCGCTTCGCCCTTGGCGGGAAGTGGGGCCCCAACCCTGTCTGAGAATCGGTGTCCGCTGCCCGGAGCAGCCCTCGCGGCAGGATGGAAGCCAAGGCGGCCCACCCGAAGCCTCCAGCGGCGTCGAGGAGCATGCGCCGGCGGGACGGGTCAACGGACATAGAGAAATTCGCTCGCATTGAATAGCCCCCAGCACAGCGACTCCAGCCCGTGGCGCTCCACGAGCGACCGGCTGTCGGCCATCTCGCGGTGGTCGGGACGGCGCCCGAAAGCCAGTTCAAATGCCCTATTGACTTGGGCGTCCACTCCCGCCGCCTCCTCGCGCACACGGGCGGCGAATCCTGCGGCCCGCAACTGCACAAAGGCGCTGTTCATCAGGCTCAGCGACTGGAGCGGTGTTGTCGTGGACCGCCGGCGCGGGGTCTTAACCGACGGCAGCGGGCAGTCAAGGGACTCCAGCAGCGGGTCCGTCGCGGTAATCACGTTCATTCTGTACAGCGTCCGGCGGCGCGTGTCCGGAGTGTCGCTCTGGGTCAGCACATAGTGCCTGAGGCTGCCACGCTTCTCACCAAACTCGAACGGGCGGAAGCTATTCCCATAAAGCATCCGGTTGAGTTCGCCCGACACCGCGAGCATGCTGTCCCGCACGGACTCGGCATCGAGCCTCCGGTGCGGGAACTTCCACAGAAGCCGGTTGTCGGCGTCCTTGGCGGCGGCGGATCGGTCGTGACGTGAGGACTGGCGGTAGACCTGCGAGGTGAGGATCGAACGGTGGAGGGACTTCAGGCTCCAGCCCTCACGAATGAAATCGGACGCGAGCTGGTCCAGCAGGCCGGGATGGCTGGGCAGCCCGCCATTGAAGCCAAAGTCGCTGGGATTGCCGACGAACCCGCGACCGAAGTGCGCCTGCCAGACCCGATTGACGATGACCCGCGAGAACAGGGGATTCTCGGCGCTGGCGATCCACTCGGCCATGGCCCGCCTCCAAACCCCCTCCGACGCCGCGTCCTGAAGATCCAGGTCTCCCGGATGCCCGCCGATGCAAGAAAGACCTCCGGGTAGGACCCTCTTGCCGGGATTGCTCACCGAGCCACGGATCAGCACGTGGGTCGGCCCCGCTGCCCGGACGGTCGCGGAGTGCACGAGCTCCGGCTTGGGGATAGCGTCCAGGCGCCGCTGTAGCCCGGCCCGCTCATGCTCCAATCGCTTCACCTCCCTCTGGTCCGCCGGGTTCAGGCGGTCAAAGAGCATCGCCGGGTTGAGGTCGAGGATTCCGGACCGGTGGGAAGCAGCGATCTCGGATGCCGAGAGAGCCCGGTCATACAAGCGAGCCTCCGCCAAGCGAAGGTGCTTGCTGGCGGTGAACCGGACCAAAGCGTCCCCGGAAGGATAGATCTGGAGCCGCCCTGCTGGAATGCCGGGATCGGGCCGGTAGCTGGCGCCGTAGGCCTTGCCGTCCCGGTACACGGCGATCGTGCCGTCCTTGGCGTAGGTGATCGCGACGTGTACGCGGGTCCCCGGCTGAAGGTCTTCTGGTGGACCTCCGGTGTCCTGAGATCGAAACCGTCCGACGGAGACGTTCTCCCATCGCGGTTTGTCACCGGCCTCGTAGCGAATTCCGTCAACCGAAGCGCCCCGGAAGCCGCTCAGGCCCCGGATCTCCATGAGGGTCAGCGACTTCTCAGGTGCTGACACGACGTCGATCCAAGCCTCGAGAGTCTTGGAATCGATTTCTTGATCGAGCAGTCGGCTCACGCCGAAACCCTCCCCGGCACCGGGGTCTTCCTCCTCAAGTTCGCCGGCCCCGGCCGATCGGGCGGAGGTGCTGGCCCCCAGCGTCCCGCCGGAGACCTCGGCATCCCGGACGAATCGCAAGTGCAACGGTGCAAAGTCGGCGCGACCGTCGGTGTCAAACGTCCAGCGGGCGAACGGCTGTGCGTGCCCGTCAGCCGGGGATTTCAAGCGCGCGTTGCGATAGAGCCGGCCCAGCGCCGCGCTGGCACGCTCTATGCGGTCCTCAAAGTCCTCGATAAGCCGATCCCTGGAGCGCTCCTCGCTCGGCGTGAGAATCGGGCGGCCGTGAGGAAACAGGGCGTCCAGCCCTGCCGAGGGCACGGGGCGGGTGGGGGGCCAGACAGCCTCGAAGGCCGCCTTCATGCGGTAGTACTCCTCTTGCGGTATGGGGTCGAACTTGTGGTCGTGGCAGCGGGCGCAGTTCACGGTCAGCCCCAAGAACGACTGCGTGACCGTCCCGAGCATCTCCTCGAGCATGTCCTCGCGGATCAGCGCCCTCTCTTCCGGAATTGCAGAGGTGAGCCCGACGGCGTCAACCGGGCCGAGTGTCAGCATCGAGGTGGCTACGACGCTATCGCGGGTGGGATTCTCCATGACGTCTCCCGCGATCTGCTCGCGGGCGAAGTGCAAGTAGGACTTGTCCTCGTTGAAACTTTGCACGACGTAGTCCCGGTACGGCCAGACATGGTCCCTAGGCAGGTCCCTCTCGAAGCCCTCGCTCTCGGCGAAGCGGACCAGATCGAGCCAATGCCGTGCCCAGCGTTCCCCATAATGCGGCGACGCCAGCAGCCGTTCCACGACGCGCTCGTGAGCTTGGGGCGATTCGTCGGCGAGGAACGAATCAATCTCTTCCGGCGTGGGCGGCAGGCCCGTCAGCGTATATGAGACGCGCCGAATCCAGTCGCGCCGGCCAACCTCAGGAGCAGGCTTCAGGCCGGCGGATTCGAGCCCATTGAGGATCCAGCCGTCGATTGGCGAGGATGGCCGGTCCTGGCCTGCGGAATCTGTCCTGTCCGGGGAGGTCGGCGAGAGGGGCTGGAACGCCCACCAGTCCAGTCCCGCCCGCCGGTCGTGCAACCGATCCGGCCACTCCGCTCCCGCAGCAATCCACTTCCGCAATGCTTGCCTGTCATCCGTCGGTAGCGGCGCGCCTGGTGGCATCTCGCCAGCAAGCACTCGGGCGAGCAACAGGCTCTTGGAAGGTTCGGAAGGGCTTATGGCCGCGCCGCGTGTGCCGCCTTGAATGGCAGACTCGCGGGATGAGAGATCCAAGCCTCCCATTTGTGTGGCAGGTCCGTGGCACTGCAAGCAGCGCCGTTCCAGGATGGCGGGACCGTCCTCATTGCCCTCTGGAACGGCACCCGCGAGTGCAACGCCAGAAAACGCGCCCAAGAATGCCAACAACAGTGCCATGGAACGTGACCAGCGCAGTTCCCGTCGGTGCAGACGGAGGGATGGGACGCAGGCGTCTCGCCGCGAAGGCGGCCATGCCCTATCTGCCGCCCGCCCATTCGCGCGAGCCACAGCCCTCAGCTACGCCCGACAAGGGAAGTGTATCGCCTCTAGGCAAATCGGGCAATCGTTGACGCTGGTGCAGTGACCTCGCTCAAGGCCTTACGGGCTGTCCAGGAACACCTGGGGACGCTTGTCCCTCTGAAGGTCGTGATCGAATTGGCGGGCAAGAGTGTCGAGGCGTTCGACTACATCCGGGTGGTCAGCGGCAGCGTTCTGCGTCTCGCCACGGTCTGCGTCGAGATCGTAGAGCTCCGGCTCCGGCTGCAGCCTGTGGTGCCGTGTGAAGAGATCGTCGTTCTGGAGGTACCAGAGCGACGCCGAGTGCGGCGGCAACTCCGTTCGGCGTATATGCAGCTTCCAGCGGCCGACCCGCACGGCCTGCAGCTGGACGCCAAAGTAGTAGAAGAATGGAGCCTCGGCGAGCTCGGCCTTGCCAAGGAGCAGGTCCGCGATCGATCGACCGTCGATGACCCGGTCACGAGGCATTTCTTCCCCGGACAGCTCGGCGAATGTGGGCATCAAGTCCAAGATTGAGGTAGCGTCCCGCGCCAACGTCCCGGCGCCAATCTTCCCCTGCCACCGGAAGATCGCCGGCACGCGCATGCCGCCCTCATAGGTGTTGCCCTTGCGTCCGCGCAGACCGCCGGCCGTGCCACCGCTGCTCCGCTTTCCCCAGCGAGTCCCCCCTCGAGTTGGACCGTTATCCGACGTGAACACGACGAGCGTCTGCTCGTCAAGGCCGAGCTCGCCGAGGGTGTCCAAGAGCACACCGACGCTCCAGTCGACCTCTTCCACGGTGTCGGAGTAGAGCCCGTGAGGGGAGCGCCCCTCGAATTCCTCGGAGGCGTACTGCGGGTTGTGCGGGAATGTGTGGGGGAAGTACAAGAAGAACGGTCGGTCGCGGTTCTCGCGTATGAAGCTGACAGCCCTCTCCGTATATCGCTTGGTCAGGGTGTGCTGATTGACTGGGGCCTCGACAACAGTGTCGTCCTCCATGAGAGGCAGCTCCCAGAACGCGTGCTGGGCCCGGCGGATCTCTACCGGCTCCCACTTGAGCATGTCATTGGAATAGGGCAGCCCGAAGAAGAAATCGAAGCCATGCCGGTGCGCACGGAACGGCTTCGGCCACCCCAGATGCCACTTGCCGATCGCTGCGGTGGCGTAGCCGGCCTCCGACAAGAGTTCAGCGACGGTGATCTCAGCCTGCGGGAGGCCGGTAGACTCGGTCGGGAACAAGACGTACGGGACACCAGCCCGCACTGGGTAGCGCCCCGTTAGGATCGCAGCACGCGAGGGGCTGCAGAATGGGGCAGCGGCGTAGAAGTCCGTGAACCTCATTCCCTCGGCCGCCATCTTGTCCAGGTGCGGCGTGCGAATGCGCTCCGAGCCGTACACACCGAGATCCCCGTACCCGAGATCGTCGGCAAAGATCACGACGAAATTCGGACGCTCTTCGGCTCCGGTGGCCGAGGACGCGAAGTGCGAGCAGGCAAGGATCACCGCGAGCGGAACGAATGCGCTGCGAACGGCACGGCCCAAGGTCCTGCCGCACCTGTCTAAGGCTCTCTCTGACACATCGCGCCAGAGCCTCTTCCGGGGACGGGTGGCCCTCGCGGGGCTCATTCGGAGGGTTGTCCGGAATCGACCGATGGCCGTACTTCCGAGACACCGAGTGGCGGGCCCCGGGCAGCTTGCATTGGGAGGGAGGCTCTGGGCAGTCTGGGTCATTGCTCCGGTCCGCGGCTCGGATGGACGTTTCTGGCGTGCGGGTCTCCTCGGTTGGCCGAAGTGCACGCTGACCAAGCCCAATCGGCTGCCCTCGCAGACGACTCCAAGCCAATCACAAGTGCTCGTTGAACCACTCAATCGCCAGATTCTGGGCGCGTTCGCGGGCTTCTCGGTAGATTCCGTAGTGGGCGATCCCGGGGATCGTGACGAGCTTCTTGACGCCAGTCGCCGCAGCGTGCGCCTTGATAGCGTGGTCCCGGTTGTCGAACAGTTCCTCGTTCTCGGCGATGACGAACATCAGCGCCGCGTGGGAGGCTTGGCGCGCCAGCCCCACGGGGGCGTAATGCATGAGCTTCTCGCGGATCGGCGCACCTCTTAAGGAGCCGACTTCGACGGCTCCGGGTTCGGGATACGACAGCTCACCGCGGGCGCGCTTGGTGGCGTCGCCGAGGGTCCTCGCCATGGCCTCGTCCGTGGACACCACGAACCTAGAGTCCATCCCGCCAACCTGGCTGAATACGGCCTTGACACGCTTGTCGTGGGCGGCCGCGTAGAGCACGTGCCCGCCAGAATAGCTGCTGCCCCAAACGCCGATCCGGTCCGTGTCGCACATGGGCTCTGCCTGCAGCCAGTGCAGAGCGTTGAGCCAATCCCTGCCCTGCTCGACTGGATCGACCACCTCGCGCACGGCGATGACCTCGGCCCGGAATCGATGCGGCTTGCCTTCCGGAGCCGGGCTGGCGAGGAGAACACGGGGATCGCTGTTGCCCCAACCGCGATAGTCAAACGCGACCGCAAAGTAACCGGCCTTGGCAAACACAGCTGCGTCCCTGCGCAATCCTCGGGCTGTGCCTCCCCAACCATGCGCCATCAGGATGCACGGTAGCCGTTCACCAGACCGAGCTGAAGGCGAGAAAATCTCGGCGGCGAGCCGCGTACCTTCGCTGAAGATCGTGTCGGTCCGCCAGTCGACGCCCTCAGGCGGCTCCCAGCGCTGCTGGGCATGGACTGAACCGACCGCCGCAAGCAGCAGCGCCAATCCAGCAATGATCCCGCGCATGCCGATCATGATAGTCGCGGCGCATACCGGCTGTAGATGACCTCGGCCATCGCGATGTCCTCGATGGCAAGGCCCTGGGACTCGAAGAGAGTGACCTGATCGTCCGAGGTACGGCCGGGCGCCTGGCCCGCCAAGATTGCGCTCAGTTCGCAGGCCTCGCTCCAATCGAAGCGCCCTTCTTCGGCGGCCTGCGTCAGATCCCCTGCTTCCATGCGGGCCTGCTCCAAGGAGTCCACGGCCACGAGCGTGGCCATTGCGACAGCGTCCCCGTCGATCTCGCGGCGCTTGACGTGATTGCTCCCAGCGGCGTTGATGTGCGCGCCGGGGCACAGCAGGCGTCCCGGGAAGACGGGAGACTTGGCACTGGTGATGGTCACAACGATGTCGGCACCGTCCAGACATCGCTCCGGCGAATCTACGGCCTTGATCCGAATTCCGAGCCGCTCCCGCATTCGCTCTGCGAAGCGGGACCGGCGTTCCGCGCGCCGGCTGTACACGCGAACGGAACTCAGCGGACGGGCGCAGTGCACCGCCTCGAGCTGAGTCTCTGCCTGGAAGCCACTGCCGAACAGCGCCACGCGGCTGGCGCCTGGCAGCGCGAGGTGACGCGTCGCGACGCCGCTTGCGGCCCCTGTGCGGATCTGTCCGAGGGCGTTCGCCTCGATGCTGGCCAGCAGTTGGGCGGTTCGGGAATCGAACAGCAGTACGGCGAAATCCGGTGCGCCAACTGCTGGGTTGGAAGCGTAGACCTTGATGCCGACCAGCCCGGCATCGTTGTCCCCGCCGGCCATGTAGTGCAGAAGGGTGTGGGTCTCCATCACCACCCGCCGTCGGGGATGGTTCACTGCGCGGCCAGTCCCCTGGCGCCGCAGCATCCTTTCAACAAGGTCCATAGCCTCGGGCATGGTCACCGCCTCGCGGACCTGCCGTTCTGTGATTCGGATCATGGCGCTGTAGGTCAGTATGCCAATCAGGGCGGGCGGTCGCGCCTTCGCTGTTAGGATGGATCCAAGCGGCACGAGCACCGCGCTCGGAGTCGCGAGGGCTAGCCTTTCCCGGAAGGGAGGTGTAGCAATTGGCTGAGATTCACGTCATCACAGACGAGCCGTTGGAAGTTGCACTCCGGCGCTTCAAGCGGAAAGTGCAGCAGGAAGACATCATCAAGGACGTCAAACGGCACTCCTACTACCTCAAGCCGGGCGAAAAGCGGCGCCTTAAGCAGGCGCTCGCACGTAAGCGCCGTCGCAAGCGCTCACGGTCCCGCGCACGGTCGCGATCGCGCCGATAGCGGCTCGGGACCTGGCGCTCGGGCCGATCGCCCCTCTTGGAGCGGTCGGCCTAGGACCCCAGCGGCTGGCCTTCGGCACCCACCCACGGCACGCTGTGGTCCCCATCCACAGCCAATGTCTCCAACGGGCTGTCAATTCGGAAGATCGACCATGGGCCCGGAATGAAGGGGTATCGATCCACGACGGACTCGTCCACAGGTACCCCGATGCCAGGTCCGTCCGGCAGGACTAGGTGGCCGTCCTCAATCTGCGGCGGCTCCGCAAGGATTTCGTCCGCAACCGGGAAGGCGTACATTCCCGGCTTTCCGTCGTTGGAGTGCAGCGGGTACTCGAGCCACTCGACAACGGTCTCGTCCCAGCACACGCCGAGCTGGGCAGGGCGATTCTTTTTTGAGAGGCCAGAGCTGAGCATGGTGGGAGAGGGATG
>JAPPMC010000223.1 GCA_028819235.1 Bryobacterales bacterium
GGATGCCACACGAGGGGTGCCGTTGTCAAGTCCCGGTTATGGGGCATGGGCAGGTCGCAGTAGCGCTGCGAATGGCTGATGGTCAAGAGCTGAGGCCGAACTAACACGCCCCTTCATTTGTAACGATCGAGACTTCATAGAGGGGTTTTGGCAGGCGCTCGAAGAAGGGGACCACGAGTTCGCCGCCGGGGCTTGGACCGCCGTGGGCGTAACTCATGGCGGAGGGGGTGCGGTGACTGCATTGCAGTATTGAGTGTCGATTGCATGAGAGCAATCGGGGCGGGCTAGGTCAATCCGTAGAATAGCGTCATCGCAGTGCGAAAACGTGGGTGCGTTGGGCGCTACTGCGGAATAGCAAGATACTTGCCCGCGAATGGGCTGCAATGAAGGCACAAGCAGCTGACAGAAGTGTGGTCCGAGAGACCTCGAGGTCGTAAACCCTCGCTACGAGCCGTCCCGCGACGAGTTGCAGGAAGACCTGCGGATGGGCTCCTCGTGGGATGATTTCGAGCGGGCGGCCAAGGCGCTGGCCCGTCCGATCAACGCGCGCTACGTCGAGCGGCTGGAGAAGCGGTACCCCCTGTGCCGCCCTCTTCGAGTCTTGCTAGCAACGTGAGCCGCAGCACTACTTGTAGAACGTCCTCCACGCTCGCCCTCTTCAGTCCTTGCTCATAGGCGCACCGATCGACTTGTTCCTTCATGTCTGAGGAGAGGTCACATCGGACGTGCTCCCGGCAGTACCTGTCCACCTGATAGGGCTGCATGCCGCGGACTGCCTCCAGCAGATCTTCAGCCACGTTGGCAGACCACACCCGCGCTCCTATGTCTTCGGCGACACGTTCGCCCAATTTTGTGAGGCGCCTGGGGCTGGCGCCGACGGTGGCGGCTTCATGTGGAAGTCTGTCAGCGAGTCTCTGCAGTGCCTCCTTGACCTCGCGCATGAAAGCTTTGAAGTTCTCGCGGTCCGTATCCACTGACCCCTTCCAAACCCCAAAACGCACAAGGGCGACGCCAGCAGCGATAAGTGTGGCTACTACGGTCGCTATAGTCCCGATGACTGCTACCGTCAGTGTGGTTGTGGATTCCATGTGCCCTCTTCGTGATTCGTTCGTTCGAGGACTGGCACGGCTAGTGCGTCAGTTGAGCCAGAGGTTTGTTGAGAGCAACCCTTGGCATGTTTTCGTCGTTCCTTTCCGAGCCACTGTTCATGCCTCCCGATATTAGCTTAGGACTAGGCGCACGGCGTGTCAAAGATTGTCAAGTTGTCAATTGTCAAGCGAGGAGGGTAGGCTGCTACCGATTAGATCAGGCGCAATACTGTCCATTTGAAATGCCAAGCCGGATTTGGCCTCCACCGGTGCCGGCGGTGGCGAGACAGTGGCACACGGCGCCGGACCGTGTCCTTGCTCATCTTCCCTTGATGCCAAGGGGCTTCACTTAAACGCGGCTCTGCTCGGCACGCTCTTGGAGAACGTCTTCGGTCACGCTGCGCCGCAGGTGCCAGTTACGCCTCACTTTCACTTGGGAGGGCGCCGGGGTTCTGAACCCGGTGCCGGACCACCTGCACCGAACGAGTGAATCAGAGGCGGTCGGGGTGCTCGTTCGCCGCCAGCGCAGGCTCGTGCAGAAAGCTGCGCACGGCAAAGTGGGCCAGCATCAGGCCTTGGGTTTCCTGCTCCACCAGCGTAGGCGTCTTGGCGCGCAGGATGGGGTTGCGGCCCAAGATGCGTGTTTTGATCTCGTCGTGGGCTGTTGCGGCCACGCAGCGCTCGTGATGCAGCGCGGCCGGCTCGACTGCCGACGCGTGCTGCGGTTCCTGAATCGCCGTAACCGGCCGATACAGTCGGTTGCCCGATTCCGGGATCGTGGATTCGACGATCCCCATGGGAATCCCGAAACACGTGGTTCGGAACGAGCCATCCAACAGCAGCCGCTCCACCGGCAGCGCGGTCGTCGATTTCGGTCTCAACGGCAGACTGGCGCCCACGCGCACTGCGGAACACCACAGCGACAACCCGATATAGCCCCGGTCCGCCAGAAGCAGCATGCCCGGCTTCATGTGCTGGTGCAATCGCTCCGCCTAATTCCGCTCGGGTTGCCCGTACGGCCCGCGCACTCATGCGAAGGCGACCCGTATCGCCAACTCCACCTGTGCCGTCAGCCGTGCCTGCGGAAACCCCGATTCTCTCCCCGCGCCGTCCTCGGCAACCCATATCTCTTGCGGTTGCGCTCCTCGTCCGGCACGTCCCGGCAGCAGAAAGAAAGGTTCGTGAAGGTTCGGAAGGTCGTGGTGCACCAGGGTCGCTAGCCAGCCCGGGCCTCCGGGTGCCGAGCTTATCGCAAGCAGATCATAGGGAACGCTGGTCGGATCTGGTCATGGCGAAGAAGGCTCCGACATCGCGGTCGCTGGAGTCTTCTGGACTGGAAGCGTTAGGTAAGGCGTGGGTGAGCCCGTGGCCGAAGCCGAGGAAGCGGAGCCGGTAGTTCCACGGAAGCCACGTGAGTTGGAGCCGGTGGCAGTGGGAGCGCCGCTGCCGAGGCCGGGGGCAAGCGACGACAAGATCAGCCCTTACCGACCAGGTCCGAGCTGTCCGCCGACCACGTGCGGCGAGCGGCCTCGGCACTTAGGTATATGAGGCCCGGTCGTACGCCTGAAACCTCGGGCAGGAGTCGGGCGTAAGCTTGAATCAGGCAGGCCCGCTGGGCCAACTCGCCGATGGACACTCGCTCGGCACAGCTGCTCGACGCCGCTCGCGCCGACCCCGAAGCGTTCGCCGGGATCGTGGACGCGACAAAGGGGATGGTGTATGCCATCGCGTACGGCTTCTTCCGCGACCGGCTGATCGCGGAGGATGTCGCCCAAGAGGCCTATCTTGCGCTGTTCCGCAACCTCCACAAGCTGCAGTCGGACCTGCACGTGAAAAACTGGCTGCGCCAGACCACCACGCGTAAGTGCATTGATTACTCGCGCCGCAAGCGCCACCAGCCGTTCGTCTCTCTCGAATCAGTCGCCGAGCCTCGGACGGCCCCGCGCGACCCGGATCCGTTCCTCGCGGAGGAACTGGGGCGCAGGGTCGCTGAGCTGCCCCCCAAGATGCGCATGGTCGTGATCCTGCGGTTTCAGGAGGACCTCAAACTGCGGGAGATCGCCGAGACGCTCAGCATGAACGTGAATACGGTCAAGACGCAGCTCCGCAGGGCGCTTATCCGCTTGCGTCCGAAGGTCGCACATCTCAGGCAGGAGGTCTCCTATGTCCCGGCAGCACGCTGACAGCGGCCTGGAGAGGAATCTGCGCCGCCTGCTGCGCCGCACTCCGCCGCCGGTGGGCTTTCGGGCTCGTCTCATGCGCCGCATCGCCGCTACAGCGGAGGTACGGTCCCGGAAGGGGATCCGTATGCCTCCGTTTCGCCTGCCGATGCCGACCCGACGGGTATGGGCGTTCGCAGGGCTCGCGTTCGCCTGCACCTTGCTCGCCGTATTGGCCGGATTGGGCACAGGTCCCACGGGCAATCCCACGGAGACCGCTGAGGCCCGTGCCGAAAGGGAGCTCGCCGAAGTCTTGCAGCTGGCCGGCAGCCAGTGGCTGCGTGCCCAGCAGGCCGCATTCGACCCTCCACAGGAGTACGCCAATGACTGACTCAGCCTTGCGCGCAAAGCGCGCACGCCCCGCCACGGCGTTGGCCGCGCTGTTGCTGGCATTGGCCGGCGCGGCGACGCCGGTGCATGCCCAGGAACACGACAGGGGCGCGGCTCTTGAGTTCGCCACCTTGGAGGAGAAGGCGGACGAGGTAGTCAAGGTCAACCTGTGGGGGCGTTCGCTGGATCAGGCCAAGCGGCTGCTCGGCTTGCGCAAGAATGTAACGGCGTCCGTAAGAGGTTTCTTGGGCGGACTCAAGGGCGTCTACCGCCGGACCTACCGATTCCGCGGGGCGCCCGCCAGCGAGGACGACGTTCGCCCAGTCCACGAGAGCCTCTCGGACGACGGCTGGGTGCCTATGATCGAGACTGCGGACCGAAGGGGCCCGGAGTCCCTGTCGGTCTATTCCTATTACGAGGACGAAGAGCTCGCGGGCATGACGGTCGTCTCGAGCGATCCTCGGGAGGTCACCGTCGTCAAAATACTGGGCCCGGTCGATCTGGAGGCCCTGTCCCAGATCGGTCGCGGTCTCGGCATTCCGCTGATGAACGTCGCCACGACCGGGCTCTCGCCGGTCGCCGATCCGCCTCCGGCCAAATGAGCGTCAGTCGAGGAGGCGGCCCTCTGGGCTGAGCCTCCGGACTTCTCCGAAGTCCAGCTCGCGGACTCCTGACTCGATCTTCTCCAAATCACCTACCACGATCCAGACCATGCTGTCCGGGTGCACGATATTCTGCGCAGCCTTGCTGACGTCCTCTAGCGTCACGGATCGGATTCTCGATGCGTAGGTCTCGATGTAGTCATCTGGCAGGCTGTAGACCAGCTGCTTGACCAGTGCCCCCAGAACAGCCCGCTTGGTCTCGTACTGGCCGGGCAGGCGCAGGGTGCGATTCTGCTGGGCCTTGGCGAGTTCGTCCGGCTCTGGCGGCCGTGGCCCCAGAATGTCGCGCAGCTCGCGGTCCATTTCGACCATCGATTCCTTGGTCTTGTCGGTCTGGACAGGCGCGTAGGCCATGAACATGCGCTGGCCGACGGCGTCCACCAGCGCGCTGCGCGCCCCATAGCTCCAGTGCTTGTCCTCGCGCAAGTTCATGTTGATGCGCGAGGTGAAGGCCCCTCCCAAGATGCTGTTCATGCTCTCTATGGCGGCTTCGTCCGGATTGTTGGTCGGCGGTGCCGGCAGTCCGGCGATGAGGACGGATTGCTGGGAGTTGGGCTTGTCGACGAGATACACCATGCGTTTCTCGGGTGCGGACACCTCGGACATTTCGGTCCTCGAGGCGTCACCTGCGGCTGTCCAGCCGCCAAAGCGATCCTCGAGCATCGGCTTGATCTCTTCCAAGGGCATGTCGCCGACCACGACTAGGGTGGACCGCTCAGGCGCGTACCAGTGACGGTGGAAGGCGACTACGTCCTCCCGTGTGATGGCCGTCACCGATTCGATGCTCCCGCTACCCGTCATCGGCCCGGAGTATGCGTGCCCCTCGCCGTACAGCAGCGCGGGCAGCAGTCGCAGGGCGACGGTGAATGGCTGGGCCATCTCCTGCTGAATGCCCGCAACCTGAAGGCGCTTGAGCCGGTCGAGTTCCTCTTGCGGGAAGGACGGCCGGAGCACAACATCGGCGAACAGGTCAAGCGACTCGTCCAGGTTCTCCGATAGCGCCGATAGCGAGATGCGCGAGACGTCGAGCGAGGCGCCCGTGCTGATGCGGGCGCCGAGGCGTGTGGCCTCGTCGCTGATATCGAGCGCCGAGCGGGTCTCGGTGCCTTGATAGCCGATCTGCGCGGCAATCCGCGCTAGGCCGCGCGTGGCGCTATCGTCGGCGGAGAATCCCGATCGCACTACAAGGGACATCTCGACCGTCGGAACGGACGCCACGGCGGCGTGGACTACCCTGAGGCCGTTGCTGAGCCGGGTCTCGGAGGTTTCCGGAAACCGGAACTCGGCATAGCCCCCTGGCTCGGGCAGCTTCGAGCGGTCCACTCGGGACTCGTTCACGCCACGTTCGGGTACGGGGTGGATCTCGAGGGAGTACACTCCGTCTGAGAGGTACTCTCGCGACACGTCGCGGACATCCTCTGTGGTCGCCCCAGCAACCCAGTCCAGCACCTTCTTGTAGTGGGCGGGATCACCTGCGTAAACCTCGTTGCGGGCGAGGATGTCGGACTTGCCCCCGAAGCCGCCGATGCGCTCCGCCCCGCGGATGAAGCTGGCCCTGGAGGCTGTCTTGGCGCGCTCGAGTTCGTCCTCTGTCGGGCCACCCTTCAGGAATCTTGCCAGCTCTTCGTCCATCGCGGCCTCGACTTCGGTTAGGTCGCCCCCCGGCTGCGCAGTCGCCTGCAGCGTGACCTGTCCCGCAATCTCCATGGCGTACACGTACGCCGTCGCATTGGTGGCGATCTGGTCCTCGTAGACCAGGCGCTTGTACAGGCGGGAACTCTTGCCGGAGGCGAGGACATCAGTGGCCAAGTCGAGTAGGGTCGCCTCTCGCGTGCCCCATTCGGGCACGTTCCAAGTCTTCATGATGCGCGCTTGGGGAACGTGGTCCTGCACTGTTTGGCGATGCTCGCCCGTCATGCGGGCGAGCCACGTTTGCTGGCGAGCTACCGGCGGGCCCGAGGGGATGTTCCCGAAGTACTTCTCCACGGCTTTGAGCGCTTCTTCGGGCGAGATGTCGCCGGCGATCGAGATCACGGCATTGGCAGCGCCGTAGTATTGCTTGAACCACTCGTGGACATCCTCGAGCGTGGCGGCATCGAGGTCCTCCATCTCTCCTATCACCGTCCAGGAGTATGGGTGCCCTTTCGGGAAGGTGTTCTTCGTGATCAGGTCATAGGCGATGCGGTAGGGCTGGTTCTCGCCTTGGCGCTTTTCGTTCTGCACGACGCCGCGCTGCTCGTCGAGCTTTGCTTGGTCGATCGCGCCCAGCATGTGCCCCATCCGGTCGGACTCCATCCAAAGTGCCAAGTCCAGGGCCGGCCGGGGCACATCCTGGAAATAGTTGGTGCGGTCGTGGTTCGTCGTTCCGTTCAGATTCGTGGCGCCGACGCGCTCGAGCGCCTGGAAGTAGTCGTCATTGAAGTGCTCCGAGCCGTTGAACATCAGGTGCTCGAAGAGGTGCGCGAATCCGGTCTTGCCGGGCCTCTCGTTCTTGGAGCCGACGTGGTACCAGACATTGACCGACACGATTGGCGCCTTGCGGTCTTCGTGCACCAGCAGCGTCAGCCCGTTGTCGAGGACGAACTTGGTGTACGGAATGTCGAGTTCGGCCTCGGCGGCCCGGGTCGGCAGGCAGGTCGTACAGACGATTGCCGCCATCAGGAGCAGAGGTGCTTTGTGAATGATTGCCGCTTCCATGTAGTTCCCCAATGGGCTGAACCGCGATCCAGCGGGCATCGGCCCCGGTCAGGCTGGCCGGTTGCTTCGTACCCCAGAGCGTGAGTATCGCATGGCACAGTACGGAGGCTTGAGGTCTCTGGGCAGTCCGATGGCGGTCTGATCGGAGAATGAGAATAAGGTGTCGCGCCACCAACGAACACACATACGATGTTCACGCTGATGAGGATTGGTTTCCTCATTCTACGGCAGTCAGCGCTCAATGCCCACTGCACCACAAGAAACTCTGAGTGACGTAGATGCGGGAGCCAATCACCGCAAGGCCGATGCCAGTGGTGTCGAATCTAGGTCTCAGGATATTGCTCCGGTGTCCGCGGCTGGCCATCCACGAAGCCACCGCCCTTTCTGGCAGACCGTGATGACCCGTTAGGTTGTCGGACATGAAGATATTCTCGCCCGTCCAAGAACTTTGGCAGCCGGATACTAGGTGTGACAGTCGATCACGGGCCTTTCGCCCTCTTGGGTCTCGGTGTGCAAAGAACATGTTGTCGGCCATGTTTCGGCTGTGAGCTGCGGCGATCGCGACCGTGGCCTCGTCCCAACGCAGCGGTGCCAAACCCCTACGGATGCGCTCAGCATTGATCCGCTCGTGAATCTCGTGCGCCATGTCCTTCAGGCGCTGGCGTCCTCTGTCCTGACGAACTTCTGGCGACGTCTCTTCAGACATTGCCGCTTGAGAAAGCGGTGCGACTGTGCCTCCATTTTCGCCTTGCACCGGCGGGTCCGCCCCGTTCGCGACGAGTACGCTGACCACACCCGAGCCATTGTCCGACCGGCGAACAACGTGATGCTGCGGTGCATGGTCACTCCCGACTCGGGCCTTGGGGGCAGTTACAGCTTCCGTTAGCGCATCGGGAGCGCGTGGCTCCTTGGCATAGGAAGCACTTTGCAGCACGAGGGTGGACCCATGATCCGTCCGTGCCGCCACTCCGGCTCCTTCGGCAACGCACAAACGTACATCCTCGGCCTTCCACGTTTCGAAATGTTCTCTGGAGTACCGATCCGCGCAATTCGCTGTCACAGGTACCGATGTCACCAGTTGGCCCAATGTGAAGGCGAAACAGAGCCGCGTCAATGGCCGTTTGGGTGGTCCGGGGGAAAAAGACAACGGATCGGTGAATTTCAGATAGACTTCGCCGTTACTCAACACTACCGAACGTGACAATCATACCCGTGAACATCAGGACAACATTTCTCGCACTGAATCGTATTTGAGACAGAGCCGCGGCAGTACTAGCCGCAATTGAGCGCTAGCAGCTTGGCCGTCAGTCACCAACGCGGTAGTTGGGAGCCTCCGTGGTAATCAGCACGTCGTGCACGTGCGCCTCTCTCAGCCCGGCCGGCGATATGCGAATGAAGCGGGTGGCGGTGCGCATGGTCTCGATGTCGGAGCACCCGCAATACCCCATTCCGGCCCTGACGCCTCCGACAAGTTGGTGCAGCAGGTCCCCCAGCCTTCCCTTGTGCGGGACGCGGCCCTCGACCCCTTCCGGCACAAGCTTTGCTTCAGACTCCGCCCGGTCGTAGCGGTCGCTGCCCTGCTCCATCGCGCCCAGCGAGCCCATGCCGCGGTAGGTCTTGTAGGTGCGGCCTTGGTACAGCACGGTCTGGCCCGGGCTCTCGTCCGTTCCCGCCAGCAGGCTTCCGACCATCACCGAATGGGCGCCCGCAGCGATGGCCTTGGAGATGTCCCCCGAGTACTTGATGCCGCCGTCGGCGATGATCGGCACGGTCGACCCTTCGGCCGCCCTCACGCAGTCAGAGATGGCCGCAATCTGGGGAACACCGGCCCCCGATACAATCCTCGTCGTGCAGATTGAGCCCGGCCCGATGCCGACCTTGACAGCGTCGACATCCAGACGGATCAGGTCCCGCACTGCCGCCCCTGTGGCGACGTTTCCGGCGACGAGTTGCACTCCCGGAAGGTCGCGCCGGAGGGTCCGGATGGCATTGGCCACGCCCAGCGTGTGGCCGTGGGCGGTGTCTACGACAATGACGTCCGCCCTTTTTTGGCAGAGTGCCTGCGCCCGCTCCAGGAAGTCCCCGCGGGCCCCGACAGCGGCTCCGACCCGCAGTCGGCCGTGCTCGTCTTTCGATGCGTTGGGAAAGCGCCGCTTCTTCTGGATGTCCTTGACGGTGATGAGGCCCTTTAGGTCGCCGGCATCGTCGACCACGGGGAGCTTCTCGATGCGGTGGCGGTGGAGGAGGCGCTCAGCTTCTTCAAGTGTCGTCCCGACCGGGACAGTGACCAGGTTGTGCCTGGTCATCAGCTCACTGACGCTCAGGTCAAGCCGCTTCTCGAAACGCAGGTCACGGTTGGTCAGGATCCCAACAAGCTTGCCGGCGCGCGTGACCGGCACGCCCGAAATGCTGAAGCGGTCCATCAGGTCCAGCGCATCCCGGATGCGGCTGTCCGGGGAGATCGTGATCGGATCTTTGATCATCCCGGACTCGCTACGCTTGACACGGTCCACCTCCTCGGCCTGCCGGTCGATCGACATGTTGCGGTGGATGATGCCTAGGCCACCGTGGCGGGCCATGGCGATCGCCAGCTTGGACTCCGTGACGGTGTCCATTGCCGCGCTTACGATCGGGACGTTGATCGAGATGCCCCGGGTTACTCGGGTTTGCGTGTCGACCTGCGAAGGCAGGACCTCGCTGTAGGCCGGGAGCAGGAGGACGTCGTCGAATGTGAGGGCCAGCGGTGGGGCTTCCGAGACCATGCATCATGGTACCCCGCAGCGCCCAGCGGGCTACACTGGCAGCTGCTCGATTGCTCGGCTTGTGCCTTCCGCCGGGGGGGCTGACTGGTGCGATCCAGTGCGAAAGTAAGTCTCCTGAGAAGGCTACAGACGGCCTGCGAAGCCCTGACGTCCACTGGGGCACGTCCCAAGCGAACCTAGAGCACGGCCCGCGGCGGCGCTAGGCGGCCTGCCGCTGACGGTTCCGCTCCAAATCCAAGTCAAAGGCAGCCTGCAGGCGCATCCAGTACTCCGCGTTCGACCAGCCAGCGGCCTCCAGTGTCAGGGCCATCTGCGGCGAGATCTGCGATTTCCCCGCCAGCAGCCGATCTCGGTAGGCGACACCCCCAGCAGGTCAGCCGCTTCCTGCCCGGCACGCCCGCACAGGCACAGCTCCACGATCACCTCGCCCGGATGCGGCGGATTGCACATTACGTCCACGCTGGCCCCTCCTGTGTCAGTGATAGTCCACCAGGTCCACGTCCCAGACATCGCCATCCTCGAAGCGGAAGACGATGCGCCAGTTCCCCGAGACCCTCATGGCCCAGTACCCGAAGCGGTCGCCCCGCAAGGGGTGCAGCCTGGCCAGGCCGTTCAGGTCTGCCATCCTGCTTGCCCGCCGCAGGGCGAAGAGCAGTACCGTGATTCGCCGGAAATGGGCGGGCGGGAGCCGACTCCCGTCGCCGCGCCTGAACCACCGCGCCAATCCACAGTGCCGGAAAGACCGGATTAACCATCCAGTCCGTCCGGAGCCCTCAGCCGAGGAAGCGCAACAGGGTAATGAGCAGGGCCAGCAGGGTGAAACCGATGCCCATGATCCAGCGGATGGATGCGAACTGGGCGCTCTGGGCGTCGATCTTGGAGTTCTGGGCCTCCAGCTTGGAGTTCTGGGCCTCCAGCTTGGAGTTCTGCGCCTCCAGCTTGGACTCGAACCGGGCGATGAGGTTGGCTGCGGCCATGTTCCCGACCTCCTGAATGAAAGTATAGGCATCCCCGGCATCCATGCCAATCTTCTGGAGCAGGTCGAACAGGCGCTTCGAGTCCGGCTGTGGCGGCGGAGTGTCGGCCATCACGAGTTCTTTTTGGCCATCGGGGCTTCGTCCCCAGCATTGTATGCGACCTCCAAGAGAGGCCCTTCCAGCAGGATCGGCCGAAGCCGAGGCCCCCTGCCCACGGGTTCTCTCCCTCCCGCGTGATCGCGACGCGCCCGTGCGCGACCGGCCAGGGTGCCGCGCCAGTCGTGGATACCGCGCTGATCAGGGGTCGGCCGGGCGCTGTTCAGCGCGTATGCGGTACGCTTGGCCGCTCACCCGGGCATACCGCGACGCCTCGAGGGTGAAGCGCCTAGACCGGTCCAGCGGCACCTTCCCGGCTTAGGCCCTGACGTTCTGGCACGTCCTGAAGAACTGCCGCCGCGGCCCCCTGTGCGGGCCGTAGCGCCGCCGCACTGCGCGGCAGCCGTCGCAGCGCCAGTCGTAGGTCCGGTCCGGATGGACAAGACAAACAGAACGGCGATGAGCCCAATGATGGCACATTCCGCACTGATTGGCGGCAGGTTCTTCGGCTCAGGATCGGATCCCCGGATTCATGCCCGGAGCTTCAGCCCTTCGAGGACCGGCCAACCTGTGTGGCACGGGACAGGCCGCGGCGATGCCCGGCCAACCGCTAGAATCGGCGCGCCATGGAGAGAGGTGGCCGGCTTAAGCGCCAGCCCGAGGCAGATCGATATTTCGGACAAGCTGCTGGCTGCGCACTTCCTGCTTAAGGCACGGAATGATGCTGGTCGGCTACGCGCGAGTCTCCACCGTGGACCAAGACCCCGGGGCCAAATTGTGGGCACTCGAGGAGCGCGGCTGCGAGAGGACCTTCCGGGACAAGGCCTCCGGCCGGCTGGCCCGCCGACCGTAGCTGAACGCCTCCCTCGACTTCCTGAGACCCGGCGACAGCCTAGTGGTGTGGAGCTACGACCGGCTGGGCCGCTCGACCGGCCACCTGCTCAACCTCGCGGCGCGGCTCAAGGAGGGGGGCTGCCACCTGGTCTCGCTGACCGAGGCCATCGACACGTCCACACCCGGCGGGCGGATCCGCTACCAACAGCCCCCCAACGGAAAGCTTGGTGCACGAGACCAAGGCAAGCCGACTGCCCCCCGAATACCACGCATGGCGTTACTGCCGACGATAATGGCAGGTGTGAGTTGGATCTTGTTCTGCCGTCGCCGTGTTTCTTGGCTCCGTCTTGGCGCCGCGGCGGTCCTCATGGCCCAAATGGCCGCCGCAGCCACCAGGGTGGGCTTCGTTGGCCTGCGTCATGGCCATGCCTGGCGCCAGCTGGCGCAGATCTCGGGCATCGAAGACGCCGAGTTCGTCGGAATCGCGGAGTCCATCCCCGGAATCGTCGCCGAGGCCAGAAAGGTCCAGCCAGAGGCTCCCGTCTACGCTTCGTACCAAGAATTCGTCCGCGACCAGCGCCCGGAGATCGTTTGGGCCTTTGTGGAGAACAATCGGCATGTCGAGATCGCCGAACACCTCGCCCCGCTCGGCGTGCACCTGATTTTCGAGAAGCCGCTGGCCGGCAGCTACAAGGACGCACTTCGGATTCAGGAATTGGCGGCCGAGCACGGGATCTCTGTGATGACCAACTACCAGATGGCTTGGTGGCCGTCCAATCACGAACAGCGCCGACTCGCGCGATCAGGGGCCATTGGCAACGTATGGAGGCTGCACGGCGTGGTCGGCAACGGTGGCCCCTCGCCGCGCGACCTGCGCCGGAAGGTGTTCTTCGACTGGCTCACAGACCCGGTCCAGAACGGGGGCGGGGCTCTAATCGACTTCGGAGTATACGGCGCCGTTTGGGCAGCATGGCACCTTGGACTGCCATCGCAGGTCTACGCTACAGTGAGCCACCTGCAGCCGGAGCGCTTCCCGAAGGTTGAGGACAATGCCGTTCTCGTGCTCACTTATCCGGAGGCGGTCGGCATCTTCGAGGCCAGTTGGGACCTGCCGGGCGGCTTCCAGCAGCTCGAGATCCACGGGCGCCTCGGCACGCTGTCACTGGTGCGGGACTCGCTGTCGATCCGCACGGGCCGGGGCAAGGCCAGCGCCGTCGAGAGTCCGCCCCTGGTACCCGAGGCGAGCCATCCCGTGCGCTACATGATCGACCGGGTCCGCCGCGGAGAGCCAATGGAGCACATCTTGGGATTGGACGTCAATGTCGCGGCCGTCCAGATACTGGAGGCGGCCAAGCGGTCCGCTCAGGACGGGAGGGCCGTCCGGCTGCCCCTAGAGGAAGTCGACCGGCGCTGATTCTGGCGCGGCAAGCGCGCTCTTATTCCTG
This sequence comes from Bryobacterales bacterium, assembly GCA_028819235.1. GTDB lineage: Bacteria > Acidobacteriota > Terriglobia > Bryobacterales > UBA6623 > VXMF01. The sequence continues at coordinate 13,111 of JAPPMC010000223.1, forward strand.
CGGCGGCGGACTGGCCCCGGCTGCGTGGAACTGCTCGATGCGTCGGCGCAACTCCGCCACGATTTGCGGGTTGTCGGCGGCCACGTTGTAGCGTTCGGAGGGGTCCAGATCGAGCTGAAAGAGCTCGTCGCCGTCCACTGTGCGGAGCTTCCAAGGTCCGACGCGCACGCCCTGCACCGACGTGCCGCGGTGGTACAGGAACTCCCGCCGCGGCGACTGGCCCGTTCGGCCGGACCATAGCCCAGCGAGGTCGTGGCCGTCGCAGCCCTCCGGCAGCGCTACCCCCGCCGCTGTCAGGAGCGTGGCGTAGATATCCAAGGTGGCGCCCATCTCAGCCGTCACCACCCCGGCAGGGACCGTACCGGGCCAGCGGACGATGAACGGCACGCGGACTCCTCCCTCGTAGGTCGTGTGCTTGGCCCCGCGCAGGGGGCCGGGCGACCCTGCGTGCCATGGCTCCACCCCGCCAGACAGCATACGGTCAGGGAGGTTTAGCCACGGCCCGTTGTCACTCGTGAAAATCACGATCGTCTCGTCGGCCTTCCCGTCCCGCTCGAGCTGCTCCAGAATCGCCCCGACCGACCAGTCGATCGCTTCGATGACGTCCCCGTAGAGTCCCGCCCGGGAGCGGCCACGGAAGCGGCCAGCGGTCCGTAAAGGCAGGTGCGGCATGCTGTAGGCGAGATAGGCGAAGAACGGACCGGAAGAAGCCTCGTGAATGACGCGTGCCACTTCTTCGGTGTAGCGCATCGTGAGCTGGTCCTGGTCCACCGGGTGCTCAACGGGCTCCGCGCCGCGATACAGCCACAAGGGCTCGTCGGTCTGGACCCATGGGCGGATCATGTCGTTGGAGTAGGGAAGGCCGAACCAGCTGTCGAACCCCTTGCCGACGGGCAGTAATTCGGGCTTGGCGTAGCCGAGATGCCACTTGCCTGCCATCGCCGTGCGATAGCCGGCCGTCTTCAGCCCTTGGGCGAGCGTGGTCAGGTCGGAGGGCATCCCGCCGTCCCCGCCGACCGATGTGCGGCCTACGCGGGTGCGGCTCGGGTAGCGTCCCAGCAAGAGCTGGGTGCGCGCGGGCACGCACGAAGGCGCCGAATAGAAAGAGGTCATCCGCAGGCCCTCGGCCGCGAGGCGGTCTAGGTTGGGCGTGCGGATCGTGGGGCTGCCGAAGGCCCCGAGGTCGCCGTAGCCGAGGTCGTCGGCGAAGAGCAGCACGATGTTGGGCGAGGCTTGCGCCAGCGTCGCGGCCGCCAAGCCGCTGGCGAGAATCCAGATTGCGCGGGCCATGGCCGCCATTATCCAACTTTCGGGCTTGCGGCCAGATTGTCGATCAGCCGGGTCGTCCCTAGGAATGCTGCTGCGGCAATGCGCACCGGCCCCGTGATCTCCGGCACGGGCCGCAGTGTGCTTGGGTCGACGATGTCGAAGTAGTCCAGGCGCAGCAACGGTTGGGCCCCGAGCGCCCTCCGGGCCCGCGCTAGGATCTTGGCGGCGTCCGACTCTCCGGCCCGGACAGCCCTCGCAGCGTTCTGCAATTCCCGCGCGAGTGCCGGCGCAGCCGCCCGCTGCTCGTCGGTGAGCAGTGCATTACGCGAACTCAGCGCCAGGCCGTCGGCCTCCCGCACTGTCTCGACCGCGCTGATGCGCACGGGCAGGCAAGAATCCTCGACGAGTGCCCGAATGATGACCAGCTGCTGATAGTCCTTCTCGCCGAAGTAGGCCACGTCCGGCTGGACGGCGTTGAGGAGCTTGAGCACGACCGTAGCGACCCCGTTGAAGTGGCCCGGCCGGCTCGCTCCGCAGAGCCCGGCCGCAAGACCCTTGATCTCAATTGTGATCAGCGGCTCGCGCGGGTACATCTCGTCCACGGAAGGGGCGAACACCACGTCGGCCCCGTGTCGGTCGCACAGCTCCACGTCGCGTTCAAGCGTGCGGGGATAGCTTCGCAGGTCGTCTTCGCGGTCGAACTGCAGCGGGTTGACAAAGATGGTGACGACGACCAGTCCGCACTCGGCCCGGGCCCGATCTATCAACTCGAGATGGGCGCGGTGCAGAGCCCCCATCGTTGGCACGCACCCCACGCTGAGGCCTTCCCGCCTTGCGGCCGAGACACGTTCGCGAAGGTGCGCGATGCGCGCGATGCAGTCGGCCGGCATGGCCGGTCAGTCCGCCGAGCGCCTCGCCAAGGAGGCCGCGGGAGTGGAGGGAAACTCTCCCTCGCGAACCTCGAGTACGTAGTCCCTCGCGGCGGCCGCCAGTTGGTCGCCAAGGTTCGCGAAGCGCTTCACGAATGGCGGGGTGAACTCGTCGTAAAGCCCAAAGGCGTCGTGGCTGACAAGGACCTGTCCGTCGCAGTGCGGTCCAGCTCCAATGCCGATGGTGGGTATCTCCAGCGCATCGGTGACCTCGGCGGCGACCTTGGACGGGATCGATTCCAAGACCACTGCGAAAGCCCCGGCCGCCTCGAGCGCCCTGGCGCTTTCGACGAGCTTCCGCGCTTCTTCGGGGCTGCGCGCCTGTTTCCTGAACCCGCCGAGCCTATGGATGGACTGCGGCGTGAGTCCGATGTGGCCCATCACTGGGATGCCGGCCTCCCCCAGTCTCTGCACCACCTCGAGCACCTGGAACGCGCCCTCGACCTTCACCGCCCGAGCGCCGGCCTCGCTGAGCAGCCGTCCGGCCGCGCGGATGGCGTCTGGCACGCCAGTGTGGCAGGTCAAGAACGGCATGTCTGCCACCACCAGTGCGCGCGACACGGCGCGCGACACCGCGGTCGTGTGGTGAAGCATCGCGTCTAGGGTCACCCCGAGGGTATTGGCCTGCCCGAGCACCACCATGCCGAGCGAGTCGCCGACCAACAAGACGTCCACTCCGGCGCGGTCCAAGTGCCGCGCCATGGTGAAGTCGTACGCCGTGAGCATGGCGATCCGCTCGCCGCGGCGCTTCATCCGCAGCAGGTCCGGAGCCGCTACCGCAGCGTCGGGGTGCCTCACTGCAGCGCTCCTTTTTCGCCGAGCACGACCGCCAGGCCGTCCGCCGCTTGCGGATCCAGGCCCCCTCGCAGGGCAATCGCCACCAAGCGCAGGCCAATCAGGCGATACAGGTCCCCGAGCGGCTCGGACACAGTGCTCACGGAGTCCAAGTGCCGGCCCACGGTGCCCACATCCCCTCTGGACACCGGTCCGGTCAGCGCCTGCTCCGCCCCCATTGTAAGTGCATTGCGGAGGCTGGCGGTCGCCAGAGGGGCCAGCGCCGCGCGCCCGGTCTCCCGTGCCACGCCCGACGCCTGCAATGCTTCTGTGGCGGCGTCCAGCAGGCCGATCAGGCAGTTGCTGGCCAGCACGGCGCCAGCGTGGTAGAGCGGCAGCTTGCGCTCGTCGACCGGCAGAGGGGTGCAGCCGATAGCCCGGGCCAGGCGCTCGCACCAGGTCCGGGCCGGACCTTCGCCGCAGACTCCGATGAACGATCCCGGGAGGCCGCTGATGGCCGCTGCGGCGTCGGGGAACGTCTGCAAGGGATGGAATGTGGCCGCCGACACGCCAGATCCTGCCGGGAGTCCGAGATCGGCCGGCCCCAGCGCACCGCACGTGTGCAGGATCACCCGCGCGCCTTGAGTCGCCATCGACACTGCGACTTCGGGTACAACGCGGTCGGGAACGGCGAGCACGCAGCATCGGGCGGAGCGGGCCAAGTACCCCGAAGAAGCCACTCGGACCCCGCCGCCGGCGAGGGCCGCAGCCCTCTCGGCGTCTTGCCTCGAAGCCACCAAGACGCGGAACCCGGGCGACAGCAGCCGCGCTAGGGCAAGGCCCACCCTTCCGCAGCCGACGATACCGACGGTTTCTGCCACGATCGTGCCGGACACATTATGCCGCTACATGCCGCTACGGGCGATGCAGCGCCCAGCGGTCGGGCTTCAGGAGCGGTCCGGACGGTTGTCCTTCAGGTACGAGGCGATTGACGACAGGGGCGCCCCTGGCTGGAAGACCTCCGATACGCCCAGCTCCTTCAAGGCGGCGACATCGGCATCGGGGATGATGCCGCCGACGACTACGCGGACGTCGAAAGCGCCGGCTTGCCGAAGCAGTTCCAGCACGGTCGGGACGATCGCCATATGGGCTCCTGAGAGGATCGAAAGTCCGATGAACTCGACATCCTCTTGCAGGGCAGCGCTGACCACCTGTTGGGGCGTCTGGCGCAGGCCGGTGTAGATCACCTCCATGCCCGCGTCCCTGAGGGCTCGGGCGATGATCTTGGCCCCACGGTCGTGCCCGTCCAGGCCGGGCTTTGCGATCAGCACCCGAATCGGGGGCGCGGCTCCGCGCTGGGCCATCGCTGACATCATAAGGCCCGGGTCGCGGTCGTCTCGCTTGGTCCTGGCGCTGCAGCCGATCGCAGGCGCCTCAGTACCTAAGCAGGGTCGCCGAAGCCCGCCACTCCGGATCCGCTCTGCGCGCGAACGGCCACTCGGCCACGCTCGGGGCTGCCGAGAACGCCGCGCGGCCGGAAATATGATGGAGGCTCGTGCGAGATTTTCCCTCAATCGGACACATCGACCGTTTCGCCCCGGAATTCGACAGTCTCGTCGGACCTGAGCGCAATATCGAGCTGCTCGATGTCGGATTCGCCTGGCCCGAAGGCCCCGTCTGGTCGGCTCGGGAGAGCATTCTGCTGTTCTCGGACATCCCCCGCAACGCCATCTATCAGTGGACTGAGGCGACCGGCGCGAGGATCTGGATGCAGCCCTCCGGCTACACCGGGATCGAGTACTACGGCAAGGAGCCGGGATCGAACGGACTTACGTTCGATGGCGAGGGGCGGCTGCTCGCTTGCGAGCACGGTGACCGACGCGTATCCCGGCTGGAGCCCGGCGGAGGCAAGATCACGATTGTCGACTCGTACGAAGGACGGCGACTGAATTCACCCAATGACCTGGTGGTCGGGCAGCGCGGGGACCTCTACTTCACCGACCCTGCCTACGGCCTGCACCACCGATACGAGGACCCGGCACGGGAACTCCCGTTCTGCGGGGTGTACTTGGTGCGGGCCGGCCGGCGGGAGGCCATCTTGCTCACGGACGAGCTCGAGAACCCCAACGGCGTAGCCTTCAGTGCCGACGGGCGTTTCCTTTACGTCACCCAGTCCAACCCGCGAAGGGCCATCGTTATGAGCTACCTATTGCGCGACGACGGCACTCTCGGCTCCGGCCGCGTGCTGATCGACCTGACCGAGCGGGCTCCCGAGGCCCCCGGCCTTCCCGACGGCATCAAGGTCGACTGTCAGGGCAACATCTTCACCACCGGCCCTGGCGGCGTGTGGGCCGCGACCCCAAGCGGGCGCCTGCTGGGGCGCATCGCACCCGGGCGGCGGGTCGCCAACCTGTGCTGGGGGGACGATGGCGGGACGCTCTACCTGTGCGCCGACGACTACCTCTGCCGCATTCGCACAGACACGCGCGGTCCTTTGCCCGGCGCCCCCGCGTGACGCCTGGCCGATAGGCTAGATCACCGGGCGGATCGTGCGGATCCCCTTCCTTGAGAGACCTCCGCGTAGTGTCTTGAAGTGCTCCTCGTCCCGGTAGGTGCCCATGATGGCGCCTCCGGAGCCAGCGAATTTCGCCGTCGCCCCCAGCGATCTCGCGGCTTCGACCATCGAGCGGTTCTGCGGACTGAGCTCGGTCACTTTGGCCCTAAGGTCAAAGTTGTCGTCGATGAGCTGCCCGAACCGTCGGGTGTCGCCCGCCAGCAGGGCCGCCCGGCCCTCCTCCGCCATCCGGGCCCACTGCCGCATCGCTTCGCGGACCCGACGGTCACCCGACTCGTACCGCCGGCGCAGGCTGTTGTGGAACACTTCCGTGCCCTCGCTCAGGCTCGTCCGATAGGCGATGTAAAGATTGGGGAGCACCGCGCTGTCCATCACCTCGTAGTCGCCGTAGCCTCGGGATTGCATCAGTTCCCGGTCGAAGTCCATGTAGACCAGCCCCTCGTAGACTTGGACAACGCGGTCCTGCAATCCGGCAGAGACGCCCAATTCCTTTGTCTCGGTCTCGAGCACGATGTTCGCTTGTATGGACCGGGGAATCTCAACATCGAAGAACTCCATCAGGGCGCGGAGCGCCGAGGTTATGATCGCCGAAGATCCGCCCAGCCCGAGGCGAAGCGGGATCGTTGACTCGTACTCGATGGTGAAGTTGCGGTCGTCGAGTTCGATCCGCTCCTGCTGGCAATAGTCGCTGAAGCGCATCAGGAGCGCGCGCAGGATGCGGATCCCGCCGTAGTAGCCGTGCCAGCGCGTCTGCTGCCGCAGGTGCTCCAGGTTCTCCCAGATAGGTATGTCGGTGGCGGACGGGCGGATCTCGAGCCGTGCGCTCGGATACAAGAGCGTCCTTGACCGAAAGTTCCGGAGGGTCAGCGCGATTGTCTTGCCGTAGTATCCGTCTGACGGGTTCCCGAGGATGCCGGCGCGGGCGTGAGCGCGGGTCTCGATCACGGTGTTGTTATTCGGACGCCCGGGCTGTCTCGGCTTCCGCGGCCGGCGGCATCAGCAGCCATCCGAGGACATAGGCGGAGACGCCGGGAAACAGGGGAGGCAGGATCGCCGCCAGGACCCAGATGATCCGCACCATCGCCACATCCTTGCCGAAGTGCCTCGCGAATCCGCTGCATACCCCTGCGACCATGCGGGTGTCCATCTGCCGCGAGAATGAGCGCGCTTCGTGGGCCGGCTCGCCCGTGGTCGACAGCCCGCAATTCCTGCAGAAGGAATCCTCTTCCTCGATCTCGAACCCGCAACGTCCGCAGAACATCGCCTGCTACGAGACTAGCCCAGAACGGCATGTCGGGCAAGCCGCTGCGGCATCCTGCCGCCGACAGCGCCGATCACGCCCGGTCGGCGTCGTCGTGCGCGCTGGCCAATGCTCGGCCAGCGGGTCAGCGCAGGTCCGTGGGCAGGATCTTTGGCGTCTTACCGGACTGCACGGTGAGCTCGTAGAGCAGTCTCGAGGCTTGCTCGACCGGCCAGATGTCGGCAATCGATATGGGAGTCCGGCCTCCGTCGTCAATCGGATCCGGATCTGCCCCGCGTTCGGCGAAGAACCTGATGATCGCGCAGATCTTGTCGGGAACAGGCCTGAACGATGCAGGGATCACCGCGGCGTGCATCACGGTCCGACCGATGGAGGTGGCCGCGCCCACGTCGGTGTCCAAGGAGAAGGCGTACCGCACAACCGGCATGCTCGAACTGCGCGCTGCTTGCATCAGCAGGCTCTCCCCATCCTGCGCGCGGGCCTTCGGATCGGCGCCGGCCTCCACCAGGCGGCGCATCACTTCCAGATGGCCTCCCTTCGCCGCCGCCAGCAGCGGTGTGTCCTCGCCTTCGGGCCTTCGGACGCTGCGTGCCGACGCGGGATCGTCGGTCCGGAACGTCCTCACGTTGGGGTCTGCGCCGGCTTCGAGCAATAGCTCGACAGCCTCGAGGTGGCCGGCCTTGGCCGCCGTGTACAGCGGTGTCCTGCCTTCGCTGTCGCCGGAGCCGGGATCGGCTCCGGACTCCAACAGCACCCTGAGGGCTTCGAGACGGCCATGGGAAGCCGCGACGTTGGGCGGCAGGCTGCCATCGTGCGCTCGCGGGTTCGGGTCCGCTCCCGCATTCAGCAAGACCTGAAGCGTCTCGGTGTCGCCGGCCCTTGTCGCGAACGTCAGCGCTGTGAACCCGCCGTTGGAGGCCACGTCCACTTCGGCTCCGCCCTCCAGTAGCGCTCTCACGGTGGCCGGAGAACTCTCAGCCGCGGCCCACATGAGGGCAGTCTGGCCTCGGCTCGATTCTCTCTGGTTCGGGTCGGCTCCCAGCTCCAGCATTCTCCTAACGGTCACCTCGAGGCCAGAGCCGGCGGCCAGCATCAGCGGCGTCTCGCCGTTCCAGCGCTTTACGCTCGGGTCGGCGCCAGCGTCGAGGACGAGCGCCGCCATGGCGGCGTCTCCGTTCGCGCATGCCAGCGTCAGCGGGGTGTCACCGTGCGTGTCAACTGTGTTGGCCCTCGCCCCGGCTTCCACGAGTCGGCGGGCCATGTCCAAGTCTTGGTAGTGGGCGGCCCAGGCCAAGGCCGTCGATCCGTCATTCCCTGACGCACTGGGATCCACGCCAAGGGCCAACAGCCGCTCCACGCCGGCGGAGTCGCGCCGCTGCACGGCGTCGAGCAGGCGCAGGTCCGCCGCACCAGCCAGCGGCAGAAATGCCGCCGCGAACGTCAGAAGGACGCGGGAGCAGGCGGGGCGGCCTCTCGCCAGCACTTGTCCGACTCTAACCGTGTGTGAGGCCTTCGAGCCTGCCCGTGCTGTCTCCCAAGTGCTCTGTGGGAACGCCCACTATGTCCAGCATGCTCAGCAGCAGGTTGGTCATGGGGGTCTCGCGAGCGTAGCGCATGTGACGGCCACCCGGGATCCGACCGCCGGCGCTTCCCGCCAGAAGTACGGGAAGGTCATGGTGCAGATGCTGGTTCCCGTCCGAGATCGAGCTTCCGTACACGACCATGCTGTTGTCCAGGAGGGACCCGTCCACGTCCGGGGTCGACTCCATCCGCTGCAGCATGTACGCGAGCATCTTCACGTGGTGTTGGTTGATGCGGGTCGTCTTGGCGATCTTCTCCTGATCGCCGGAGTGGTGGGTGACGGCGTGGTGCGCGTCGGGAACGCCAATGCCGGGATAGCTGCGCCACGTGCCCTCGCGGCCCATCATGAATGTGGTCACGCGGGTCAGGTCGGCCTGGAACGCAAGCACCTGCAGGTCGATCATCAGCTTGGCGTGGTCGCTGAAGTTGTCAGGCGCCCCGCCTGGGCGGTGCATGGTCGGCAGCTGCCTATCGCTGTCGGCCTCTGCGCGCTGGATCCTTCGTTCCAAGTCCCGGATGGCCTCGGCGTACTCTTCGAGCTTCCCGCGGTCCTCCGCGCCCAGTTCGCTGCGAAGCCGCGCCAAATCTTGGCGCACGAAGTCCAAGATCGTGCGCTGCTCGCGCAGCGCTGCGAGGCGTTCGGTCGCGTCGGTGCTCGAGCCGTCGCCGAAGAGGCGTTCGAATAGACGTCTTGGGTTATCCTCCACTGGATTTGGCGTGGTGGGCGATCGCCAGGAAATCGTGTTGGTGTATGCGCAGCTGTAGCCGGAGTCGCACCCGCCTGCGACGCTGGGCTCCTCGATGCCCGTCTCAAGAGAGGCAATCTGCGTGTGCTTGCCGAGCTCCCTCGCGGCGATCTGGTCCGCCGACACACCTGCGCGGATGCCTGTACCTTCGGTCTTTACCGGGCGCTCCCCTGTCAGGAAGGTGGCACCGGCGCGGGCGTGGTCACCAGGACCATCGCCGCCCGGGCGTCCATTGACGTGCGCCAGGCCGCTCAGGACGGTGATGTGGTCCCTCAATGGCTCCAGTGAAGCGTTGATCTCGCTGAACTCGAAGTCCCGGCCTTCTCCCTTGGGCGTCCACTCGCCCTTGAGGTCAATGATGCCGTTAGGCACATAGACGAACCCCATCCGCAGCGCCTTGTGGGCAGCGGCCGCTCTCGGAGCAGCCATCGCCGGCGACATTGCATCCAGCCACGGGAGCGCGATGGTCACGCCGAGCCCTCGGAGGACTTCGCGGCGGGGCAGGGATCTCTTGGTCAGGAAGGTCATTCGGGTCCCATCCTCATCTGGAATGGCATGCTCTGCACCACCGCCACAACCATGTCAGCGAAGCCGAAGCCGACGTCTTCCGTAGTCCGGGCGATGGACCGAACCGCAGGTCTATCGTAATACTCCAGGCCGCGCCCGAGGGCGTAGGTCAGCAGCTTGCCCGCCACAGTCCGCACGAAATTGTCCCTGAGGGTGGTGGCGAGCGCTTTGCGGAGTTCCGCCGGCCCGTCGAAGCGGACGCCGCCCGGGAGTTCGCCGGAGGCGTTGATCGGCTCTCCGTTCTCGCTGTCCCGCCATCGGCCGATGGCGTCGAAGTTCTCCAGGGCGAAGCCGATGGGGTCCATGCGGATGTGGCAGCCGGAGCAGCTCGGGCTCTGGCTGTGGAGCGTCAGCAGCTCCCGCAAGGTGAGCTCTTGCCCGGGAGGCGCTGCCTCCTCCAGTTCGGGGATGTCGGGGGGCGGAGGCGGAGGCGGCATCCCGAACAGGTTTTCGAGCACCCACTTGCCGCGGATCACCACTGACGTGCGGTTCGGGTACGAGGTGACGGCGAGAATGCTCCCCTGTCCCAAAAGGCCCCCGCGGCGAGGGTCCTCCAAGGCCACCCGCCGGAACTGCGTGCCCCGTACACTCTCGATGCCATAGTGCTCCGCGAGGCGCTCGTTCAGGAACGTGTGACCCGAGTCGAGCAGCTCCAGAATGCTGCCGTTGCGGCGCAGGGCGTCGGCCACGAACAGCTCCGTTTCGCGGCCCAGGGCCAGTCGTAGGTCGGCGTTGAATTCCGGGAAGATTCTGTTGTCCGGCTTGATGCGTGTCACCTTCCTCAGCTCGAGCCACTGTCCGGCAAAGTTGTCGACGAGAGCCCGAGACTTGGGGTCGGCCAGCATGCGCCTGGCTTGGCGCTCCAGTTCCGCTGGTTCGCCGAGCTCGCCGCGCTCGGCAGACGCGAGCAGTGACTCGTCCGGCAGGCTGCTCCAAAGAAAGTAGGAGAGGCGGGTCGCGAGGGCGAAGTCGCCCAGCTTGTAGGGCTTTCGAGGCGTGGCTCCGGGTGGATCCGGCTCGACGCGGAACAGGAATTTCGGCGAGACCAGCAGGGCTCGGATCGCGCGCTCAATTCCGGCCTCAAAACCGCCTTGGGAGAGTCCGGTCTCAAAGATCTCCATGAGCGCGGACGTGTCGGCCTCGTCCACCGGCCGGCGATACGCTTGGCGAGCCAGCCGCGAGAGGATCGCCCGGGCGCAAGGCCGCTGCTCGGCCGCGCTGCTCGGGAGGCAGGAGAAGATCTTGCGGCGGCTGGGCGTCAGGCCCGGGCCCGTGGCGTCGAACGGCCCCCCAATCGATATGCTCCGGAGCCGGTACGGCGTTGCGGCGTCCTCGAGCGGCGCCAGCGCGACGCGACGGCCGTCAATGCGCATGTCCAGCGGCGGATGCGGCAGATCCCTCGCGGCTTCCGCGGTCGGCTTGGTCGTCTCGGGCCGCGGCGACCCGCCCGGGAAGGAAACGGAGACGGCGTGGATCCCGGCTGTCACGCGGACGCGGCCAGAACGGTGCCCGTAGCCAATGGCCGACTCGCCCCGGTCCAGGTTCGCCGCGATCACGTACTCGCCGTCTAGGGGAAAGTAGTAGCGGATAGCCGCTCCTCGGGCAGCCCGTGGAGGCAGGTCACCGGGCATGGCGGGCGCGTGGCCGGCAAGCGCGAAGCCTGTCTCCCGGTTGCGCACGAAAACGTCCCTCTGGGGTTGCTGCCCCGACCGGCCTACAGCGAGCCGGCTGGCCCAGCGGGCGGCGATCAGGTACCGCTCCATCAGCGCCGGCGTAAGCGACAAGACCTCCGCGATGTTGTCGAAGCCGTAGCCTGAGTCATCGCCAGGGAGCAGGTGCCTGATCTCCACGTCGAGGTCGAGCAGGTCGCGGACGGAGTTGGCGTACTCTGCCCGGTTGAGGCGGTGGGGAGGTGTGCGGCCGACGTTCGGTTCGGCGGCAGCGGCAGCGTCCAGCGCCCGTTCGAGCCGAGCGGTGAACAGGGACCGCTCAGCAAGCTCGGGGGAGGGCATCTCGGGCGGGGGCATCTCGCCCGATGCCACCTTTCTCAGCACGCGTTCCCAAATCTCGGGCCGCTCTCCCGGCACGTCAACGTTGAGGCCCTCGAGGGAGACGCCCGCCGTGGCAGGCCAGGCAGTAGCGCTCGACAAGTCCCGATTCGGCGGACTGGGACGGCTGGGCGGCCAGAGCTGCGATCGCCGCAGCCGCTGAGAGTCTCCGGCGCACCGCCACAATGGTACCGGGTCGGCCACATCCCAGCGCATTGAGCCTCCATCCGAGCCCGCCGCTCTAGGGGCCTAACTACAATGGAGCCGACAGGGATGGACGAGCGACACATTACCGCAACCCTTGGTCGGCGCGATTTCCTGCGCAGCGCTGCCGGAGGTGTCGGGATTGCCGCCTTGGCGGAACTCTTGGCGGCCGACGGCCTGACCGCCGCCGGGCCCCTTGTCCCCAAGGCCCCGCACTTCGCGCCGAAGGCGAAGAGCGTCATCTTCATGTTCATGGAGGGTGGGCCGAGCCAGTACGAGCTCTTCGACCCCAAGCCCGAGCTGGAGCGCTGGGACGGCAGGTCCCTGCCGGAGTCGATCACCAAAGACCTGACGCTGGCCTTCATCAAGCCGACGGCTAAGGTCATGGCAAGCCGTTACAACTTCGCGCCGATGGGCCAATGCGGAATGGTGCTGTCCGAACTGGTCCCGCATCTTGGATCTATGGCGGACGAGATCTGCCTGGTCCGTTCGATGCATTCCGATGCCTTCAACCACCATCCGGGGCAGTTGCTGCTGTTCACGGGTTCGACGCTCCCGGGTCGGCCGACCCTTGGGTCTTGGCTGCTGTACGGGCTTGGCAGCGAGTCCGAGAACCTGCCGGGCTTTGTTGTTCTTGCGTCGGGCAAGGGAACCTCCGGCGGAACGACGAACTTCTCGTCCGGGTTCATGCCTTCCCACTACCAGGGCACGCTTTTCCGGAGTCAGGGAGATCCGATCCTCTACCTGTCGAACCCTCCCGGCGTGACCCGGGACGTCCAGCGAGAGACGATCAGTTTTGTGAATGACATGAACCGGATGCGGCACGAGCGCACCGGCGACGCAGAGATCGCTTCCCGCATCAACGCCTACGAGCTGGCATTCCGCATGCAGACGGAGGCGCCCGATCTGGTGGACCTGTCCAGCGAATCACCCGAGACCTTGGAGATGTACGGGATCAATAGTGACAACGAGCACCGCAGGCAGTACGCGACCAACTGCATCCTGGCCCGCCGTCTCGTCGAGCGCGGCGTGCGGACCGTCCTGATGATGGACGCATCCTGGGACGACCACACATACCTGAACACGAAACTCCCGCAGCGCATGAAGGAGACGGACCAGCCGACGGCCGCCCTTATCCGAGACCTCAAGCAGCGCGGCCTGCTGGACGAGACCTTGGTCGTGTGGGGCGGTGAATTCGGCCGGACGCCGATGGTTGAGATCCGCAAGCCTGAAGAGGCCGCCAACGCAGGTCGGGACCACCAGCCGACGGCCTACTCGATGTGGATGGCCGGAGGGGGCGTAAAGCCCGGCCACGTGCACGGCGCGACCGACGAGCTGTGCCTGAACATCACCAAGGATCCAGTCCACGTGCACGACCTTCAGGCGACGATCCTGCACCTGATGGGCTTTGACCACGAGAAGTTCACATACCGGTTCATGGGGCGTGACTTCCGGCTGACCGACGTCAGCGGCACTGTTCAGAAGGGTCTCATGGCATAGGGCGTGGCCGGCCACTCGCCCCGCGAGATTGACAGCACGCCAGAGTGCCGAGACCGATAGGGGCGTCGCGAGCGGGTCTGCGAAGTGTGATTCTCTCCCAGCTCCGGGGAGCCTCGCCGATGTCTGTGTCCGGAGGTCCTCGTGCGCGACGTACGGGAAGGAGAGCTTCGACGGCCTGCGCAAGCCCATTCGGGGCTGATCGGCAGCCGTTCGATCGCTTTGAGTTGAACGGGCAAGGGGCTTTCGATGACCACTAGGCACCAGCGAGCCCTCTGGCGGCGAGACTTGTGCCGGCGACTGTCTGCGCGGACGCCCGGCAGCGGCTGCGGGACAGTGACATGGTCCCGAGACTCCCCTAATGCGCTCAGGCCATGAAGCGGCGCCTACTCCCGATTGGCATTCAGGACTTTCCCACGATCCAAGGAGACTCCTACTACTACGTTGCCAAGACCCTACTGATACACCGACTGGTGAGCCAAGGAAGGTACTATTTCCTTTCCCGTCCGCGCCGCTTCGGGAAAAGCCTGCTGCTGGATACGCTGCGCGAACTGTTCAAGGGCAGCGAGCCGCTGTTTCGAGGACTTGCCATACACGATATCTGGGACTGGAAGTGCACGCATGCGGTGGTTCGGCTGACCTTCGACGGGAAGTACAACGAGCCTGGTGATCTGGACAGCGACGTCGTCAACCAACTTGCCTGGATCGGGGAAGATGCCGGGATAGAAGTGTCGCCGGTGGCTAGGTCTGGGCCGGAACGCCTTCGTGACATCTTGCATCGTCTGCACAAGGCATCCGGCCGACAGGTAGTCGTTCTGGTCGACGAGTACGACAAGCCCATCTTGGACGTGCTAGAAGACCAAGAGTTAGTGCTCGCGCCAAAACCCCTGCCACGACGGGCCCGGCGGCCCACTGGTAG
>JAPPMC010000048.1 GCA_028819235.1 Bryobacterales bacterium
GTTCCGAGCGGCCACAGGACACGTGCGTCTCCACCACCCCGCGATTTCATAGCAAGGAGGAGAAGGCGCAGCGCGGGGAACTGTACGCGAGCGTGCCGATCGGGTATGTGCTGCGGGGGGTGAGGCTGGAGAAGGACCCCGACGAGCAGGTGCGGCATGCCGTCGGGCAGGTGTTCGCCAAGTTTCGTGAGGTGGGCAGTGCGCGCGGGGCGGCCTTGGCGCTGCGGGAGCAGGGAGTGCTGCTGCCGGCACGGCCCGCAGGCCGGGACACGCAACCGCAATGGTCGGCGGCGACGTACTTTCGGGTCCACGATGTGCTGACGAACCCGGCGATGGGCGGGGCCTACGCCTGGGGCAGGACCCGGACGGTGGTGCGGCCGGGCAAGGATGGCAAGCCGCGCAAGCACATCGCGGTGCAGCCGAGGGAGCGCTGGCGGGTGCTCTTGGTGGACCATCACGAAGGCTACGTCGAATGGCCGGAGTGGCTCGAGGTGCAGGAGCGGCTGGCGGCGAACTCGTTCCGCACGGGCCAAGGAGCGCCGCGGGAAGGCTGGGCGCTGCTGCAGGGCTTGGCGCGCTGCGGGATCTGCGGACGCAAGATGCAAGTGGCGTACGGCAAGTCGGCCCAGTACTACTGTCGTCCGAGCGTGGAGGCAGGCTCGAAACAGATGTGCCAGACCGCGGGGGCGGGGCGGGTGAACCTGGCGGTGTCGGAGGCACTGCTGGAGGCCGTTCAGCCGGCGAGCGTAGAGGCGGCGGAGCGCGCGGAGCGCCTCTTGGCCCAACGCGAGGAGGAACGGCTGCGGAGCTATCGGCTGGAAGTGGAGCGGCGGGAATACGAGGCGGCCAGGGCGGAGCGCGAGTATCTCAAGGTGGAGCCCGAGCACCGGCTGGTGAAGCGGAGCCTGGCCCGGCGCTGGGAGAGTGCGCTGCAAGAGGTGGAGAAGGCGCGGGAGGCCCTGGAGCGGGCGGAGGGCCAAACGTCGGCACAGGCGGTGTCGGGCGGCGAGGGCCTGGTCGGCTTGGCGGAGGACCTCAAGCGGCTGTGGGACCATCCGGCGGTGACGATGCGGGACCGCAAGCGGCTCCTGGCGGCCCTGCTGGAAGAGGCGCTGCTGCGGCAGGACCGCGAGCACAGGCGGCTGCACGTGCTGCTGCGCTGGAAGGGCGGGTGCGTCGACGAGCTCGAAGTGCCGTGGGGACGGGGGGTGCCGGAGCCCGTGCGGACCGAGGCGGAAACGGTGGATGTGGTGCGCAGGCTCGCGCGGCAGTGTCCCGACGCGCAGATTGCGAGGACCCTGAACCGGCTGGGGCGGCGCACGGCGAGAGGCCTGAACTTCACGGCGCGCAGGGTGGCCCAGGTGCGGCGATCGAACGGGGTGGAGGCCTTTGGGAGGCGCCCGCCTCCGGCAGAGCTGCGGAGCGTTCAGGAGGCGGCGCAGGAGCTGGGGGTGTCGCGCCCAACGGTCTACCGCTGGGTGAAGCAGGGATTCCTGGTCGCAGAAGTGGACGTGCCGGGTGCCCCGTTGCGGGTGCGGCTGGACGATCGCCTACGGGAGCGCATTAGCGAGAGCGTGCCGGAGGATTACGTGACCCATGCGCAAGCGCGGCGCGTTTTGGGAGTCTCGAGGGAGACGATGCGTCAGCGTATTTCGAGCGGACAGTACGAGGCGCGCTTCATCCCGCGGGGCCCGTCAAGAGGCCTGCACGTGAAGCTGGAGCCGACTGGGCAAGCGTCGATCGGTGAACTGCTCGAGGATGCGGACGAAGCCAACCGTACGGGAAGCGCGGAGGAAGGCGGCGGGGAGGACTGATGGGCTGGAGGCTCCTGAGCGATCCTTCCCTGTCCTTGGTACGCCGATGCCGTGCCGTGCCCCCCGGCGTCCGTCGCGTATCCGGCGATTGCGCGCGACCGTCGGGAAGCGCTGTTGCACCGTGCCAAGCAGCTGCGAACGACCGCAAGCCACGCCCAGGATGGCCGGCAAGCCGATCCGGACCGCAGACGGGCCGTCAGCCCTGCCCGCCACTGCCCGCAGCGGGCCTCCGAGCCGGGCTGGCGAACCGCCGGAGCGCCCCTAGGTCGGCCCGGAGGCGCACAAGGGCACTGTCTCACGACGCCAAGCAGTTCGGGCCGACGGGCGGTTCCGGTCTGGACCCGGCCGACATCCGGAACGCAACCGAGAGATCATCTTCAGCCGAAGTCTACGGGGCCCAGAAGCCTCCGCTCGGCCTTCCTGACCGGGAATCTCACGATCCAGACGGCCGTGTGGGGCCGAACGGGCCGTGTCAGGACCTAGAATCAGACAGGCTGGGCATTCCGCAGAGTGCTGCGATCCCAGCGGAAAGACCAACGACCCGGATGGCTGTTCGCCCCAAGGTCACAGACGAGGGAGCACATTGATGGCGTCTTGTCCACGGCGCCCCAGTAACCGCGGTTGAGCTCCAGCAGCCGCTTGCAGGTCGCCT
>JAPPMC010000312.1:0-37916 GCA_028819235.1 Bryobacterales bacterium
CGGGCCCTCTCCCGTCGCCCCCACCGCCAGCAGGCATGCTTTCCACCATAAAAGGCGATTGCCGCAGTAGTTGCGGAAGCCGAGATAGTGGTGGGTGCGCATCAAGGCGTCGAAGCGCGGCTCCTCGTCGGGTCGCACGGACCGCACCTGAACCTCGCGCAGTGGGATCGGGCTGTGCTCCACTCCCTCTCTAATAGCAAAACCGAGGCCCTCTTGTCCACCCCTCTCTCAACCGTCGCTCAGACATCGCCCGATCCATTTAACATTGAAAGCCCCTGGTCCGGCACCGGATGCGGTCTAATCGAGCGCCTGAGCCCCGCAGCCACCTGTCAGGCGTACGGATGTCGGTCACTCCCAAGGTGCGCGTCGGGGGCGGAGTCCGGTACAGCGACTTGGCGGACGTCTGAGCGCGGAGCCACGGGCCACGAGCACTCGGTCGGCCCCGACGCGGGCAATCCGCCAGATGAAGCAGGACATTCCAGGCGAGCTGAGAGTCACCGGCTGTCCTAGCCGTCAACGGGATCCAACGGCCGTCGGGGCCCCGCGGCCCCGCACCCGAAGCGCAGTTGAGGCCCGGCCAAGCGCTAGTGGCCGGCTTGGGAGGCATCCGACATCGAGCGCCACCACCCGCAGTGCCCTACATCCTTTCCGGGCTCAGACGGTCACTGCGTGCCCGCTGACCCGCTTCGGTCAAAAGTCGCGGCCGACCTGCCCGCAAGCCTTCAAGTGAATTCCCGCGGAATGCGCGACGAGGTGGTGCAGGGCAACGTGTTCGCCTGCCCCGAACCGCAGAGTCCCAGCGCGACGCCTCCCTGAACGCACTCTTGGCTCGCGACCACGGCCTCGTGTGAAGCGGAGAATCGTGACCGCTGGGACGCGCCGCAGGGACAGAGAGCCATCAGTGCGGAGGCAATGTTGGAGGATGGAGGAGCTTGAGCCCAAAGGGGGGGCTGGGGTTGCCCCGCGAGCGCCAATCCGCCTCGCTTCGCGGAAGCGGGACCGCTTGGAGTGCGGACCTCGCCACCAGGAACGACTGTTAGTGGAAGTCGGCACGGTGTGCCAAGACCGTCACAGGCCAGGAGCAGGGTCGTCGCTACACTGATGCGCCAACTACCCGAGAGGCAAGTTGCGACCGTCGAGACCCAATTGGAAGGGACCAGTCAGCGGCGGCCATCCGCGATCTGCCTGCATTCTGAACATCCTGCCGTCAAGGCCATTGGCTACGAGTGGGACAGACGACGAACCACGTTCTTGTGGCGGTGCAGCAGGAACGTCGGGGGATCACCGCCACCGACCGGTTACGTCAGAAGCGAGCTGGGCGTCGACAGGCGCACGAAGACCGCCGACACTCGCGGACAGCCGCCAATCGGTCAACTTGAAGACAAGCCCCTGACGAGCAGCAGTCTGCGCACATTCTCCGAGGCACACGTCCGAGGGTCTGGTATCCTAACGGCAACGGTCTTCCAGCCGCGATACATAGGAATCCTAGGGTTTTGGTGTGGAACTGCCGTGGCGAGCCATACGTCACGACAGATTCGGCTGGTGGAAAGGATGATTCTTCGGTGTCCGGGCCCTGCCCCGGCGTTTCTGTTCGCGGCTTGAGCGAACGGTGCCGGGGCTGGCCCGGCTCAGACTTGACGCGGGTTTTGGAATATGCAACAAGAACGGACTAGCTACCGCCGGGGGCCGAGGCCCACCTTAAGCCGTGACGCGGGCCGGGGCCGCCCGACGCTTAGGACTCGAGAGGTGTTCCGCATCGCCGCGACGTTGGACCGGGCTTCGGTGGCTCGCGAGATCATTCTCGAGTGGCTTGAGCACCACGCCAAGACGGACCTTCCAGAGCCATCCTGGAACGGCGAGACCTTCCATCACACATCCGGCAACTGCACCTTCGCTGCGATCCGCGCGACGACGCCACAGACTGACCTATGGGGCATCCGCTTTATCGAGAAGGAGGCGGATGAAGCGGAGCGCGAGTGGACAACCGAGGTAGTGCTGCGGGAGCGGGAGGGCCACGAAGCGGACTTCAGCCTGCGCAAGCTAGCAAAGTCCCACGAATCCAAGCTGCGTGTCAGCCCCACCGCCCCTCCATTCGTCGAACACGTCGCGAAGGAATGCGCCATGGAGCAAGGGGCCGCCAAGCTGGAGAAGGACCCATGGGTCGTTGAATCGGAGTTCGACGCCGCTAGCCTCACGGAGTTCTTGGTGGACCCAGACCGGCAGACACCCGCATTCGTCCTGACGGTTCCAGAAGACGCCGAAGACCCAAACGAGCCATTGCTCGACGCCGCTTCGCTCGCTTCGGACACGCTGGGTCTCGCAAAGGTGATCGTCTTGCCGGCCGAGTACACCTGGAAGCTGACTAACCGATTCGGCAAGCGGCTGTCGGTGTATCGCGGGGCCATGCGCGTCTACCTGACAGGCTTCAACGAGCGCTCCGATCCCGAAGGGGGTAACGACCTATTCATGCCGCACCGCATGGAGACCCAAGAATCGGCGGCCAAGCTCATATCACTGCTACGGTGGATAGCCGCACGCGAGAGCCTACGCGGCTTTCGGCTGGGGCAGGACATGCTGTCCTTCCTCTCCGTCCTGCTGCCCTCAATCGACCTAGAGACCGCCGCGCTGCGGGACGAGGGCGCCGGGGCGGAAGACCAGCTGAACGCTGCTATCCGGCACAATGCGCTGCTCAAGGCGGAACTACTGCAGTCGCTGCACATGCAGCAATCGCAAGCCTTGGAGGCTCAAGCGCTCGAATCCCGCCTTAGGGATGCCGAGTCAAAGCTCCGGCGTTCGTTCAGGCCACGTCCCATGGACCGGGGCCGCCGCCCCCCGTATGGCGGCCGCCCTCAATACGACCGCAGGGGCCCGGCCTACGACACCCGCAGACGAGGCCCGGCCGAGGGGAGGGGTCGACGCTTCGACGATCGGGGTAGGCCCCCCTATGGAGAGCGCCAACAACGGCGGCCCTACGGTAGGGAGCGCGAGCGCCCATTCGACCGCGGCGGGCAGAGATCTTGGGGACGTCGCCGCGACGATCGGGAATTCGACTCCTGAGCCCTGTCGCGGCTAAGGCAGGACTTCGACCATGGACCTGAAGGGGAAGGTTGCCCTGGTCACGGGCGGTTCACGGGGAATCGGGCGCGCCATCTGCGAGCAGCTGGCGCGTCAGGGTTCCGACGTCGCCGTCAATTTCGCAAGCCGGGCCCAAGCCGCCAAAGAGACTGTCGCCGCGGTGAGGACCCTTGGCAGGCGGTCCGCGGCGGTCCGCGCGGATGTCGGAAGCCGCGAGCAAGTCCGACGCATGGCCGCAGAAGTACGCTGCTCGCTGGGTCCGCCGGACATTCTGATCAACA
Organism: Bryobacterales bacterium; assembly: GCA_028819235.1. Classification (GTDB taxonomy): domain Bacteria; phylum Acidobacteriota; class Terriglobia; order Bryobacterales; family UBA6623; genus VXMF01. Next base: position 3,357 of record JAPPMC010000312.1, read on the forward strand.
ACGCGGGCATCCTGCACATGGGCACGCTGCTCGACTACGAGGACGCCGACTTCGAGACCATGTGGCGGACCAACGTCAAGGGCGTGCTCCATTGCTCGCGAGCAATGGCACCACGGATGATCGACGCGGGATGGGGCCGCATCGTGAACATCGCATCCAATGCCGCAATCGGCACGGCCATGCCCGGCACCACACTCTACGCGGTGACCAAAGGCGCCGTGCTGACACTGACAAAGCGCATGGCATTCGAGCTGTCGCCGCACGGAATCGCGGTGAACGCAGTACTGCCGGGTTTCACGAAGACGGAAATGGTCCTCGGCGGAAAGTCGGACGATGAAGTCCAAAGCCTGCTTGAATCCGTGGCTGCCAAGTCGCTCGTCGGTCGCACCGGGGATCCCGAGGACATTGCGGCTGTGGTCGGCTTTCTTTGCTCCCCTTCAAGCGCCTTCATGACCGGCCAGTTCCTGATGGCCGATGGGGGCAGGCAAGACTACCTGACCCACGTGTGAGGCGGCGGCGTCCGCGCGTGGCGGTGCGCTACGAGCGGTCAGTGCGGTAAGGGTAACGGTCTTGCGCCTGCTTGAGGTAGGCCAGAACCTCGCCGTCCAGGTCCGACATGAGCCCTGCGCGGGCAGCATCGTCGGCCAGATTGGCCAGCTGGTAGGGATCGTCGCGGTTGTCGTAAAGGCACCAGCGCCCGGTCTCGCCGCAGGCGTACGTGTGGCGCGACGTGCGGATTCCCCTGAAGATTGGCGAGGTGTGGTTCATGCCTCCGCTGGCGTTCGACTTCGATACGTGCATCAGGAACTGGTGCTCCGGCCCGCGGACATGCTCTCCACGAACGGCGCCCGAAAGATCCCGACCCACACACGTGTCAGGTACCGGGATTCCAGCTAGCCCGCACAGGGTTGGGTAGATGTCGATCGTGCCCAGTAGCACGTCCGACTGGAGTCCCTGAACGGCCCCCGGAGCCGTGACCAGGAATGGCACACGGCACGACTCCTCATGCGGCAGGCGCTTGCCGGTGCGGTTGTGCGCACCGAGCATTTCCCCGTGGTCCGAGGTATAGACCACAATAGTGTCGTCGGTCAGCCCCGTCCGGTCCAGGCACTCCGCAAGGCGCCGCATTTCCCGGTCCACGCCTTCGATGTGTGCGTCGTAGCCGGCGAGATCCGAGCGTACGCTGCGCCCCCTGCCCCCGATGCCGCGGGTCACCCTCTCGACGGAATTTGGCCGCAACTGAAGGTCCGAGGGCGGATAGTTTCGCAGCAGCTCCGGCGGGGCATCCCCAAACGGCGGATGGGGAGGATTGAGGGAGAGCACCAGCATCCACGGCCTGTCCCGGTTGCGTTCGATGAAGTCGATCGCGTCGTCCGTCATCAGCGTGGCGTTGTAGCCGGCCGGGACCACCTCGCGCCCGGTGAGTCGGTCGTACGTGTGGGAGGTGTCAAAGTGAGGATTGGTGTTGTACCAGGCCCTCCACTCGGTGAACCCGTGGCGTGCCTCTCCGGGCGGCTTGAGCGCGTGGCCCTCCGCCCCGCGGGCGTCCAGGTGCCACTTGCCGACGTAGCCGGTGTGGTAGCCGGCGTCGTGGAACGCCTCCCCGAGACTGTACTCGCTTCGGCGCAGGGGATAGGAGTTGTCGATCACCCCAGTCTGGAAGGGCCAGCGACCTGTCATCAGAATGCCCCGATAAGGCGAGCAGACCGGATAGTTCGAGATGCACTGCTTGAAGGTCACGCCCCTGGCGGCCATCCGCTCTAGCGCTAGGGCGGACGCGTCGTTGTACGGCTCGCCTGGCATCGAACACGCACGGTGCTGGTCACTGAAGACGAACAGCAGGTTGGGACGCCGAACCTGCGCGGCGAGAGGACGGGCTGCGCTGGCGATTGCGAGGCCTTGCAAGACCTCCCGGCGCGTGGGCTGCTGCGGTATCATGGCGCCGGTATTCTAGCAGCGCCAATACCGCAGCAGCGGTACGGGCGCACGCCTGCGCCGCCGAGCCGGCCCTCCATGCGAGTCAGGAGCAGCGAGGCACTGGTATTGCGCACGTACGCGTACCGCGAAGCCGATCTGATCGTAGTCTTCCTGACTCGCGACCGCGGGAAGCTGCGCGGGGTGGCGAAGGGTGTGCGCCGGCCGAAGAGCAAGTATGGCGTGTCTCTGGAGCGCCTCGCCCTCTCACGAGTCTATTACCGGCACAAGGAGTTCGCCAGCCTGGTGACCGTCCAGCAGGCGGAGCTGGCGGGGCCTTGGAACCTCTGGCGCGCATCCTACCCCACCGCCATCCTGCTGGACCTGATCGCCGAGGCCGCCGACCAGCTCCTTCCGGAGAAAGATGCCGACGAGCGCTTCTTCCGACTGCTCCGCCTGATCGTCGGCGAGTTCTGCAAAGGCATCGACGAGGGCGATCCCGGACACGTCACTCCCGCTTGGGCAACCCGTGCTCTCGTCTATTTCCTGCTCTGGTCGGCCAAGCTGGGAGGATGGTTGCCGCCGTTCGATCGCTGCGCGGAATCCGACCAGCGATTCTCGGCGGACGAGACCGTCTATTTTGAGATGCAGCGCGACGGTCTCTTCAGCGCCGCAGTCCGGAGGGCGGGGTCGACGGCCCTGCCTCCATCGTCGCGCAGCCTAGCGACGGCCATGCTCAGGAATGTTCCTGCCGGGCTCGATCCGGTCCTATGTGAGCCCTCGGTCATGCATCCGCTGCAGCAGTACCTGCTCCGGCTCTTGGCCATGCAGCTTGAAGCGGAGTTACGCTGCCTGCGTGCGTTCCGGGACTTGCCGCCCAACCCTTGAGTGGCCCGGCTCAGAATGCTTCGTACCCCGCCTCGATTCCGCGTAATGGACGCAGTCTGAGGCAGCCCGTGCACGGGGCCAGCGCAAACGGGTAGACTGCCGCACGGCACTGGGGGTAGGGCCCGACCGTCAAGTGGCTGATTAGCTAATTCCAATGCAGTGATGCATGGCGATTGTGGCAGCGCTGTGTTATCGGATTGATTATATATGGATGGCTTGCACGATCCATGCATACCACCTTATGTCACACGCAGGATCGATCCTCACTCAGGAATGACGTTAGGCTCGCGACTCCCGAGCAGCAGTGTGGACCGCTGCCGCTCCCGCACGATTCCTATCCGTACCGCCGGATCACCCGCCCTGGCCGTAAGCCTGCTTATGTCGCCTGGCCGAGCAACGGGCTCACCGTCCACGGTCACGATGACATCACCTGCCTGCAGCCCGGCCTTCGCGGCCCGCGAACCTTCGTGGACATGGCGCACCAACACGCCGCTCTCGACGCCGAAGAACTCCGCCAGTTGGCCCTCCAGACCCTCCAAACCCACTCCCAGACCGGAGTTGCGCGCCGTGATGTGGACGGCGGGGAAGTCAAAGTCGAACGGCCATTCTGCTGCGAGCTGGCGGCGCTGGAGGTTCGACGCTGCGGACCGGGCCATATCCCGGATCGCCTCAAGATCCCGCGCGAACTCGCCCATCCGCTGCGAAACAGCGCCGGTGCCCGGACGCTCGCCCGTCTCGATGGTCACCGACTGGCGGCTCCGGTCGCGCGCGATGCCGAGCTCCACGGCCCGACCGGCCAGAGTCTCCCGGACCAGGCGAGCGAAGTGTTCGTGGCCCTGTATTCGCTCGTCTCTGTACGTCAGCACGATATCGCCCACAAGAATACCGAAGCGCTGGGCCGGGCTTCCGTCGGCGACACTGCAGATCTCGACGCCATGCGGCTCCACCAGCCCCACGGACTTCGCCGTGTCCTCGGTCACGTCGATCACCCCGACGCCGATGTAGCTGGCCGGAGCCAACAGCACACCCGCCCGGGGCAGAGGCCCCGCCACAGCGGTGTCCGCCGCCACCAAGAGGCCTAAGAGCACCGGCAGCGCACACGTGCTAGGTCTCATCTGTCCTGCCCCCCTTCTTGCCGCACGGCAGACGTCACGGCCATCCTCCGAATCTCGATGCGCCCGCGGCCGTTGCGGATTCGCACGAGTGACCCGCCGCCATTGATCATGCCGATAGCTTGGGCGCCGCCCGGCCCGAGCCGCCCCGGTGTCTGGCGCACCTGAACGGACGGAAAGTCACTGAAGATGCTCCGCAGTCCCCTGTCAAGCGCTATGCTTGCATCCAGGGTCAGCGCCAGCGATTCCGGCAATGTCAGCACGATGGCGCCGGTCGAGGTGGTCAGTTCAGAATCCTCCAAGGTGGCCCCTTCCTGGATGGCGGCCACGATATCGCCGGCGGCGCTGGCGAGCATCAGCCTTCCGATGGCTTGGTCGATCCGGATGTCGCCCGCCCCGGATTCCGCCCGCATCCCATTGCGCGCCTCCCGGACTTGGATCAGGCCACCGCCAGTGAGCGCCCGCACAATGCCGTCAACCCGGCCGATCTTGATGCCGCCTCCGCCCGTCTCAGCGTGCAGGTCGCCCGCGACCCGATCCGCGCGGATCGAGCCGAGGCTCGTGATCAGCCGAGCGCTCCCGCCGCTTCGATCCAGCTGAATGCCGCCCCCGGCCGTCTCGCACTGGACGTGCCCGCCGATCGCGCCCAGCCGCACGTCGCCCCCCGCGGTCACGGCCGTGACCGAACCGCCGACTTGGTCCACGCGAATCGCCCCGCCATTGACGCGCGCGGTCACTGAACCGGCAATGCTGGAGACGCTAAGTGGCCCGGCCGATGTCTCGACCGAAATCTCGTCGGAGTCAGGCGGAACCTCAACCACCAGGTGGTAGTGCACCCTGCAGCCGGAGCAGGCCGGGTCGCGGAGCGCAAGCTGGAGTGAGCCGTCCGCCAAAGTCCGGATGGCAATTCCGGAGCGGTCAAAGACTTCCGGCGCGACGTCTGGGTAGCGACCACCACGGACACGTGTGGTCAGGTGGTAGCGAACCTTGCCGACGGCCGAGCCGCGCACAGTGACGGCGCCCCGAGTGCGGACCACCACACGTGGCATCGGATCGGCCTCGCCTCTCCATTCTTGGGTCCACCAGTGGCCCTTGGCGGTCTCCTGCAGCGGCTGGCCCGCCAACGCAGCGGCCACCGCAAGGTGGCCCGCCAATGCGGCGAAGCTTGCTGTCAGGTTGCCCGCCATTGGTTCAGAAACGCTCCATCGACGCGTCTAGCACGTCCAGGATGCGCTCGCTCTCCTGCACGACGAAGGGGTTGTCCTCGCGCTCGACCAGCTCTTGAAGTGCGCCAGCGAGGTCGCGCCCCGGATGCTCTCCGAGGATCTGGATGGCGTGAATCCGCATTCCCGGCAGGTCTTCGGTTCGCAGCATCTGCACCAGCGCATCGCGCACGTCCCGCTCGCCGGCATGTGCCCGGACTGCGTCAAGCGCCCGCAGCCGCACCCCCACGTTCTGGTCCTTGAGCATCGCCCGGAGCAGAATGCGCCGGACGTCTCCGTCGGCCGCGTGGCGCTGGAGTGCCTCTAGCGAGGCCAGCCGGGCCCCGGCGTGCGACTGTTGGGCCGTGTCCATGAGCATGGCCCGAATCACGGGGTCCTCCGCGTCACCGGTAACAATGCGACGCTCCTCCAGAACGATCTGGACCTGACCGCGGCTGGGGTCGAGGTGTACGGTCTCCACGCCTGCCACAATCGCTCCGCCGGACAGGGGCCGCACATTGGCGGCCGCTGGTGCCGGGCTCAAATCGTGGATTGTGACCGCAACCCAAGAACCGCGGCCCGCCAAGAAACCGACCACGAGCAGCGCCGCGGCAGCCGCCGGCTGCCACACCAGCGGGCGGGCGGCAACATCGGAGGCCAAGTCGCGCAGCCGCTGCATGGCGCGGGCGAGGAGCGAGCGGCCCGGGGCTGGCACCCGCTCCCCAAAGATGGCGAGGGCCAGATCCTCGCGGCAATCGCCGAGTATAGCTTCGGCGTCTGTGTCGGCCGCCGGGTCACCGATGGCCAAGAGGAAGGCCTCTTCTTGGTCGAATAGCGCCGAGAAGGTGGGATCCTCCCGCCGCAGCCGTTCCACTTGTTGGCGCTCGTGCAGGCCGAGCTCCCCGTACAGGTAGAGCAGAATGCGCTGACGCAGCAGCTCGCTGGAGAGATCGCGCTGACCGTCAGAAGCGGACATCCTGGAGCTCCCTTCGCATCTTGCGGGTGGCACGGAAGAGGCATTGCTTCGCGGAACCTTCGGTGATCCCACAGACCTCTCCAACACGGGCCAGGCGCATGCCCTCGTGGTGCCGAAGCGTGAACACGAGCCGCTCCTTAGCGGACAGCTTGTCCATCGCCTTGGATATCCTCTCTGTGATCTCCCGGCTCCGCAGCATTTGCTGCGGCGATCCCGCAGGCCGCGAGTCGGTCGCGAGCTGCAGCGGCGAGCGGCCCCTCTTCTCGTCCCGCTCGAAGGTCCCGAATTCGGGGCGAGCCTTGCGCCGCCGAAGCATGTCCAAACATGTGTTCGTGGCGATGCGGTACAGCCAAGTGTGGAAGCGGCACTGGAAGCGGAACGTGTGCAGCTTGCGGAACACCTTCAGGAACGCCTCTTGGTAGGCGTCCTGGGCATCTTCCCTCGTCGGGAGCATCCGCAGCGCGATGCGAAGTACGCTGCGGTCGTAAGTCTGGACAAGCTCGGCGAACGCGTTCTGGTCGCCTCGCTGCGCCGCCTCAACCAAGCGCCGTTCGGCTAGGTCCGCTCTGGCCGGGCTCATTCCGAGAGATAGGCTCTCCGCCTTTGCCGCCTGCACCATACTTGCGTGCTCCACTAGGGTTTGACGGACCTGCCGCCGGAACGTTAGCCCGGCCACGTTGCCCGTCAGGCGATCCAGCCTCCCCCCACAACGCAGTCCCCGTCGTACAGCACGGCTGCCTGACCCGGCGTAACTGCGCGCTGCGGCTCGTCGAAGACAATCTCGGCCTGGCTCGGATCGCCGGTCGCGGGATGAACCTCCGCCCACGCCGGCTCCGACCGATAGCGGACCTTGACGCGAGCCCGGAAGCTAGAGGCCGGATTGTCGAACTGGATCCAGTTTGCCCCGCCTATCCTGCAGTTGCGGCTCAGCAGCGAGCGTGCTGGCCCGACAACGACACGCCGCTGTGCGGGCAGGATTTCGGTCACATACATGGGACGGCCCGCCGAGAACCCCAAACCGCGGCGCTGGCCGACCGTGAATCGGTGTACGCCACCGTGTCGGGCGAGGACCGTGCCATCCTCGCCAACCACCTCACCGCCAAGCCCACCGCGACCCGCGACGTCTTGCTCCCGGTAAGCCTCCACAAAGCTCGCGTAGTCCCCGTTCGGCACGAAGCACAATTCTCGGCTCTCCGGCTTGTCCGCGACGTCCAGCCCCAACGCCTGAGCCATGCTGCGAACATCGCGCTTGTGCATCGAACCGAGCGGGAACCGGCTGCGGGCCAGCTGGTGCTGGGTTAGCCCGAACAGGAAGTAGGACTGGTCGCGCGTCGGATCGACCCCCGCGAGCAGGCGGTACCGTCCGGATCTCCCGTCGAACTCGATCCGTGCGTAGTGGCCGGTTGCGACAGTTCCGGCACCGACCTCTTCCGCCGTCTTTAGCAGGCGGTCGAACTTCACGAATGTGTTGCACCCCGTGCACGGGATCGGCGTCCGCCCCGCCAAGTACTCCTCGACAAAGGGCCGGACAACCTCCTTCTCGAACGTGTCTTCATAGTTCACGACGTAATGCGGAATGCCCAGCCGTTGGGCGACCCATCTGGCGTCATGCACGTCGTCCAGCGCACAGCAGCGCCCGGACACCCCTCCCTCCGGGACCAGGTCCGGCATCCGTCGCTGGTCCCAGAGCTGCATCGTCATGCCCACCAGTGCCTCGCCCCGGGAGTGCAGCACCGCCGCGACGGCCGAGGAGTCCACGCCGCCGCTCATGGCGACCGCTGTCAAGGGGCCGGGCATCGCTCCCACTCTAGCGCCGCAGAGTGCCTGGGGCCCTACCAACCGATGCTGCGGCCCGCGTTCTCCTCCGAGAGGTGCTGGACCAAGGGCTCGAAGTAGTCCAGCATCGGCTTCGTGGATACCTCGCTGCCGGTCATCTCGAGCAGCACTTCACGCCAGTCCCGGGTCGCCCCCAGACTGAGCAGGTTCCAGAGGAACTCGCCAACCTCCCTGTTGCCGTAGTAGTTGCAGTTCCGGGGATCTTGCTTGAGGATGTTGCGGGCGATGTGGGTGTGCAGCTGGTACTTGATGACGAACGCCATTGCGTAGTCGTAGTACTGGGCGGGATCGTCGGTGATGTGGGTCTTGGTGCACGCGTCGCAGTACTCTTCGCCCCTGGCTTCGGGCGGAGCGATCCCCTGAAACCGCCCGGCATGCTCCCACCAGCGCGCGTTGAACTCGTCCACCGTCAGCCCACCCTCGTACAAGTCGCGCTCGAAGAACGACATGGTGCCGGCCGAAAAAGGTATGAACACGACCGCCTGATCGAGGGCTTCGTCCATCAGCCAAGAGATCTCGTCTATCTCGGCATCTTCCTCGAGCAGCCCAATCTCCTTGAGATACGCAGGCTGTCGCGCGGCAATGCCGATCAGATCACCGACTGCTTCGTGGAAGGCGCGGTTAGCGCCTCCGCGCAGCGTGACTGGCACGTCCGCTCCGCTATAGGCCAGGAAGTAGTAGACGTGCCCGAGCTCGTGGTGCGAGGTCTCAAACCAGCGCCAGTTATTCTCCACGCTCATTAGGGAGCGCACGTCCTTGCGCAGGTCAAGGTGCCAAGCCGAGGCGTGGGTGTTCTTCCTGCGCTCGGAGCCGGCCGGGAGTGGGTACAGGTCGGACTTCTCGTAGAACGACTCGGGCAGCGGGGGCATGCCCAGTGATGTGTAGAAGGTCTCGGCCTGACGCACGACCCACTCTGCGTCCTTGTCCGCCAGCAGCGTGTTCAAGTCAATGCCTTCGGTGAGGCCGGGCCATGCCTGCGCCCAGCGGTTTCCGATCCAGTGCGCCGGGATCCTGTCTGGCACGGGCTGGCCGAAGCGCTGTGCAAGCTCGTGCTTGGCCCAAGTGTGAAGCTGCTCGTACAGCGGCCGCAGGTCGTCGTTGAAGCGCTCCATCATCGCCATCATCTCGCCGACCGTCATGCCGTAGTCGTCCACCTGCAGAGCAAAGAAGGACTCGTAGCCCATCTCTTGGGCAACGCGGTTTCGCAGGTCGCGGAGCCGACCAATGCCCTGCTTCAGCGCCGGGCCGGTCTGCTTCGAGACCTCCCAGATCTTGCGCCTCTCCATCTCGTCCCGGGAGCGCACAAGCACGTCGTCGATCTGGTTTGGCGTGACTGCCTGCACGCAGCGCTCGCCGTCTCGCTGCGCGCAGAACTCGAAGGAGTCAAGGATCGCGCTCTGAGCCGCCTCTTCCGCGACGCGGTCGGCCACCACGTCGGGAATCGTCCCGGGATACTCGGAGGCGGAGTGCAGCACGCTGCGCAACTGGCGCTGCGTAATGTCGTCCAAGCCTTCTCGCTGCTCCAGCAGCCGCTTCGCGGTCTCGATGACCCAGGGGTTGCCGCTGATCGCTGCCATGGCCTTCTCGGCGCCGATGCGCTCTCCGACATGCATGTCCGTGACGTCCGTCGAGGACTTCCAGTAGGCCTCGGCGACGACGGGATAGATCTGCAGCAGGAGTTGGTCGTATGCCCCCATGAACTCGTCAGCCTGACGCTGCGCCCCGGGGCCGCAGCCCAAACCGAGCAGGAGGACGGTTGCCAGCGCCACACCAGAGCCGACCCGAACGTTAGTCATGGCCATCACGAGCCCATTCTACGCGCCGACCGGCCGGCGCTTGGCGTTCGGCAGGGCCGAGACCGCAATGAGCATCGGACCCGGCGCTTGCCAGAGTGTGCCGAGGGTGGGGGCTTCCGGCCGCTGTCAGCGAATCGGTTTGGGAAAAGTTCCGAGAGTCACCGCACACGAGGGGCAACAGCGATGGATCTAGAATCCCCTGGGCGCTGGCCGGGCCAAGATCGTAGTCCTTGCTGGCGTGCGTCACGCCGACCACGGAGGTCCCTACTGAATCGGTGTTGCCGATTGGCCAGGCCATCTCTGTCGAGCCACCTCTCGGCCTGCCGGCTTTCTGCGTCCCCGAAGACAATCCGATTGCCGACGAGATCGTGGCCCGTGGCAGGAGGCTGTATTACGACCAAGCCTGTTGGTCGACAGCACGATCTCCTCCGCCGGCTGTCACGACCTTCAAGCAGCATACACCGACCCCATCCGGGTCTCGAACGGCGCCGGGGGAAGCTGGGACCCCGTCAGGCACTCCTCGTGATGAACGCCGGTAACTTCACCACCCAGCTCTGGGACGGCTGCGTGCCGAACATCGAAGAGTAGGCCCGAGACCCCGTCGAGAATTCAGTCGATAGGGCCCTCACCGACGATGGCGCGGTGGGCCGCCGGTCGGACGACCCGCCTTGTGGAGAGCCCCTTAGGGAAGTCCGGGAGAACGATGAAGAGCGTACTCTTGGGCCCGGTTTGCACCCAGCCCCTTTGGCCCGAACGGAAGTCGTCTTTCGCGTACCGCCGCCAAGAAACGCCCTTCACTCCGCACCTGTTTTGGCCTGTCCACGGCGACTGCCGATTGGGCAGAGGCTGTAAGCATACGATCACTCGCGACAGTCGCACTGCTGACATCGCTGGGATTCTGAAATCGTGCTACCCAGTCAGAGGCACACATCGCCCGTTCGTCGGACTGCCCCGTCCGCCGAACTTGCTTCCCAAACGGCCCTATCCCCCCTCATCGCTGCAACTCAATCGAAACCGCTCACGCGGGCAAGTGCACTGGATCAGTCCAAGTCGAAACGGTCAAGGGTCATCACCTTGGCCCAAGCGTCCACGAAGTCTCGCACGAACTCTTCCTGACCGTCGTCAGATGCGTAGAACTCGGCAACGGCCCGCAGCTCGGAGTTCGAACCGAAGATCAGGTCCACCGGGGTGGCAGTCCACTTGACGTCGCCCGTTGCACTGTCACGGCCTTCGTAGATCCCCTCAGTGGATGCCTTTGTCCACTGCGTTGACATGTCGGTCAGGTTGACGAAGAAGTCGTTGCTCAGGGTGCCGGGGCGGTCGGTGAACACACCGTGATCAGAGCCTCCTGTGTTGGCATGTAGCGCTCTCATGCCCCCGACCAGTACCGTCATTTCGGGAACTGTGAGGTCCAGCAAGGCCGCCTTCTCCACCAGCATCTCCGCCGGAGACCGTGGGTTGCCGCTGGCGAAATAGTTGCGGAAGCCATCCGCGGAAGGCTCGAGAACTGCAAACGAATCCACATCGGTCTGGTCCTGCCGGGCGTCCGCGCGACCGGGTCGGAACGGCACGTCCACGTCGGTCCCGGCCTTTCGAGCCGCCTCCTCAATCGCGGCGGCACCTCCGAGAACCACGAGGTCGGCGAGAGAGACCCGCTTGTCCCCGGACTGCCCGCTGTTGAAGTCGCTCCGAATCTCATCCAGAGTTCGCAACACGCGGTCCATGTCGGCCGGATCGTTCGCGGCCCAGTCTTTCTGGGGTGCCAGACGGATCCGTGCCCCGTTGGCGCCGCCGCGCATGTCGGTCGCTCTGTAGGTGGATGCCGAGGCCCAGGCAGCCTTGACCAGCTCAGCCGTAGACAGGCCAGATTCGAGAATCCTGCCTTTCAGTGCCGCCGCATCCTGCGCGTCGATCAAACTGTGGCCGACCGCTGGAACGGGGTCTTGCCACTGGAATTCCCGGTCAGGAACCAGATCGCCGAGGTAGCGTGAGGTCGGGCCGAGGTCGCGATGGGTCAACTTGAACCAGGCCCGCGCGAAAGCGTCTTCGAGCCCCTCTGGGCGGTCGAGCCAGCGCGACGTGATCTCGCGGTAGGAGGAGTCAACCCTCATCGCAAGGTCGGTCGTGAACATCATCGGCGCGTGCCGCTTGGACGGATCGTGGGCATCCGGCACTGAACCAGACCCGGCACCGCCAGCTGGCTGCCACTGGACTGCCCCAGCGGGACTTTGGGTCTGCTCCCATTCAAACGAATACAGATTCTTCAGGTAGTCGTTGGTCCAAACCGTAGGGGTGACCGTCCACGCGCCTTCCAGCCCACTGGTGATCGTGTCGCCAGCGTTGCCGCTGCCATAGCTGCTCTTCCATCCGAGTGCTTGTGCCTCGATAGGGCCGCCCTCCGGTTCGGGACCCACGTACCGGGACGGATCGGCGGCGCCATGGGCCTTGCCGAAGGTATGGCCGCCAGCAATCAGCGCAGCCGTCTCTTCGTCATCCATGCCCATGCGCCCAAAAGCCTCGCGTATGGCGTGAGCGGCCAGTTGCGCATCCGGGTTCCCGCCCGGGCCCTGCGGATTCACGTAGATCAGGCCCATCTGCGTCGCGCCGAACGGATGATCGAGTTTGCCGTCGTCATCGCGTCGATCTGCTGCCAGCCACTCGCCCTCGGGCCCCCAGTTCACTTCTTCGGCTTGCCAAGCATCAATGCGACCGCCAGCAAAACCCAGGGTCTCGAATCCCATGGACTCCAGGGCGACTGTCCCTGCGAGGATCATCAGGTCCGCCCAGGAAATCTTGCGGCCGTACTTCTTCTTGATCGGCCAGAGAAGTCGATTAGCCTTGTCCAGGTTCGCGTTGTCGGGCCAGCTGTTGAGCGGCGCGAAGCGTTGCAGGCCGCCGTCCGCGCCACCGCGGCCGTCGATCGTGCGGTATGTGCCAGCACTGTGCCAGGCCATGCGGATGAAAAACGGCCCGTAGTGTCCATAGTCCGCCGGCCACCAGTCCTGTGACGTGGTCATTAATTTCTCCAGATCTGCCTTCACCGCAGCAAGATCGAGACTCTCGAACTCTTCCGCATAGTTGAAGTCTTCGCCCAGCGGACTGGACCCGGGCGAGGCCTGGCGCAGTGGTTCGAGGCTCAGGCGGTTCGGCCACCAGTAATCGTTTGTTGGGCTGCCCTGCTGCGCAAGCGCCAAGTTGACCGGCGACACCGGGGACATCCCGATCGCCAGCAGGGTAAGCAGTGGAATCGCTCGGTTCAGCATCTGAATCATCTCCTTGCCATTAGAGGCTGCCATCGTGGACGGCGGCAGCGTCACCTGTGGTTCATCGTAGCGCAGACCGCCATAAACTCGGAGACCAGCGGCAACCCGATTCCGCAGATGCCCCAGCCTGAAACCATCCGGCTGATGAGTCGAGGACCTTGTTTCTATCACGGTGATAGGATCCTGCTATCACTGATGAGACTGTACGTTTTCCCGGTGAGGCAGATTCACTACGCGGTGGCCGTGGCAGACCCGAAGAGCTTTCGCCGCGCTGCGGACCGCTGCCACGTGTCCCAGCCCTTGCTGAGGACGCGGGTCCCATGGAGCGGAGCTAGGCCGACAGGCCGGATCCGCTGTCCCCGTCGACACGGCAGGAGCCCCACCGCAAGGCGGCGATCCGCGCCGAATACGGCGAGCTCGGACAAAGGCGCCAAGGAGGCGCCAGAGAAGGGTCGGACCGAGAGCCTGTCAGAAAACCAGGAACGGGTGGAACATCCTAGGGCCGACGGCCCGCGCGACGCACAGGAGCCGCCCCGTCGGATCGACTGCCTTGACAACATCGGCCTCGCCGTCGGGTCCGTAGGGACTTACGCGGAACTGTCTGCCGTGGCGGATCTTGGAAGCCTCGACTGCGTCCACTCGCCGGACCGGCAGGCTGGGCACCAGCTGCACCGGGGAGATCATCGCGGCCTGTTGCATCTCCTCCGTGCTCATCGCTTTGAGCGACTCGAGGGTGAACGCGTGCTTCTCGGTGAATTCCCCTAGGCTCGTGCGGCGCAGTGCCGCGACGTGCGCACCGCAGCCCAGCGCCTGCCCGAGGTCGTGAGCGAGAGACCGGACGTAGGTGCCCGCCGAGCATCGGCAGCGCAGCTTCGCCGTTGCCCCGCTGACGTCCAGCAGATCTAGATCCTTTACCTCGACCTCAGCCGGCTCAAGCCGCACCGGACGCCGCTGCCGGGCAAGCTTGTATGCGCGCACGCCGCCTACTCTCTTTGCCGAGACGGGTGGCGGAACCTGGCGGATCTTCCCTCGAAAGGGCGCCAGAGCGGCCTCGACCTCCTCTGGGTCCGGGGCGACTTCCACGGCTTCGCCAAGCTGCTCGCCATCCGCGTCGTAAGTCGTTGTCGCCCACCCGAAACGGACGGTCGCCAGGTAGCCGCGGCTGTGGCCGAGATAGAAGCGCGCGAGTCGTGTGGCACGACCCAACAGGACAGGCAGCACACCCGTGCCAAGTGGGTCTAACGTGCCGAGATGGCCAGCTCGCACGCCCCCAAGAAGGCGCCGGAGCTTGCTGACGGCCCGGAATGAAGTCATGCCGGCGGGTTTGTCCAAGACAATCGCGCCGTCCATAAGGCCCATTTTATGGACCGGATCGCGCACCGCCCGAAGCGAGCAGAGATCGCGCCTGGGCCACGACCGCCTGCGCGCCGACACCTGCCATGCATGGGTGGCCTTCGATCGGGCATTCCCGGAGCAGGCAAGGCGCACAGTCCACCGGGTTTCGGACGACCCTTGACCAAGGAGCCGCCGGCCCGGTCGCTTCAGCGTCCGTGCTGCCGAACACCGCCACCGTGGGGACGCCCAAGGCGGCAGCGACGTGCATTGGTCCGGAGTCGTTGCTCAGGAATAGCTGGCACGTCGACGCCAGCGCCAGGAACTCGCCGAGAGACGTTCGCCCCGCCAGGCACACCGCCCGCGGACCGCATTCGCGGGCCACGTCGGCGGCCAATTCGGACTCGGCGGACGACCCGAACACGGCCAATCGGGCCTGCAATTCCCTGGCCAGCACCTGCGCCGCGCGGGCGAACCTCCCGGGAATCCAGCGCTTGGCCCGACCGAAGGCCGCGCCGGGGCTGACACCGACCCACGGGCCCGCCGGCAAGCCCCGGCGCCTCCATTCGGAGAGACCCTTCCGGCGCAGGGCCTCAACGCGGTCGAAGCGTGCGGCAGTGTCCGCGGGGAAGGACTCGATGAAGCCGGCCCGCCGGACCAGTTCCAAGTAGTAGAACCTCTGGTGCGCCGGAATCGAGCCGGGCCGCGGTACGCCGATGCGATCGGTGAGGAGAAGCCCCCGCCCATCGCGGTTGTACCCGATCCGCTGTGGGACTCTCGCCCGCCAGGCCAGCCATGCTGCGCTGAAAGCGTTCTGCAGAAGTATTGCCCGATCGAAGGCTCGCTTGCGGAGAGCCCGCGCGAGCCGTTCCCTGCCCACAATTCCGCGATGCGCGGCGTCCCGCTGGTAAAGGTGAACGGAGTCGCAGAATCCTTCTCCCTCGTACAGGGCAGCGACCCATGGAAGGGCCAAGATCGTGACCTCCCAATCTGTATGGGCCCTACGGATGGCCCGCAGGGCCGGGATTGCCATGACGGCGTCCCCGATCCAATTCGGGGCACGGACGAGCAAGCGCCGCATTGGAGGCCCGTTCCTAGCGTAGCGTCAGGCGAGCCCGTCGAGCTGCACGTCGGCCTCAGCCCGTGCGCCACAAGCGGGTCCCGAGCGCGCGATGGCTCTACAATCCATTCGTATGTTCCGCCTTGCCCTATCCGCCGTCTTTGCGTCTGTAACGTGCTTGGCTCAAGACGTACCTCAGGCATTCGTCGGCGCGCACCTGCTACCGATCAGCAGGGCGCCGATCGAGGACGGCGCGCTCGTGGTCCATCAGGGCAAGATCGTTTCCGTCGGCGAATCCAGCGAAGTGCAGGTTCCCTCCGATGCAGAGGTTCGCGACGTGGCGGGACTGGTCATCGCGCCAGGATTCGTGGACACGCACAGCCATGCCGGAAGCGTGGAGGGTGGAGACGCGAGCGGCCCGCTACATCCCGATGCCCGGGCGCTGGACTCGATCAATGTGCGGGACGCGCGCATACAGAAGGCCCAAGCAGGCGGGATCACAACGGCGAATATCATGCCCGGGTCGGGCCATTTGCTCAGTGGCCAGACGCTCTACGTCAAACATCGGGACAGCAACGTCATCGACGACCTGCTCATTCGCAGGGAAGACGGGCTGCTCGCATACGGGGTGAAGATGGCGAACGGCACAAACTCCCGCAAGGACCCGCCGTTTCCGGGCACCCGCGCTAAGTCCGCCGCACTGGTGCGCGCAAACTTCGTCAAGGCGGCCGAGTACCGGGAAAAGGTGGAAGGGGCGGCCTCCGAGGGAGAAGAGGCTCCTCCGAGGGACCTCGGCCTGGAGACGCTGGCCGAAATTCTTGCTGGGGATCGGGTGGTCCACTTCCACACGCACCGTCACGACGACATCCTGACAGTGCTTCGGCTGGCGGAAGAGTTCGACTTCCGGGTCGTGCTCCAGCACGTCAGCGATGGGTGGGCAGTTGCCGATGAAATAGCTGCTTCGGAGCACGTGCTGGGGGCGTCGCTGATCCTCATCGACAGTCCTGGAGGCAAGATCGAGGCAAAGGACAATCAGCTCCCGACGGCTGCGATCCTGGAGGCGGCTGGCGTGCGGACGGGATTTCACTCCGATGACCCGATCACGGACTCGCGCCTGTTCGCACGCATGGCCGCCCTAGCCGTGCGGGCCGGAATGTCTCGCGAGGGGGCCCTGCGAGGGCTGACCCTTGCCGGCGCCGAGATGCTCGGGCTTGAGGACCGCATCGGGTCGCTCGACGCGGGCAAGGATGCAGACTTCGTGATACTCAGCGGAGACCCGCTGAGTGTCTACACGCAAGTCCTAGAGACGTGGGTGGACGGCGTCAGGGTGTTTGACCGCAGCGATCCGCGCGATCGGCTGTACGCCGAGGGGGGATTCGGCGCGAGCCACGATCAGGCCAGTTTGCTGCACGCGGTGGCCGAAGGGGAGCACCAGTGATGCGGACACATTCGATCGGACCGGCCATTGCGGCCCTTGCGCTGACTGGGCTCGCCCATTCTCAGGTCGCCATCTACGGCGACACGGTTCACACCTCGGCCGGACCGCCACTGACAGACGCAGTCGTGGTCATCGAGGATGGCAAGATCGCTCGGCTCGGCTCGGCCGACGCGATCGATGTTCCAGACGGCTTCCGCGTGTTGAGAGCGGCCGTTGTCACCCCCGGGCTCATCGATGCCAGATGCACAATCGGGCTCAGCGGGTACCTCAACCAGCGGCAGGACCAAGACCAGCTCGACAGTTCCGAGCCGCTCCAGCCGGAACTCCGGGCCATCGACGCATACAACCCGCGCGAGGAACTGGTCGCATGGGTGCGCGGCTACGGAGTCACGACCATCCACACTGGACACGCACCGAGAAGCCTCGTCAGCGGCCAGACGGCGGTCGTGAAGACCCGCGGCACAACCCTGGAGGAGGCCGTCGTCAAGCCGCTCGCGATGATCGCCGCCACCTTGGGAGAGGGAGCGCGTGAGCGCGGGACCAAGTCTCCGGGCACGCGGGCAAAGATGGCGGCCGTGCTCCGCGCGGAGCTGATCCGAGCCCAAGAATACTTGCGGAAACAGTCCACCGAAGACGGTGAAGGCAGACCCGATCGGGACCTGCGGCTGGAAGCGATGGGGCTCGTGCTGGAGGGCCAAGTGCCCCTCCTAGTAACAGCCCAGCGATCACAGGACATCCTTACGGCCCTGAGGATCCGCGACGAGTTCGACATCCCCATGGTCCTTGACGGTGTGGCGGAGGCGCATGGCGTGCTGTCGAGGATTCGCGATGCGGGCGTACCGGTCATCGTGCATCCGACGATGATGCGCGCAAGCGGTGAGACCGAAAACCTCAGCTTCGAAACCGCAGGGATCCTGATCCAAGCGGGCGTCCCCACCGCGGTCCAAGGAGGCTACGAGCCATACGTGCCAAAGAGCCGGCTGGTTCTCTTCGAAGCTGCGGTTGCGGCTGCGCACGGGCTCGGATTCGACGATGCGCTGCGCAGCATCACGATCAACGCTGCGCGAATCCTCGGGGTCTCCGACCGGGTCGGATCGATCGAGGTCGGCAAGGATGGGGACGTAGCGCTCTTCGACGGTGACCCGTTCGAGTACACGACCCACTGCACGGGCGTGGTCATCGAGGGCGACGTCGTCAGCGAGGATGTCCGGTGAAGCTGGTTCTGCACCCCGGCGTTGAGGCTCGCCGGCTGGCGCGGATCCTCGAGGCCGCGGGCTCGATGGAGGTCGTGAACTGCTCTTTGGAGTCCGAGGCCATCTCCGAGATGGCAGAAGCCGATGCCTTCTTCGGCAAGCTGACGCCCCCCATGCTGGCCGCTGCAGGCAGGCTGCGCTGGGTCCAGTCCCCCACGGCAAGCCTAGAGCACTATGTCTTCCCGCAGCTGGTGAACCATCCGGCGCAGCTGACCAACATGCGCGGCCTGTTCCACGACAACATTGCCGACCATGTTCTTGGCTGCATGCTCTGCTTCTGCCGCAACCTGCACATTTACATCCGCCAGCAGCAGCGGCGGCTGTGGAAGCCCCACGGCGGCCCCAAAGAAGGGCAGTCATTCCAAAGCGGTCCAGCCGTGACGACGAGCGTGGACTTGGCCCACACCACGCTGGCGTCGGCAACGCTCGGAGTGGTCGGGCTGGGATCAATCGGCTCCGAGGTTGCGCGCCGCGGCATCTGTCTCGGCATGCGGGTCCTGGCCGTCGACAGCGATCCCCGGCCCGCGCCCGCGGGTGTGCGGGGGCCGTGGCCGGTCGGGCGCCTGAATGACCTGCTAGAGGAAAGCGACTACGTCGTCATCGCGGCACCACACACTCCGGAGACCGAGGGCATGTTCTGTGCCGACAGGTTTGCCCGCATGAAACCAACCGCAGTGGTGATCAACATCGGGCGCGGCGTGATCGTGAAGCTTGACGATCTGACGGAGGCGCTGCGGTGCGGCCAGATCGGGGGCGCGGCGCTGGACGTGTACGAGACCGAGCCCCTGCCGAAGGGCCATCCTCTGTGGGCCTTCGAGAATGTGATCCTCACTCCGCACGTGGCGGGGCACTCGCCTGAGATCGCTTCACGGCATCTGGAGGTGCTGCTCGGGAACCTGCGGCGGTTCGTGCGCGGGGAGCCGCTCAAGAACGTGGTGGACAAGCGGCGCTGGTTCTGACGGATCGGCGCCCGGCCGGTCCGGTACCGGACCATCCCCAATAAGGCACCTTCCGGTCCCGAGCGGGATGCAACAGCAACCGCCCGCAATCGGACCGCATTGCCTATCCCAGTTGGACGGGCAGACGATCGCTCGCGCGGCGTTCCCAGCGGCGCATGTGCCTTCCGGAGCGCACTTCCGCTACCCAATCCGCATTCTCGCGATACCAGCGGACGGTGCTGGCGAGCCCGGCCCGGAAGTCCACTTTGGGCTTCCAGCCAGTCTCCCTCTCGATCTTGCCGCAGTCCAGCGCGTATCGGCGATCGTGACCGGGCCTGTCCGGAACGTGCCGGATCAGGCTTTCCTCAGCACGGCAGCAGCGGAGCACTTGCTTCGCCACGTCGATGTTGGCGAGCCGGCAGCCTCCGCTGACGTTGTAGACCTCTCCGGGCCGTGCGCAGGTGAGTAGGGCCTCGATCGCGCGGAGATGGTCGCGGACATGCAACCAGTCCCGCACCTGCTGGCCATCGCCGTATATCGGCAGAGAGAGGCCGGCGAATGCGTTCGCGATCAGCAGTGGGATCAACTTCTCTGGAAACTGCCGCGGGCCGTAGGTGTTGGAGGCTCGCGAAATTACCACGGGAAGGCCATAGGTCCGCCAGTAGGCGAGCGCCAGCATGTCTGCGCCGGCCTTCGATGCCGAGTACGGGCTTGCTGTTCGCAGGGGATAGCCTTCGTCGGCGAGTTCGGGGTGGGGAATGCTGCCGTAGACCTCGTCCGTGGACACCTGCACGACAATTGCGGGGGACGTGGCTCGCGACGCTTCCAAGACGACGCCGGTCCCCACCACGTTCGCCGAGGCAAAGTCGAGCGGCGAGCGGATGCTGCGGTCCACGTGAGACTCGGCCGCGAAGTGGACCACCACGTCGGGACGAAACCGCCGGAAGGCGCGCAGGACTCCAATGTCGTCCCGTACGTCCACCTTCTCGAAGCTTAGGCCGCCGAGGTGCGCAACCGGATCGAGGTTGGCCAGGTTGCCGGCATAGGTGAGGGCATCCAACACCAGCACTTCGGCGCCTCCGCCCAACCGTAGAACGCGGCGAACGAAGGCCGAGCCGATGAATCCCGCTCCGCCGGTGACCAAGTATCTCACTTGCGCTGCGTCTCCCAGTCGTATGCAATTCCGCGACTGTCGTGCGGCAGACGGCCCTCGTCTGCAGGGCTGTAGTGCCGGTCGGTCAGATACACGAGGACTGCGGACGACTCCCCGATCACCTTGTATCCATGGGCCACTCCCGGAGGGACAAGCAAGCGCCAAGGCCGAAGTTCGCCGATATAGAGCGTATTGCGGCGACCGAAACTAAGCGAGTCGCGCCTGAGGTCGCAGAGCGCTACCTGCAGCATTCCACGGCATGGCACCCACAAGTCTGTCTGAAGAACGTGGTAGTGGAAGGCCTTGACAGTGCCGGGATAGCTGCAGGCCGCCGACACCTGCGTCGAGTCGGACATGAAGCCCTCGGCAAGCCCTGTCCCCAGCCGCGCCACCTCGAGAAAGCAGCCGCGGTCGTCCGGCCAGAGGGTGACCGGACCAGCCTTGACTCCTTCGATCAACTGCGGTGATGCCGGCTGGACAATCACTTCGCCGATGCCAAGCGAACACCGCGGCATGGCAAGGCCGGCGGCCCCGCCCCGACCAAGAACCGGGCCTGCCGGGACAGCCACCTTGCGCGGGGCCTCAGTTGGAGAGAGCCACCTGCTCGGCCCGGTCGGACTCCCAGAGCCGGATGTAGGGCTGGATGTCGGCCATCATTCTCTCGAACATGGGGAACGTCATCGACTGGGCTCCGTCGCTCCACGCGCGCTCGGGGTCCGGGTGGACCTCAACCATCGCCCCGTCTGCGCCAACCGCCACAGCGGCTCGCATGAGCGGCGGAATCAGGGACCGCTTCCCGGTCGCGTGGGCGGGATCAAGCACGATGGGCAGGTGCGTCAGTTCGTTCAGCACCGGCACGCAGTTGATGTCCAAGGTGTTTCGGGTGGCAGACTCGAACGTCCGGATCCCCCGCTCGCAGAGGAACACGTTCGGGTTCCCATTGGTGACGATGTACTCGGCCGACAGCAGAAACTCTTGGATCGTGGCCGACTGACCCCGCTTCAGCATCACCGGCCTCTTCGTCGTGGCGCCAACCTCCTTCAGCAGCGGAAAGTTCTGCACGTTGCGCGCCCCGATCTGCAGCACGTCCGCGTAGTCGGCCACCAGCTGCACGTTCCGTACGGTCATTACCTCGGTGACAACCTTCAGCCCATGTTGGTCTGCAGCCTGGCGCAGCAGCCTCAGGCCTTCCTCTTCCAGGCCTTGGAAACTGTACGGGCTAGTCCGCGGCTTGTATGCCCCGCCCCGGAGGAAGTGCCCGCCGGAGGCGGCGACCGATTCGGCGCAGGCCATTATCTGGTCTTCCGTCTCAACGGAGCAAGGACCCGCGATCACCGCGAAAGTATTCCCGCCAACAGAGCGGTCGCCCACCTCGACGACCGTCTTCTCGCTCTTGACCTGCTTGCTGACAAGCTTGTAGGGTGCGCTGATCGGCACGCCGTTCTCCACGCCGTCAACCGACCTCAGGACCTCGATCGCGTGAGCCACGTCCCCCAGGCCTACCGCCGCGATGACCACGCGCTCGTCACCCTGGATCGAACGGACCGAAAAGTCCATCTCTTGGATCCGGTTGCACACCCTCTCGATCTGCTCACGGGTGGCCCCCGGCTTCATTGAAATGATCATGTACCTTCTCCCGTACCCGAAGCCTTGCGGGTCCCGTTGCTGACAGACCCCCGTGCCGCGGGAATGCATGCCGCGGCCCGCGACCGGAACCATTCGCAGTAGATTCTAGCAGCCGCGCACGGGGCATGCGGCCGATGCTGGCCGAAGCCTCAATCTACCACACGAAGTCACCGGGCTGTAGCGCGTGTCCAAGCTTTACCATTGGACCTGAGGAGCCGGGGATGGCGCGAGCGGAACCCCGGCTAGCCCAATCGGTGAGTGCGGCACAACAGCACACGACGGCCGTTCCCTTAGGGGGACTGACTTGCGACCATTGCGAGAAGACAGTGGAGCGGGCCCTGCTGGCGGTTGCCGGCGTGAGAACAGCCTCCGCCAGCCACGTCACGCAGACCGCGAGCGTCGAATTCGATCCGTCCGTCGCGACCGTCGATGAACTCCGTGCGGCCGTGCAGGATGCGGGCTACGGTCCGCCGCCGGCGCCACAGCTCGTCGCAATCAGCCAGGCTCGGCCCGGTGTCAAGAGCCGCCCCGACTCCTTTGCACGAGAGGCGGCTCCGCGGCCGGTTGAGACCACATTCCAAGTCTCCGGGATGACTTGCGCCAGCTGCGTAAGGACTGTGGAAAGGGCTGCGCTTCGCCTGGCCGGCGTGAACGCATGCGACGTGCTGCTCTCGGACGGGACCGCCCGGGTCGACCACGATCCTGAAGGCGCGCCTGCTACGGCCATCATCGCGGCCATTCGCTCCGTCGGATATGAGGCATCGGTCGAAGGATCGTCCGTCGGCTCTGGCGTCGGCGAATCGCACGGGACGCTCAAGCGGCGACTGGCCGTTTCGGCTGCCCTGACCATCCCCCTCTTCATCGTCGCCATGTCCCATGGCCGGCTCGGAATCGGCCCGATGCCTTGGCTGCAGCTTGCGCTGGCCCTGCCGGCAGTGGCCTATGGGGGCGCTCCCTTCTACCGCGCAGCTTGGAATCGCGCCCGCCACGGCACATGCGACATGAACACGCTGATCACAGTAGGCACGCTGACGGCATTCGCCCACAGCCTGATCGTCACCGTACGGTCTGGCTGGACCGCGACGGGGGGCCAGCCACCGGTCTATTTCGAGACATCGGCCGCCATTGTCACCCTCGTGTTGTTGGGACGCGTGCTCGAAGCCCGCGCCCGCCGGCGCACGTCCGAAGCAATCCGGCGGCTGCTGTCGCTTCAAGAGGGGCGCGTTCGAGTGCGGCGCAACGGCACAGAGCTGCAGGTCGGACCGGACGAGGTGCACACCGGGGACGAAGTCCTCGTCGGACCCGGAGAGCGCGTCCCGGTGGACGGGAAAGTCCTCGAGGGCCGCGCGGCCGTGGACGAGTCCCCGCTCACAGGCGAGTCCGTCCCTTCCGATAAGCGGCACGGCTCCCGCGTCCTAAGCGGGTCGCTCAACCTAGACGGCCATTTGGCGGTGCGCGCAGAGAGCGCCGGGAACGAAACGCACCTGGCGCGCATCGTCGACTTCGTGAGGCGCGCGCAGACCTCCAAGTCTGAAGCGGCGCGGCTCGCCGACCGGATTGCCGCAGTCTTCGTCCCGGCGGTTCTCGTGACGGCGGCGGTGACCCTGGCTGTGTGGCTGTTGGCTGGATCGGAGCCCGAGCGGGTGCGGATGGCGGTCAACTGCGCGGTCAGCGTTCTGATCATCGCCTGCCCCTGCGCGCTGGGCTTAGCAACACCAGCGGCCCTGACCGTCGCCATCGGCCGGGCGGCCGAGCAGGGTGTCTTGGTCAGAGACGGCCGAGTACTCGAGACGACCAAGCGGGTCGACACCGTAGTGTTCGACAAGACTCGGACTCTAACGCTGGGGAAGTTCTCGATCCGCGATCGAGCGCTCTTCGGGGGCGCATCCGAAGCATCAGTCGCGCGGGCGACGGGCTCGATCGAGCACCTTAGCGAGCATCCAGTCGCTCAAGCCCTTGCGGTCCTCGACGGAGGCCGGCCCGCGCACGTCAGTGCCTTCCGGGCTCTCACAGGAGCCGGTGCCCAGGGCACGGTCGAAGGGCGACGGTGGGTGGTGGGCAAGCCAGACCTGCTGGCGGAAAGAGGGGTTTCGTGCTCGGCAGCCACGCCGTGGATCGAGCGCTGGAGACGGGCCGGGCTGACGGTCGTCCTAGTGGCAAGGGATGGCGAGCTGGCGGGCGCCTTTGGGTTGGGCGACTGCATCCACCCGCAGGCTTCCCAAGCAGTCAGCCTGCTGCGCCGCCGTGGAATCCGCGTGCTCATGCTCAGCGGCGACAACCCCGCCGTTGCGGACAGGATCGCGGCCGAAGCAGGGCTGGACGAAGTCGTTGCTGGCGTGCTCCCCGTGGACAAGGCCGCCAAGATCCGCGAACTGCAGGACCAGGGTGCCACCGTTGCGATGGTCGGGGACGGCATCAACGACGCACCCGCCCTAGCGCAAGCGGACCTCGGCATCGCCATCGGGGCCGGGGCGGACGTGGCGATCGAGTCCGCGGACATCATCCTGCAAGGGGGCGACCCGAGGGACGTTTCCTGGACGGTCGAACTGGGCCAGAACACGCAGCGGACCATCCGGCAGA
Source organism: Bryobacterales bacterium (assembly GCA_028819235.1). GTDB lineage: Bacteria > Acidobacteriota > Terriglobia > Bryobacterales > UBA6623 > VXMF01. The sequence continues at coordinate 27,724 of JAPPMC010000312.1, forward strand.
ACTATGCGTGGGCATTCGGATACAACGTGCTCGGCGTCCCCGTCGCGGCCGGCGCGCTCTACCCATGGCTCGGGCTCCTGCTCTCCCCCGTCCTGGCATCTGGTGCGATGGCCCTTTCGAGCCTGTCGGTGGTGGGGAACAGCCTGAGGCTGCGCCACAGCCTCTCCGGCATCGGCGGCCGCAACCCCCCGCAAACGTAGAATGGAGTTCTGTGTCCGCCGTCCGCGTGGGTATCGTCGGTCTGGGCAACGTGGGCGGGGGGACCCTCCGACTGCTGCGTGACAACGCCCGCGAGATTGAGGCAAAGCTTGGATTCGGCCTGCGCGTAAGCGCTGTGTGCTCTCGGAGCGTGCTGCGACGGCCGTCCGCCGCCGCCGAGCTGCACCCGACCGCCCGCAAGACTGCGGACTGGCAGGACGTCGTCAGAGATCCGCGGGTCGACGTTGTGGCGGAGCTTGTCGGGGGCACGGGAGCGGCGAGGCGCATCGTGGAGACCGCGCTCGCGGCGGGAAAGCCTGTCGTCACCGCAAACAAAGAGCTTCTGGCGGAGCACGGGCCGGAAATCTGGGCGCGTCACAGCATCCGGGGAGGGTGGCTGGGGTGCGAGGCTGCGGTATGCGGCGGAATTCCCGTGCTCAAGGCGCTGCGTGAAGGCATTGCCGGAGACGGGATCGACGCGCTCGTTGGAATTCTCAACGGCACGTCGAACTTCATACTGACGGAGATCGAGCGTACGGGCTCGCCGTTCGGCGAAGTGCTGGAGGAGGCCCAGAGCAGGGGGTACGCCGAGGCCGACCCGTCCGCGGATGTCGATGGATATGACGCCCGCTCCAAGCTCGCTATCTTGGCGGCCTTGGGGTTTGGTGAGCGGGTGCTGCCGGAGCAGATCGCGGTCGAAGGCATCCGGCGCATCCGCAGCATCGACTTCGCGTACGCAGGACGCCTGGGGCACACCATCCGGCTGCTAGCCAGGGCCCGCCGAGAGCCGGGCGGGCTGCGGTTGGCAGTGGGGCCGGCCCTAGTCTGCAAGAACACGATCTTGGCCAGTGTCACGGGTTCATACAACGCGATGTGGGTTCAGGGCAATGGCGGTGACACTTTCTACTACGGGAAGGGTGCCGGCCCGGCCCCCACCGGCGTTGCAGTCGTGAGCGACCTCATGTCCGCAGCACGCAGCGTCAGGGAAGCGGCAGCCGAGTTCGCGTCTCCGTTCGGGCACGCGTCTCTGGCACAGCACAGCCCTGTCTCCAGTGAGAGCGAGGTCCGGCAGTTCTACTTGCGCTTCCGTGTCCGCGACCGCCCTGGCGTACTGGCCTCACTGGCTTCCAAGCTCGCAGCCCAGGGCGTCAGCGTGGACGCCGTTCTGCAGGAGCCGCACTTCGACAAGAACGACCTGCCCTTCGTGATGACGCTGGAGCCTGCGGAGAGGTCGGCCCTGAGCGCAGCCTTGCTGGAGATCCGCGAGCTGGACTTTCTGGTGGACGACCCATTGGCTCTGCCCATGGAGCCAACGCTGGCAGACGGAGGAGACCTGCACTGAGGGGTAGCTCCACTTAGCGACCGCCTGCGGGCGACCACGTGATGGGGCCGAACGGGCGAGACTGGAGGCGAATTGGCAATCCAATCGATCGGAAAACAGCTGCGCCTGAGGCGCACTCTCAGGCACGGGAGGGCCTTGGTCGTTGCTATGGACCATGGCAGTGCCGCCGGCGCCGTGCGTGGCCTCGAACGCCCGGCGGATGTCGTGAAGCAGATCGCCACAGCAGGAGCAGACGCGGTCTTGGTGACACCGGGCATCCTGCGGCAGGTCTGCGAGCACCTCGCGGACCTGTCCGTACTCCTGCGGATCGACGGCTGCTCGAGCCCGCTGGGCACGGGGCAGATGCGGCTTTTCGCAGATGTCGAGCAGGCGGTGGCCCTGGGCGCGGACGCGGTCGTCATGAACGCGACTCTCGGAGCTCCTTTCGAGGGCGAGGAACTGAAGAAGGTCGGGTCGGTCGCGAGCGAGGCGCAATGCTGGGGGATGCCGGTGGTCGCTGAGGTGCTCAGCCAGGCAATGATGGCGAACCACATGGACATGGCCGGGACCGGGACCGACCAACTGCCCGCCGGGATCGACGAGGACATCAGCCTGGCCTGCCGCGTAGGAGCGGAGCTCGGCGCTGACGTGATCAAGACCCGCTACTCAGGCAACATCGAGGAGTTCCGCCGCAGTGTAGAGGCGTGCGGTGTTCCGGTATTGGTTGCCGGCGGTCCAAGACGCGCGGCGGGCTTGGAGGGCACGCTGCAAACGGTGTCCGAAATCCTCGAAGCCGGAGCGTCTGGGGTCATCTTCGGGCGGCAGCTCTGGCAGCACGACGATCCGCCGGAGGCGGTGGCAGCCGTGTCGGAACTGATACACGGCAGTTCCTGCTAGGCGGCCCACCCTAATGACGGCCCAATTCACCCGCCGCGAGTTGGCGGCCTTGGCAGCGGTCGGCTGCTTGTTGCCGATTCGCGCCCAGCCACGATTCGGCGACATGCTGTGGGACTACGTCCGCGAGTACCTCCGAGTTATCGACGATCGCCGAGCGGGGCGCCTCGCGGCGGCCACGACGGAGGCTGACTTCGCCACGCTGAGGGCTCGCGTGCGCTCCGAGCTCACCCGCATGTGGGGACCCTTCCCTACCCGCTCGCCACTCACCCCCAGGCAGTTGGGCAGCATCGATGCCGACGATCACTGGATCGAACGGCTGGTCTTTGAGAGCCGCCCTGGTTTCCATGTGACCGCCAACCTGTACCGCCCGCGCCGGGCGAACGGGCGGATTCCCGCCGTGATCTTCTCGTGCGGTCATGCCGCGGACGGCAAGGCGGCCGACAGCTACCAGCGGTTCTGCGCTCTGCTCGCCCGCAACGGCGTCGGTGCCCTGATCTGGGACCCGGTCGGCCAAGGCGAACGCCACCAGCTAATCGATCCCGAGACCGGAACGAGTAGCTTCCGCCCGGGGACGGGAGAGCACCGAGTCTTGGGTGACCGCTGCTACTTGGTGGGCAGCAATCTGATGAATTTCCGGGCTTGGGATGCCGCTCGGGCCTTAGACTACCTCGAGTCTAGGCCGGAGTTCGACGCGGATCGCCTCGGCCTAGCCGGCCAGTCGGGCGGCGGCATGGTGACGTTGCAGTTCGCTTGCTTCGACGACCGGGTGCGGGCCGCCTTCGCGAGCTGCGCCGTGGCAAGCTTCCGCGCCAAGACCGAGGCGCTGCTCATCGCGGACCCTGAACAGGTGCTGTACGGCACGCTGGGCGCCGGTATCGACCACCCCGAGCTCTTGGCGGCATTTGCGCCCAAGCCGCTCTTGATCGGTGCTGCGATTCGCGACTACGTTCCCATCGAAGCCGCTCGTCGCACACACGCGGAACTGCAGCACGTCTACTCCAAGCTCGGGGAGCCCGGCAACCTGAGCCTCGTGGAGACGGACGACACGCACGGCCTGAACCGAGAACTCCGTGAGGCCGGAGCGGCGTTCTTCCGGCGGGCACTCGGTGTCCCGGGCCGCCCGGTCGGCGAGGCGGAGGCGGGTACGCCGCGCCCGGCGGCTGAACTCCAGTGCAGCCCGGCCGGCCAGGCCGGGGTTTCGTTCGGCTCGCGGAGCGTTCTTGACATGCTCCGTGTGAAGGCCGACGAGATCGCGCCCGTCCGTCGTTTGCCCCTCAGCGCCAGCGAATTTGAGGTGTACCGCAACGGCGTCACCGGCAAGGTCCGCGACGTGACCCGGGTCGGAGCGTTCAAGGCCGAGTACGGGATCGAGGTCCCGTCGCGCTTCTTGGACGTGGGCATCTATGCCAAAGGCACGGTGTTCCTAGTGGCTGACCAGGGAAAGGACCACCCTCTGGTGCAACGCTACGTGATCGACTCCATCTTGGCGGCCGGACACAGCGTATACGGTCTGGATCCGCGCGGGTGGGGGGTCACAGCGCCCTCGATGCCCGGTGCGGAGGTTTCGTTCGAGTGGGACGACTTCTTCGCCTACCGCAGCATCGAGCTGGGCCGGCCGCTGCTCGGGCAGCGCCTCAAGGACCTGCTGTCCACCGCGCCGCGCCTGACCCGGAGGCGCAACTGGTGCGTCGTCGGCGTTGGCGTCGGTGGCCTGGTTGCGGCGCACGCCGCAGCCCTCGACCCGCGTGTCACGGGCGTCATCAGCATTCAGGCGCTTGCGTCCTTTCGTTCAGTCCTCGACAATCCACGTGCGACGCATCCGGTAAGTTCCTTTCTTCCCGGAGTGCTGGGGGCCTACGAGGTTCGCGACCTATACGCCAGCATTGCTCCGCGTCCCCTGCTGATCGTCAATCCGCAGGACGCGACGGGTGGGCCATTGGAGAGGCAGGCCGCCGAACGGGAGTTCGCTTGGGCGGGGTCGGTCTACGAAGCATTGGACGCGCGCGCCGCACTGCGGCTGGAATGTGGCGTAAGCCGGGCTGGGGTCCGCGATCTGATCGAAGAGTGGGTCGCCTCGCTGGGCAACTGAATCGAGCCGCCTATTCCCACTCGATTGTTGACGGCGGCTTGTGGGAGACGTCGTATACCACTCCGTCGATGCCGCCAATTCGGATCAGTCGGCCAGCCAAATCGCGCAGTCCGGGCAGCGGAAGCTCGGCCACGGAGGCGGTCATGCCGTCGACAGACACGACCGGCCGCAGCCCCACCGTCTCCCCTCCATCCCGCCCCCAGGGCAGCAACACGACCGGGCACTGCCAAACCTCACCGTACAGCCCTTCGTCCCTGAGATAGCGGCGGACGATGCGATCAGCGCGCTGGAGCAGGCGCACGCGCCGGGCGTCGAGGCCTGCCGGAACGATCTTCCACCGTGACGGGTCGGCGCCATGGGGCGCCACGAGCGCCGCGACTCGATTCGTCTGGCGGTGCTCATTGGTGATGGCCGTGGAAAGCGGCAGGAGCCTGCCGAAGTCGAACCGGCCTCCGTACACCACAGTCAGCCCGGCGTAGCTGCGGCTGTCTCCCTGCACGCCCACGCTGCGCAGCGGCAGCAGGACGGCCGAATAGCCGTTCCGCTGCGCCGCCGCGTCGATGCCGGCATCTCGGACAGGCACGGCGCTGGACGCGCTGCACAGGCAGCGAATGGCCAGTCCGGGCCCGGGGAACGGATGGCGATCCACCAGCTGCGAGGGGAGGCCCAATGCCCGGCCGACGGCACGGACCTCGTCCTTGTAGAACTCCGTGAGCGGTTCGACCACCCGGCCCTCGGCCAGCATCTGCTGGATGCGCGGCACGCGGTTGTGGTGAGTCTTGATCACGTCGGCGGCTGTTGTTCCTCCGGATTCGATCGTGTCGGGGTATATGGTCCCCTGGCCGAGCAGCCAATCCTGGGTGCCGTACTTGCGATCGGCAAGAATGCCCGCCTGAACGTCCACAAACGCCTGACCAATGATTGCCCGCTTCGCCTCCGGATCCACTACGCCGCTCAGCCTCCCCAAGAAGAGATCAGCCGCCCGGACCACGCGCAGCGAACCGAGGCCCAGGCTGCCGAACGCTGAGCGGATTTGGGCAGTCTCCCTTTCGCGCATGAACCCGGTGTCGACGTACACGGCCTCGACCTTGTCCTGCCCGAGCGCGCGGACCAACAGTGCGTAGGCAACGGTCGAGTCAACCCCACCGCTGAGGAACAGCAGCACCCGGCGCGGGCCGACCTGGTCCCGAATCCCCCCGAGCAGCTCCTCGATCCGGTCCCCCGGACGCCAGTCGGGTTCGCTGCCGCATGCACCGACGAGGAAGTTCTGCAGCATCTGCGATCCGTTAGGGGTGTGCACGACTTCCGGGTGGAATTGCAGTCCGAAGATCTGGCGTGTCCGGTCGCCCATTGCGGCCACCTCGCACTCCTGCGTGCTTGCCAAGACTCCGAAGCCCGGTGGCGTTCGGGCAACATGGTCGCCGTGACTCATCCACACCCTCTGGTCGACATCGAGTCCCTCGAACAGTCCGGCGGCCCGACGAATGCGAAGCAGGGCGCTGCCGAACTCGTTCGACGATCCCCGCTCGACGGATCCGCCGAGATGACTGGCGATCAGCTGGTGCCCATAGCAAATGCCGAGGACGGGTCTGCCCAGCTCGAACAGCCCGGGTGCCGGCTGAGGGCTCTGCGGATCAAAGACGCTGCAAGGGCCGCCCGAGAGAACAAGGCCCGAATAGCCCTGAAGCCGGGCCGGATCCGTGCCGATCGGGAGGATCTCGGCAAAGAACCCGATCTCCCGGATCTTGCGCGCGATCAGATGGCAGTACTGGCCTCCCGAGTCCAGGACAGCAATGCGACCCATTTGACGTGCTAAACCGGCCCGGCCCTCTCGGCCCCCGGCGTATCGCCGAGGCCGGAGTCCATTGTCTCACCGAGGCACAGATCGAGCCGCGGCAGGGTTAGGGGTGTGTCGGATCGCAACGTTCGACTCGATCCATGCCGTCAAGCGGGCCCGCAAGCGGCCCGTCACGGCCGGCAGGCGGTCCGCCAAGTCGCGGCTCTCGCCAACGTCGGTATCGAGGTCGTAGAGTTCCACAGCCGGAGGGTCGTAGTGTTCAATCAGCTTGTATCGACCGTGCCGCAGTGCTGCTCCGGGGGCCTTCGCCTGCGGGCTGTAGTGAGGGTAGTACCAGACCAAATCCCGGGACTGCCAGCGCTCCCCGTCGAAGAGCGGCGCGAGACTGCGACCGTCCAGAGGGCCACCTTGCCCGATCACCGAGCCAGCCAGTTCGCGCACGAACGGGTAGAGGTCAGCGAGCGTTACAGGTTCCCGGACGAGGGTGCCGGGCTCGCCGCGACCGGGCCAGCGAACGATCAACGGCACGCGGATGCCTCCCTCGTACAGGTGTCCCTTGCCCTCTCGCAGCGGCCCGTTGTCGGTTACCGTTGACAGTCCGCCGTTGTCGGAGGTCAGAATCACTACGGTGTTATCGTCGATCCCCTCCGCCTCAAGGGCACCCAGCACCCGGCCAACAGATCGGTCGACCGTCTCAACCATGGCGGCGTAGACAGGATCCGGCCCGAGGCCGAAGCGGCGCAGCTTGGCCTCGTACTTGGCAACGATGCGTGCCGGGGCCTCCAGTGGAGTGTGGACGGCGTAGTGTGACAGGTACAGGAAGAACGGACCGCCGGCACTTGCCTCAATGAAGCGGACCGCCTCGTCGGTCAGCCGATCGGTGAGGTAGTCGCCTTCCTTGCCGACTGACAAGTCCAGATTCGGCATGTCGGGGTTCCAGGTCTGCGCGGCATTGCGGTAAGGGTGGAAATAGCCGGCAGGGCTGCCGTGCTGGTGGCCGGCGATGTTGACGTCGAAGCCGTGCGAGCGCGGCAAGGAACCCTCCGCGCCCAGATGCCACTTGCCGATGCTGGCGGTGGCATATCCCTGTGCCGAAAGGGCTTCCGCAAGCGTGACGACACCTTGGGCCAGACTCATCCGGTCGTCTGGCGGGATGATTGCGCTTCCCTCGGGATGCCGGTGCCGGCCAATGGCGGTGATGTGGCCCGTGAAGCCCACCCTGCCCGGGTACTGCCCGCTCATCAGGGCCGCACGGCTGGGCGAGCAGACTGGGCAGTTCGCGTAGGCGTCTGTGAACCGGACGCCGTGGGCAGCCAAGGAGTCGATTCTGGGCGTCTCGAAGAACACGCCGCCCTGGCAACCCAAGTCGTACCAGCCAAGGTCGTCGATGAGCACCAACACGACGCTGGGCGGCGAGGCAGCCGAGACGCCGGTGACCCCGGCCACGAGCAATGCCAGACCTGCCGCGATGCGTTTGGCCCCCGCCGGGCCCCGCTGTCGCGCAGCACTTGCGCCGAGCGGCGGCTTCCGGCCATACTGGGATCTTGGGGCGACCGCCCCGAAGGCGCGAGCCGAGCCGATTAGCGGAGTGCGACCGAGATCGATCTTGGCGTTCCTTTCCTGATCGGCCCGAAGGCGAGGGCCGTTTCCAAAGTGGGTCAGGCTTCCAAAGCCCCGCTCGCGCTGCCCACCTAAGACGGAGGAATCATAGCACTATGGCAATCCAACCCCTAGGCAACCGCGTGGTTGCGAAGCGAATCGAGGAAGAGGAGCAAGTCGTTGGCGGAATCATCATCCCGGACTCCGCCAAAGAGAAGGGCCAGACGGCCGAGGTCGTTGCGGCAGGGCCTGGCTCCAAGAGAGACGACGGGAGTGTCGTGCCCTTGGATGTCGAAGCCGGGGACACGGTTCTGATCGGCAAGTTCTCCGGAACTGAGATCAGTGTGAACGGGACGGATTACTTGATCCTGACCGAGGACGAAATCCTCGGCGTAGTCGAGGACTGAACCGGCCGGCGCGGGCAGGCCGACTCGGCCTGCCCAAGGCCGGAGGGACTTGAGAACTGAGGAGGAACGCAACAACATGGCAGCGAAGAACATTGTCCACGGCGAGGAGTCCCGCCAAAAGCTCCTAGCCGGCGTCAACAAGCTGGCCGACACAGTCAAGGTCACATTGGGCCCAAAGGGGCGCAACGTCGTGCTCGAAAAGAAGTTCGGCGGACCGACAGTGACCAAGGACGGGGTCACCGTGGCCAAGGAGATTGAACTGACAGACCTTGTGGAGAACATGGGAGCACAGATGGTCCGGGAGGTCGCGTCCAAGACCTCCGACGTGGCCGGCGACGGCACGACGACCGCCACGGTCCTCGCTCAGGCGATCTTCGCCGGGGGCGTGAAGAGCGTGGCCGCAGGGGCCAATCCCATGTCGATCAAACGCGGCATCGACAAGGCCACGCGCCTAGTGGTGGATGCGATCGGCGAAATGGCCCGCCCGGTCGAGCCTGCCTCCGTCGCTCAGGTGGCGTCGATCTCGGCAAACAGTGACGAGGCGATCGGCAGGATCATCGCCGAGGCGATGGAGAAGGTCGGCAAGGACGGCGTGATCACCGTCGAGGAAGGCAAGACCATCGACACCGAACTGGACGTGGTCGAGGGCATGCAGTTCGACCGCGGCTATGCCTCCCCGTACTTCGTCACCGACCAAGACTCGATGGAGTGCGTGCTGGAGAATGCCCTCATCCTGATCCACGAAAAGAAGATCAGCTCGATGAAGGACATGCTCCCCGTGCTGGAGATGGTCTCGCGGCAGGGGCGTCCTCTGCTGATCATCTCCGAGGAGACCGAGGGCGAGGCCCTGGCGACCCTAGTGGTCAACAAGCTGCGCGGCACGCTGAACGTTGCCGCGGTCAAGGCTCCCGGCTTCGGCGATCGGCGCAAGGCCATGCTGGAGGACATCGCGATCCTGACCGGCGGACGAGCGCTGATGGAGGAGACCGGCATCAAGCTCGAGGGCGTGCAGCTGCAGGATCTCGGGCAGGCCAGCCGGATCGTGATCGACAAGGACAACACGACGATCGTGGAAGGCGCCGGCAGCACGGCGGCGATCCAAGGCCGCGTGAAGCAGCTGCGGGCGCAGGTCGAGGAGACGACTTCGGACTACGACCGGGAGAAGCTGCAGGAACGCTTGGCGAAGCTGGTCGGCGGCGTCGCGGTGATCAAGGTCGGCGCGGCGACCGAGACCGAGATGAAGGAGAAGAAGGCGCGCGTGGAGGATGCCATGCACGCCACCCGGGCAGCGGTCGAGGAAGGCATCGTTGCCGGTGGCGGAGTCGCACTGCTGCGCGGGGCCTCAGCTCTCGAAGGAATCAGCTCGGAGGACGCGGATGAGCGGACTGGCGTCAATATCGTGCGTCGCGCCATCGAAGCCCCCTTGCGGTGGATCGCCCAGAACGCGGGCCAGGAGGGCGCGATCGTGATCGAGCGGGTCCGGGCGGCGAGCGGCAACAACGGATACGACGCGAGCGCGGGACGCTACTGTGACTTGGTCGAGGCGGGCATCATCGATCCCGCAAAGGTAGTGCGCAACGCTCTGCAGAACGCCGGGTCTATTGCAGGACTGCTGCTCACGACGGAGGCTGCAGTCTACGAGATTCCCGAGGAGAAGCCAGCGGAAGCGGCGCCTCCGGACCACGACTACTAACGACGAGTCCGAGCGTTACCCGCGACCCGACAGACACACGTCCCAAGCGGTGTTCGGAACAGCAGCCGTGGGGGGGGGGGGCGGGGGGGGGCCCCGCCCCCCCCCCCGGGGGGGGGGCGCGGGGCGGACCCCCCCCCCCCGGGGGGGGGGCGAGGAGTGGGGGGGTGATAAAAAGGCGGGCCCAAAACAAC
>JAPPMC010000312.1:37926-130605 GCA_028819235.1 Bryobacterales bacterium
TCCACCGCCCGCCCGCCCCCCCCCCCCCCCCCCCCCCCCCCCCCCCCGCCGCCGGGGGCCCCCCCCCCCCCCCGCGGCCCCCCCCCCCCCCCCCCCCCCCCACGGCCCCCAACGGGTGGTCCTGAACGATTTCCCGCGAACGTCGCCGATCTGTGCTGCCAAGCTTGGGGGCAATGATCCCTGGCGGCACACATCGCACGCTGCCGGAAAGGCTTGCGCGCCGAGATCGCTTAAGCCAAGCCGACGTAGCTCGCCAAGAGGGGATCAGAAATGGCCAGTCGACCGCTGAGACGCACCTCAGAGCGACTGTAGACGTGCCCCTCCGATCAGCGGACTGTGACCCGCTTCGCCTCGAGTGCCTCAATGTAGCGGTCAATGCGCGCCAGCATGCACCTACACAGGCCGGACGGTCGGGCGCCTAGCGCGTCAGCCCCCGAGAGTCCCCGCCAAGGGCGAAGAGCTGCGGTTGGAGGTGTGGCAAGCGGATCACCTGCCGGATCGACGGGTGTCCTCCTTGCGCTTGACGTCCACCTCGAGGATGGTGGCAGTCCTACCCGGGTCCACGCCCGACACACAAGACTCGTCGAAGAAGAATCGTGTCCTGCGGATCATTGAAGCTTCCAGCTTTCACCGCCCGTCCCGTATGGCGGCATTGGTTCTGATGTCGGCTTGCAGAGATTCGACTGCGAGAACTGCCCGCGCTCGTACGCCAGATCACGGCCTTCGAGCAAGAGGGAGGGAGCATAGGTGTCGAGCGCTTCGTATCAACGCCTGGGGAATCCGGCTATTGAGAGCAGGGTCGCCATTCAGGCCCCAAAGTGCGCACGCGAGCCGCTAGACAGTCCTGACGGCACGAATCCGAGGTAGCGCAGGATCTTCAGGACGCGGATGCCTCCGTCGCATATCCAGCCCCCCTGCTCGCTCGTAGCCCGATGCTGCCGCGCTCGTTGGATGTGGGCTCCCCTCCATCCGGCATCCATCGCGGGTTGAAGAACGAGGGCCGGTTGTCGCTCGTGAAGGCCACTGCGGCGTTCGCGGTGACCGGTCGGGGACCGAGCGTGGCGAAGGACATGTAGCCTCACCTGTTGCCGCGGCACCCGGCAGAGAAGGGCGGGCAACGCGAGCGCGGCTTGCGGAAAGGACCCCTCCGCCAGCGACGGTTTCGACGCCAGTCGATCTTAGTCGCGGAGAATCAATCCGCAGGCAGCTCGCGCGCCGCCTGCGCAGCCGGCCGAAGCTCCGTCCGGGCAATATGTGTCGGCGTTGACATGGATGATGAAGGCGCTTCCGTCGTCGTCAAACACGGATAGCGGCCCGTCGGAAAGAGTCACTCGGGTGGTGGTGGCAAAGAGCGTCCCTTGGCCCGCTTTATCAATGTCGATATTCACCAAATCGCCTGCGTGAAAAGGATGATTCCCGTCCGGGCTCGTGTTGCTGTTCGGACCCGGATCAAAGTGGCCGCCGGCACCCGAGCAGGGCTTGCACTCGGAGGTTTGGTGGATATGTACTGCATGCTTTCCCTCAGGCACGATCGTATTGGGCCAGATTCTTATCACGACTTCCACTTCCTTCACCGCTTCGCTGGATGCCCTTTCGCGCAGGAGGGCTAGGCCAAGCACGCTCGGGCTGGAGCAACTCTGGATCACGGCACGGGCCGTCGTCTCGCCGTTCCCCACGACTTCCCCGGAACCGCCCTGCTGGGCGTGTATCGCCAAGCCAAGTCCGGCTAGGCACATTCCCGCGAGGGTAGCCATCACTCTGGTCGATGTCTGCTGCATGAACGTAGACTCCCGCATTGCGGGAAGTGTATCAGACATTGTGCGAGCAATGAAGCGTAGCTGGCGCAGGCATCGAGTCCCCTGACGAAGGCTCACTCGCGGGCGCTCCCACGTTGGGTCGTGTAGGGGCGCGTCGCGCTAGCTCGAAGGAGTAGCACTGCTCTGGCCGCTCTCGCTTGCCGTCGGCGCGGCCTAACGGTACGTAAGCCTCGCGCCTGACCGTCGTTCCGGCCCCTGCCTCGTCAATCCCGGAGTATCGGTCTTCGGACACTGGCCTTTCGTGCCGCCATCTTGTCGAGGGTCATGGGGCCGTGCGAACCGAGAGTGCTGCCTGTGGTCGAGCGATTCGGAAGGGCGCATACAGTCCAAGTCCTTCGTTCAACCATCGCCTGCTCCACTGCACGAATTGCGGCTGCAAGACGCAAGCAGCAAAGCGGTCGAACATGTTCATACCGGCCGCAGGCGACTGCGGGGTATTCTCGGACCATCCAAGGGAGCGGGGGACGTACGCCAGCCAATCCAACGCGGTGCACAAGCCCGATCACGACGCGGCTTAGGCCTTCAATCGGTGGTCTCGCGCCGATGCGCGTTTGCTTCAGCGATTTGTCTCGCCAGGCTTGGAGAGAAGAAGTCCCGGCCTCACGGACGGTACGCTGCCGGAGAGGGCATCAGCAAGAAAGGACTGAAGACGGGCGGCGTAGCCCGCCAAGCAACAGCGGGAAGCGGCTGTCCCTCCTCTCGGACGGGCGCCAGTTCGACTGTCGAGCTGCCCCTAGGACCAGCGGATTGTGGCCCGGTCGGCCTCCACGTCCTCAAACCAGCCCTCAAGCCTTGCCAGCATGCGGCGTACACGGCTTGGGTGGTCGGGGGCCAAGTCCGTCGACTCCCCCGGGTCCGCGGCAAGGTCGAAGAGCTGTGGCTCTTCAGGGCGCTGCGGCCGGAGGCGCGGCACGGGGATCAGCTCTTGGATCGACTGAGGGTCCTCCTTGTGCTTGATGTCCGCCTCGACAAATGCGGCCGTTCTGGCCCGGTCCTCGTCCGACACGCACAGCTCGTCACGGAAGAAACGCGTACCGCGGATCATCGGCCGCACCAGTTTCCACCGCCCGTCCCGCATCGCAGCGTTGGTGCCGATGTCGGGCCAGTAGAAGTTCCACTGCCAGAACTGCCTAGGCTCATGCGCCAAGCCGCGGCCATCGAAGAGCGGTGAGAGATCATGCCCGTCGAGCGCTTCGCCGCCGGGTCTGGGAATTCCGACCATCGAGAGAAGGGTCGGCATCCAGTCGGTGAAGTGCGCAAGCGAGTCCTCGAACATTCCCGCGGGCACGAATCCGGGGTGGCGCAGGACCATCGGGACCCGGATGCCTCCGTCATAGATCCAGCCCTTGCTTCCTCTTAGCCCGGCGTTGTAACGCTCGTTGAATGTCGGCTCCCCTTCTTCAAGCATGTATGGCGGGTTGAAGAACGCGGGCCCGTTGTCGCTCGTGAAGGCCACGATTGTGTTGTTGGCCAGCCCCAGACGGTCAAGCTCGCCAAGCACCCGCCCGATGCCCTGATCCATGCCCTCGATCATGGCGTAGGTCGTGGCCACGATTCGGCTCAGGCCCTTGTCACGGTATCGAGCCACCATTCCCGCCGGGGCCTGAAATGGAGAGTGCGGAGCGTTATAGGGAACGTAAAGGAAGAACGGCGAGCTTGCCTGCCGCCGAATGAAGTCGACGGCTTCTTGTGTGAGCAGATCGGTCAGGTAAGTGCCCTGCGATCCGAAGGTCGACTGATTGCGGCGCAAGTGATAGCGAAAATAGTCAGTCCAGCCCCCGCAAAAGCCCGTGAACTCGTCGAACCCTCGCGCGTTCGGCTCAAACCTGGCGTCAAGTGTGCCGTTGTGCCACTTTCCGACCAGAGAAGTCCGGTAGCCGGCCGCGCGAAATGCATCGGCGATGGTGACCTCCCGAAGCGCGATGCGGTCCAGGCCGTGGACCTCGTGCTGTGTGATGGCCCCCGTTCGGTGGGGGTAGCGCCCGGTCAGCAGGGCGGCTCGCGCCGGGGAGCAGATCGGGGACGCGGAGTAGTGCTGCCGGAAGCAGGTTCCCTCCTCGACGAGGCGATCGAGGTGGGGGGTCCGCACGGTCCCGTCGCTAAAGCAGCCGAGATCGCCGTAGCCCATGTCGTCGGCGACGATAAGGACCACGTTCGGACGAACCGGGGGCATGGCGAATGCTGAGTATCATACTGAAAAACCGTAAGGAGGCTACATTGCAAACCCCTGTAACTAACCGTCGCGACTTCTTCGGCGCCACCGCCGGGGGGCTGCTTCTCGTCCCTGGAGCGCGCGCCCAGCGCGGCCCCCGCAAGGTCGGTGTCGTCGGACCCGGATGGTACGGAAAGATCGACCTCTTCCGTCTGATTCAGGTAGATCCGGTGGATGTCGTCGCCCTGTGTGACGTCGACAAGAACATGCTCAAGGCCGCCGCCGAAATGACCGCCACGCGCCAGAAGTCCGGTGAAGTGCCGCGCACCTACGGCGACTACCGCGAAATGTTGAAGCAGGAAGAACTGGATCTGGTGCTCGTCGCAACTCCAGACCACTGGCACGCGTTGCCAATGATTGCCGCTTGCCAGGCCGGGGCCGACGTGTACTGCCAGAAGCCGATCGGCGTGGACATTGTGGAGTGCCAAGCCATGCTGGCGGCTGCCAGGAAGCATGGGCGCGTGGTGCAGATCGGTCTCCAACGGCGGTCCACTCCCCACCTGGCCGACGCCAAGCGGCGGATCGTTGAGGACGGCCTGCTTGGGGAGATCGGCCACGCCGAGGTCTGCTGCTACTACCACATGCGTGCCCGCCAGAACCCGGCAGACCGAGAGCCGCCGCCGCACCTCGACTACGAGATGTGGACGGGACCGGCACCGATGCGGCCCTACAACGAGCTGGTCCACCCGCGCCGCTGGAGGGCCTTCATGGAGTACGGCAACGGCATCATGGGCGACATGTGCGTGCACATGCTGGACGCCGTGCGCTGGATGACCGGCTTGTCGTGGCCCAAGAAGGTCTGGTCATCCGGGGGAATCCGCATCCAGAAGGCCAGCAAGGCGAACATTGCCGACTCCCAGGTGGCGACGTTCGAGTACGAGCAGTTCCCGGTGGTCTGGACCCACCGCAGCTGGGGAACGGCACCTGACCCGGGCTATCCATGGGCGTTCTTCATTTATGGCTCCAAAGGGACGCTCAAAGGAAGCGTCCACGGATGGGACTTCGTTCCAGTGGACAAGAACTCCAAGCCCCTGCAGGGCCGCAACAAGACTGAGGTCGAGCAGTATCCGGAGGACAAGACCGAGCCGGATCTCGAGCTGCACTCCGCGCACGCCGTGCGCTACCACATGAAGGACTGGCTCAAGGCCGTTGACGCTCGGACCCGCCCGGTTGCGGATATTGAAGAGGGGCACATGTCGACCACTGCGTGCATCTTGGCGAACTTGTCGATGCGGCTCGGCCGGCCATTGCGCTGGGATGCCGAGCGAGGCGCCGTTCTCGACGACCCGGAGGCGAACGGTCTCTTGGCTCGGCCGTACCGCAAGCCGTGGGAACACCCGGACCCGGCCGCAGTGTAGCCGGAGACCAACTTGGGCCACCCACCCACCCTGGTCGCACTGCAGCTAATCGGAGACAGACCCGTTTGCTAGAATCACAGCGATTCAGCGGTCGGACACGTTAGCGTGCCGGCCGATCCCACTCGACGAGGTCAATAAGAATGAGAACATCCATCACTCTCGCAGCCGCCTTCGCCATTGCGGCTGGCATGGCCACGATGCCGGTCGCGGCCGAGGACATGAGCTTCTTCATCACCAGCAAAGGCTCAGGTGACGGTGCAAACCTGGGCGGACTGGAGGGGGCCGACGCCCACTGCCAAGCCTTGGCAGAGGCCGCCGGCTCGCAAGGCAAGATCTGGCGTGCCTACCTCAGTGCCGCCGCCACTGACGGTAGTCCGGCCGTCAACGCACGCGACCGGATCGGGACTGGGCCTTGGTTCAACGCCAAGGGAGTTCAGGTTGCCCGCAATCTCGATGAACTGCATTTCTCAAATGTGGGACTCGGGAAGGAGGGCTCACTGACTGAGACTGGCCAGGTCGTGAACGGCCGCGGAGACCGGCCCAACCAGCACGATATTCTCACGGGCTCGCAACTCGACGGCACGGCATTCACGGATGGCGCCGATCACACTTGCGGCAACTGGTCCGAGAACGGTGAAGGCAGCGCCCAAGTCGGTCACCACGACCGCACGGGCGGCGGACAAGTTCCGTCGTCTTGGAACTCCGCGCATGGTTCTCGCGGCTGTAGCCAAGACAATCTCGTGGCCACCGGCGGCAACGGATACTTCTACTGCTTCGCCACTGACTGAGCTTCGGGGTATTCTCCGATTCGTGCTGGTGCCCGCGGACTTAGGCGCGGGCACCAGCTGCAACCTGCACCGGCGCTACAATCCGCTGGTGCGTTCCTCACTGCTATCGCTAGGGATAGTCGGCCTGCTCTCACCTCTGGCGGCTGAGGAGTGGCCTCACTACGGCAATGACGCTGGTGGCACGAGGTACTCCGCGCTGGATCAGATCAACCGCACGAATGTTGCCGACCTCGAAGTCGCCTGGGAGCACGACACCCCGGACTTCGCCGATGGCCTAAGCGGCTCGCCGACGCGCTCGGCATTCGAGGCCACGCCATTGGTGATAGGCGACACACTGTTCGTTCCCACCCCATTGGATCGGCTTCTGGCGCTTGACGCAAGCACCGGACGGAAGCAATGGGAGTTCGGCGCACCCTTGGACCGCTCGCACCGCTTCAACCTGTTCATCAACCGGGGCGTGAGCTACTGGAAGCAGGGCCCCAAGGAACGGCTCGTGCTGGGCACGCAGATCGGACAGGTCTTCTCGATCGACCCGCGCACGGGGCAGCCGGACGCGAGGTTCGGCGACGGCGGAATGCTGGACGCCGCGAGCGGCATGCTGGCCGGAGGCGTCACGGGCCACTACGGCCTGACATCCCCGCTGCCAGAGTGCGGGGGGACCCTCGTCGTCGGGGGCCGGGTGTCGGATGGGCAGCCCCGCGGACCGAGCGGCGACGTGCGGGGTTTTGACATCCACACCGGGGAACTGCGCTGGCGCTTCCGCACAGTGCCGCATCCGGGCGAGTTCGGCAACGACACTTGGGGCGGTGATTCCTGGCGCCAGCGCGGCGGGACAAACCTGTGGACCGCCGCGGCGGTCGACCCGGAACTGGGAGTGGCCTTTGTACCGCTGGGCTCGCCATCGTACGACTACTACGGAGGCGACCGCCCGGGGGCGAACCTTTTCGGGAACAGCCTCGTGGCTATTGACTGCCAGACCGGAAGCCGACGGTGGCACTTCCAGACGATCCACCACGACATCTGGGACTGGGACCTGCCCTCCCAGCCTTCGCTGGTCGAGGTAGTCCGAGAAGGCAGGAAGGTGAAGGCGGTCGCACTGGCAACCAAGACGGGGTACCTCTTTGTGCTGGACCGCGCGACCGGGGAGCCGCTGTTCGATGTTGAGGAGCGCGCCGTGCCCGCCGGGGACATCCCCGGTGAGTACTACCACCCCACGCAACCTGCGCCCGTGCTCCCAAGGCCGTTCATCCGTCAGCATATGCGGGCCGACGAGATCTCCACTGTCACCCCGGAATCCCGGGCGGAATGCCTTGAGATGCTGGATGGAGCTTCGATCGAAGGTCCACTGTTTCGTCCGCGCCTCCGGCGCCGAACCGTATTCTTCCCAGGCACGAACGGAGGTTCCAACTGGGGCGGAGGGGCCTTCGACCCCGAGACTGCCACGTTCTACATCAATTCCATGGACGTGGGGTCGCTTGCATCGATGGTTTTCCGTGGAGAGGACGCGGATGTGCCGTGGCGCAGCCGGTCAGGCCCGCAAGGCCGGTTCTGGGACTCGAACATGTACCCGTGCCAGGAGCCGCCGTGGGGACACCTCACGGCCATCGACCTCAACACAGGGGCGTTTCGCTGGCGAGTCGTCCTCGGCGAGTACGACGAGCTGACCAAGAAGGGCATCCCCCCGACGGGCGCATCGAACCTTGGCGGGCCCATGGTCACGGCGGGAGGGCTCGTATTCATCGCTGCCACGAACGATCGGCAGTTCCGAGCCTTCGACAAGGACACGGGCGACCTGCTTTGGGAGTTCCGCCTTCCGGCCAGTGCGCATGCCACGCCGATCACTTATCTGGCCGACGGCCGCCAGTACGTGGCGATCGCGGTCGGCGGCGGGAACAAGTACAACCCTGGGAGCTTCATGGCCAAAGTCATGGCCTTCCGACTCCCCTAGGCTCCCCGATAACCCCAAGAGGCGCCGTGCGACTGCCCGGCCAGATCCGCAGCACTCCTGCCGCGGCCCGGATGGACGTCCAAACCGCGAAGGCCCACCAGACCGCGTCCAAGGCCCATGGGCGGGCGGGATCCGCCCAGATGACCAGCGCGCCGCCAACGGCGAGTGCGGTGAGCACCACGTTCCTCAGGAAGCGAAAGTCTCCGCTCCCGAAGTGCACGCCGTCCGAACCAAAGGTGATGCCGCTGATGGGCTGGCAAAGCGCAGCGATCATCCACGGGGAAGCGAAGAGGCCGACCGCTTCGGCAGGAATCCAGATTCGGCGGACGGCGGGCGTCGCGAGGAGCATGATCACCGCTAGCGCGACACCGCAGCAGAAGGACCACCGCAGGGTCACTCGGGCAACGCGTCGCGCATTCGACAACTCGGATCGCCCAAGGAAGTGCGCGACCAGACTCTGGGCGAGGATTGCGAACGAGTCTAGGAAGAGGGCGTCAAAGAACCAGACGCTGCGGACCACCTGGTGCACAGCACCAGCGCCAGCGCCAATCAGCGTGGCTTTTCGAGTCCCAAGGAGCAGGAACAAGTTCAGGCTAACGGCCCTAGCAACGAGGTTGGTCCCTGCCGAGAGAAGGCTCTTAGCGTGCTTCCCGTCGAAGCCGTCCGGCCTGCCAAGGCGGGAAAAGGCGGCCCAGACGGCCCAGAGCGCCCCCGCCCACTGGCTGGCCGTGCTCGCGAGCGCTGCCCCCACGACTCCCATTGCCGGAGCCGCCCCCCAGCCGAATATCAGGATCGGGTCGAGGATGAGATTCACGGCATTGAGACCGACGGCAACACGCAGGGGAGTGACCATGTCGTGCGCACCGCGAAGGGCCCCGAGAGCGGCAAATGCCACAAGCATGCCCGGAGCACCCACCAAGCGCCAGCGCAAGTATTCGGCGGAAAGATCCTGAACGACCGCGCTGGCTCCCATCGCGCGAGAGACTTGGCTCGCGACAGGAATCCCAACGGCGGCGATGGCCGTGCCCGCAAGCAGGGCGACGAGAACGGCCACCAAGCACATCCGCGACGCTGCCCCGCTTCCGCCGTGATCGCGGACCGAAGTCGCCATGAGGCGGGCAACAAGCGTCTGAGTAGCGACGCCAAGAAAGCTGAGAGCCCAGAAGATCGCCGAAAGGACCATCGTCCCAACGCCGAGGGCCGCCAGCGGCTCTGCCCCGAGGCGTGCCACAAAAGCCGTGTCCACCAGCCCGGTGAGGGGCTCGGCCAGCAGGGAGCCCAAGATCGGGAGCCCAAGGGCGATCACCGTTCGGTTCGGGCGCTCTAGGAAACTCTCTGGAGGTTCCAAGAACCATTCTGCTGAGGCCCGCAGGTGTGCGCAAGCAGCGAGCTGGCTCGAGCTGCCCGCCTCGGACCTCTGCTTCGCCCTCCGTTGGCCGACCACTCCTTGCCGGGCTGATAGAATCTGCAATTCCCCGACTTCGCAATGGCCGTCCAGCGCGGCACCGGAGGATTGGCGGGCTTCCTGACCGGCACGGAGAGCAGCAATTGGCTGATGTGCTTTACCTGCACGGATTCTGCTCCGGCGCCGGCTCGGCCAAGGGGACTTACTTGGCAGACCGTTTCGCGGGTGAGGGCGTCGAGGTCGTGCGACCGGATTTGGACGGCGGTGACTTCCGGCACACGACCATGTCCGACCAGCTTGCGCTGGTCGATCGTCTGGTCACGGCCTTGCGCCCTGCCCTGCTGATCGGCTCCAGCCTCGGCGGATACTTGGCAGCCCTCCACGCCAGCCGCCGTCCGCAATCGTGCCCCGCATTGGTGCTTCTGGCTCCAGCGTTCGATTTTCACCGCAGACTTGTGAGAGTGCTGGGCCCGCAAGTGCCGGCATGGCGGGATGCTGGAACTCTGGACTTCTTCCACTACCGCTACGGGGAACCGATGGCTCTGGGCTATGCGTTCCTTGAGGACGCGGCCGTCCACGAGGCCTTTCCAGAGGTCAAGGTTTGTACCAGAGTGCTGCACGGGCTCCACGACGAGACAGTTCCGCCAAGGGTGATCCGGAGGTTTGCGCGAAGATGCCCGCAAGTCGACGTGGAGTGGTTCAGCACAGATCACGGCATGCTGGACGCGACTGACCGGATCTGGCTGAGCGTGAAGGAGGCCTACCGTTCAGCACGGCGGCGGACGTGCTGACCAGGGCTCAGTTCAGGAAGTTAGCCAGCAGCTTCTTCCCGGCCTCGGTGAGGATCGACTCGGGGTGGAACTGGACTCCCTCGACATCGAACCTGCGATGCCTCAGACCCATGATGATTCCGTCATCCGTCCAGGCCGAGATCTCCAAGTCTGCGGGCAGCGACTGGCGTTCTACGACCAGAGAGTGGTAGCGGGTGGCCACGAAGCCCTGCTCTAGCCCGTTGAAGATCGTGCGGGAGTCGTGGTGCACGAGGCTGGTCTTGCCATGCATCAGGTATGGTGCGCGGACGACCCTGCCACCGAAGGCCTCGCCGATCGACTGGTGCCCAAGGCACACGCCCAAGATCGGCACGACGCCTGCCATCTCCTTGATCAGCGCGACCGAAATCCCCGCCTCCGCCGGTGTGCACGGACCGGGCGAAACGACGATGCGCTCGGGATTGAGATCGCGGACCTGCTGGACAGTGACCCGGTCATTGCGCCAGACCTCCAGCCGGGCACCGAGTTCGCCCAAGTATTGGACCAGGTTGTAGGTGAACGAGTCGTAGTTGTCTAGAACGAAGACCACAGATCCATTGTCGCCCGGCGGAGTCTGGGACGCTCGCTGGGCGAAGGACTATGGTCGGCGGCGGTCGACAGCAGTGTTCCTATTCAAAGTGGACCGTGTCGACTTACGGTTCGAGGACGGATTCTCAATCCGCAATGCCCCCGGGTCATAGAATGCCTGGGTACTCGATCAAGGTAGCGGAAACGGGGCGCATCTCCCGTAGATGCTCTGCCACATCGCCCGGAATCTTGGGGAGTGGAGCCCCGGCACGCTGCCGGGCGTGGCGCTGAGAAAGGCAGAAACCGACCTCGTGTTCCGGCTCGAGTCATCCCCGTGCTAGTCGCCATCCCGCATAGCCAGGTCGGTCCGACCATGCAGAACCCGGACCCGAAAGCGATATCAGATGGAGCGGACCGCACGGGCGGGTTCGTCACAAATGCGCTGGTGGGTTGGCGGGCGCAAGCAAGCCACTGCCATTCTCCACACTTGTAGTGGACTGGAGAGAGCGGAGCAGTCGAAGCGAAAGAGCCCAATTCCATCGATCCTTTGCTATCCGCCCTACAAGGGCTTCTTCGACGTGAAAGTGGAGGAGGATGGCGGGTCCTCGGAGGCCTACCGAACGCCGGAGTGGGCGCGCCCCGCCTGGGGACTCTTGGACAGTTCGCAGAGTGCGTTGCGGCATCAGACAAGCCGATGGGGCTCGTCGGCGACCGTTCCGAGCACGGGCGACCGCTGTGGCTTGACCGCATACGACTCACTGCCGATGAAGAATGATGAAGCTGGTATACGCTGAAGAACTCCATATGTGGCTAAGTCTTGCTCAAGAACATCCTATATATAGAAATGACACGCTATCCACGACAAAACTGGGGTAGAAGGGCAAGCCCCTACCGACTCTTCGATGGCAGGAACTGTGATCCGAGGTGAGTCGCTACCTGCCTGTGGGCTCCGCGCCAGCTTGGCCCAGCCATCCTTGGCCCCTAGCCTTCGGGAAGAACACCTGGCCCGAATACAGGGTGTGGCCTCGTGGTCAGAGCCGAGCATCCAAAGTGCGGTCCGGTCGGCGCTGGCCGACTCCAATTTGGCAGTCTTGGTGTCGTTGCGGCAGAAGCCTTACACGGAGACGCGGAACGTGCCTTCGTCTTCTCCTTCTGCGATCTGTGCTGGCCCAGCGTCAGGTTGGCCGATGAGCCGAGGGCCCCCGCTATTCGGCCGCTTCTTCTTGGGGTCCTCTGTCAGCAGGATGATGCTTCGTCAACAAGTTTTGCGTATGGGACCTCTCGAAAACACGAGTAAGTATCAGCAACGCGTAGGGGGCACGGGTTGGAGGCGCGGGTAAGAATCGAACCCACGAATAGAGGCTTTGCAGACCTTTTGGCGGACGAGAATTGATGATGCCTCGCCGTGCACGGCACCGACATCGATGCGCTTCACCAGAACGCCCCCTACCCGATTGCCCACGGCTCGAAGCAGTCGTTCCAGTTCCAGAGATGGCCGGAAACGGCGGCGCTGCTGGTCGAGCAACGAACGATCAGCCCTGAGAGTCAGAGGGCGTATAAGGCCTCCATGCAACTGGCGAGCTGTAGCTGGGAAGGCATCCCGGAACCTGAAGCTGACGGACCCGCTGGCCAGTCTCGGTGTGACTGGCGCAGCCTGCTGCGGCCAGTGGCGCCCGCAGCAGAGTTCCATTCCCTCTGTCGCAGTATTGACCACTTGATTCCAGGCAACCGGACATTGCAGCTAAGAACGGACTGCAGCCGGAGCCAGTCCGGGACGGTCAGGCCAGCATCGCCTTGACAGGAGCCTATCAGGCAATGAGCTCGTGGACGACGTCGCCGTACACATCGGTCAGGCGGAAGTCGCGGCTATTGTGGCGGAAGGTGAGCCGCTCGTGATCTAGGCCCAACAGGTGGAGGATCGTGGCGTGGAGGTCGTGATGCGAGACGCGGTCCTTAATGGCGTGCATGCCGAGGTCGTCGGTGGCACCGTGGGTAATCCCCGGCCTGACGCCGCCGCCCGCCATCCACATGGAGAAGCCGTAGTGATGATGCCCGCGGCCGAGCAACTCCTCCTTCCGCGACTCCTCCATTGGCGTGCGACCGAACTCAGTAGCCCAGACGACGAGCGTCTCGTCCAGCAGACCGCGTGACTTCAGATCCTTGATGAGGGCCGTGATGCCTTGATCGGTGCGGGCCGCGTTCGTGCGGTGGTTGTTGATGAGGCCGCCGCGGTTGCCGTGCGCGTCCCATCGCCGCCCGGTAGCGCCGTCAAGAATCTCCACGAAGCGGACTCCACTCTCCACCATCCGTCTCGCTGTGAGGCACTTCCTCCCGAATACGGTGTCGCCATAGAGGGCCTTCACCGAGTCCGGCTCATTATGGATATCGAAGAGTTCCGGGGCTTCCATCTGCATGCGAAACGCGGTTTCGAATGCAGCGATGCGCGCGTCGAGTTCGGGCTGCGTGCTGTGCATGCCGCTATGGAGGCGATTCAACTTCCGTACCAGATCCAACTGCTTGCTCTGCTGGTCTCGGCTGAGAAAGGTCGGTGCCGTGATGTGCGGCACCGGCGGATTGCCAGGCTTGACGTCTGCCAGAGTTGCTTGGTGGATGCCCGGCAGGAAACCAGAATCGTGAAGTGCGCGCCCTCCCGACGGTCGGCCGTCCGCCATCACCACGAATCCCGGCATGTTCCGGTTCTCCGTCCCCAGTCCGTAGGTCACCCACGAGCCAAGACTGGGGTGGCCCTGTCTGGAATAACCCGTGTGCATGAGGATCTGGGCCGTGGAGTGAATGGCCGAATCGGTGTGCATCGAGTTGATGAACGCGATGTCGTCGACCACTCGTGTCAGGTGCGGGAAGATCTCACTGACCCACGCGCCACTCTGGCCATAGCGCTTGAAAGAGAACACCGGTGGAACGATGCGCGTATGAGTGTATGACTTCTCCGGGTTCAGGCCTTCCAGGTCTTCTTTGGAGAAAATGTCACGTGCCAGTTTTCCGGCGTACTTTTTCAGAAGTGGCTTGTGATCGAACGTCTCGAGCTGACTTGCGCCACCGACCATGAACAGGAAGATGACGTTCTTGGCCTTGGGAGCGAAGTGCGACTTCCTAGGCGCAAGCGGCTCGTTGAGGTCAGCCGCCGCACCGCTCGCCGTCTTGTCCGCAAGCATGCTGGCCAGAGCGATACCGCCTAGACCGAGTTCCTTGAGGAACCCACGGCGCTCCCAGCCAACCGGTCGGATTTCATAGCCTGCGTCAGTGGACATGGATGAACTAGCTCAGGCCGTTGAGGGCTTGGCTGTATTGTAGCGGCGAGATGACGTAACAGTCCGCTTCTCCTGATGGATCTGCTCTGGTTTGGGCCAAAGCGGGCACCGACGAGGGGTATCCGTACTCACTACTTCCGGTGAGAAGGAGGCTACTGCTGAGGTGTGAGGGATGCGCGGGCGCCCTACATACGACGGGCGCCCTTACCGCCGATCCTGCCCAAGGCGAGTTCGTTGAGGAACCCACAGCGGCCTCGACCAACCCGTCGAACTTCGCAGGCGGCGTCAGTGCACGTAGATGAACTCGTTCAGGCTCATGACGGCATGGCAATATTGCACCAACTGGCTCGGGTTATCCAAGGGTCTCCGCTCCTTGCCTGCCTCCAACGCACTCGCGGGCCATTGACCGAGAAACGATAGGCCGATCTCGCGTTCTTCCACCGTCGGTGATCGAGAAAGAGCAATCCTGTATACCGACTCGATCTGTAGGCCGGGATCGCCTCCGACTCGGTCCTGCACCCGTTGGGCAAAGCGTTCTGCTTGCTCCCACACGAATGGCGCATTCAGCATGAACGCCGTGCTGCTCGGTGTCGTGCTGACGTCACGAAGGCCGATGCTTTGCGCGTTGTCCGGCGGGTCGAAGATCTTCAGGACCGGATGGAGGTCGAACCGCGGCGACATGAGATAGACGGACCGGCGCCAGGTGTCGGGGGTGTCCCTGAACGGCCGCTTGCGGTTGCCAATGGGTGTGCTTGGCCCGTAAGTGTTCGTGCGCAGCGATCCGGAGACGCTCAAGATGTGGTCGCGGATGACTTCAGCCTCCATGCGCAAGGGCCTGCGGTGCCACAGGTACTCGTTGTAAGCATCGTGCTCGGCCTGAGCCAGATTCGTGCTGGCCGCCTGCTTGTACACGGCGCTGTTCATGATCAGCCGGTGGATCGGCTTCAATCGCCAGCCCTCCCGGATGAGCTGGGACGCTAGCCAATCAAGCAGAGCGGGGTGCGTGGGCTCCGTACCGAGTTTGCCGAAATCGTTTGGGGTGCTGACGATGCCGCGCCCGAAATGATGTTGCCAGAGACGATTGACGATCACCCGGGCCAGCAATGCACCGGCACCATCCTCGACATCGGTGAGCCAGTTCGCGAGCATCCCAAGGTTCGATGACTCAGACTGGGCCTCTAGGCTATTGGCGGCCTCGGCACGGGGCTGCCAATCCTTCGGGCTGCTACCCTCCCGCATCAAGACGCGCAGGAAGCCCGGCTCGACCGGCTTGACGGGGCTTGCCCAACTGCCGCCGGCCAAGAGATGGGGCGTAGTCACCACCAGAGGGATGTGCTTGCCGCCTGCGTCTGCCTTGACGTCGGCTTTGTCGAAGAACACAGCCGTCAACTGGTAGTACTCTTCGGCCGTGATCGGGTCGATCTTGTGGTCATGGCAGCGGGCACAGCCGACCGTGAGCGCAAGGAACGCTTGGCCGGTCGCCGAGACCATGTCATCGAGGCGGTGAAACTTGCGATCGTTCGGGTTGTCGGTCCTGCTCAGGTTGGTTCCGATCTGGACAAACATGCCTAGGTCCCCGCGCCAGGCTGGAAAACTCTTCGGAGCGCCGGCAACCTGGAAGCGGACGAATTCGTCGTAAGGCAGATCGTCATTGAACGCGCGAATCACCGCGTCGCGGTATCGATACGCCTCCTCTTGAATTGCGTTGTCTCCCTCGTGCGCTCCAATGCTCTCGCCAAACCGAGCCACATCCAACCAGTGCCGTCCCCACCGTTCGCCGTAGTGCGGGCTGGTGAGCAACCGGTCAACGAGCTGGCGAAACGGTGCCTCAGAGGAATCTCGAACGAATGCCTCGACTTCGTCAGGCGATGGCGGCAGACCGATCAGATCGAAGTAGGCGCGGCGGATCAGCGTGGTCCGATCGGCTTCCTGTGAAGGGCGAAACTGCATCTCGCGGAGCTTGGCGAGCACGAAACGATCGATCGGCGAGTCAGCCCACGTGGCCTCATCTGGACCTGCTGCGGCTAACTCAGGGGGATCGACCGGACTCAGGGGCCGGAAGGCCCAGTAGCGACGTCCTGATTCGAGATCCATGGCCGCCGTATCGACAGCCTTCGCATCTCTCGGATCAGATCCACCGAGGGCCACCCATTGGACGAAATCGTTGATGACCGAGTCGGGCAGTTTGCCGCCGGGCGGCATCTGCAAGTTGCGGTTCGCGTACTTTAGGGCCTCGATCAGTACCGACTGATCGGGTTGCCCCGGCACGACGGCGGGACCCCGGGATCCGCCCTGCCGGACACCCTCACGGGTGTCGAGCTGCAGCTTCCCCATCAGCGTTCCCGTGCGGGCGGCTTCCGCCGAGTGGCACTGATAGCAGCGCTCCGCAAGCACCGGACGAATCTTCTTCTCGAAGAAGTCGATACGGTCTTGACCGAGTGCCTCGGGGACTGCCAGCAGGCTGACGGCGATTATGAATCGGCTCACGCTACTACCCTGTGCGTGCACTCGGGATGTTCTGTCGGATGGTCGAATGAAGTCCGCAACACGAAGTACAGCCCAAGTCTTAACGGCATACAGATTGTATGCCGATGCGACGGCCGGGCGGTGCTAAGCATTGATTCTCAGCATGGTGACCCACACGACGAGAGTCAATGGGCCCAACCTAGTGACGACGAAGCACCTAACCGAAACGAAGTAGGCTAGCGATCAGCTAGATCGCGCGAAGGCGAGCCCAAGAACAAATGCCACCAACGACCCAATGAACAGGATCAAGTAAACATCGGAACAGACCGCTATGGACCAAGGGTCATCGCCCAGTGCTAATGGTTCAATGGTCGCTTGCACGAAAACCAAGTGCGCTGCGGCGACGGCTCCCCAAAGTAGCCAAGAGTCGGTCAACCAACGGTACCTCAGCACAGTTCCTGCCATCGGAGAGTCGGCAGGGGGTTGCCCTTATAGCCAAGCCTTATCTTTGACGGCGCTTGACTTCTGGTTCTAGGACGTGTTCGAGCAAGACATAGGCACACGCAGAGTGTTTGGGCACCTGCCGGCTTCATCATTCTTCATCGGTGCCGAGTCGCATGCGGTCGAGCGACAGCGGTCGCCCGTGCTCGGCAGGGTCGCCGACGAGCCCCATCGGCCAACTAGCTGCGTCCCGCTGGTGCGCGGTGTGGACAGGCGATTTCGCGGCGGCCTGCGGTCGCTGCGGCTCCGCGCACGTACCGCCCCCTCGCCGTGCGATCCTGGCCAAGGGTAGCAGCAGCACTAGGCCGTGCTACCGCTCCGGCGCTGGCCAGCCAGCATGAGCTGCTTGCCGGCCGAGGAGACACGCCGTTTCCGGCGATCGGCCACCCGCCGCGCTCTTGCGCGAGAGCCCTGCCGACAACCCTCTCACGCAGCTCGAGTGCCTACCGTGCAGCCCAAGGAGCGGGAGACGGAAGACCAAGCCTGGCCATTGGTCCTGCCACTGCGAAGCTGGGCTGCCGGCCGAGATCCGGGACAGAGATTGCATCGCAAAGCAAGGAACTGTATGCCGTGCACACGCCAGAGAGTCTTCGAGGCCTGCGAACGCATCGCGCTGGAAGACAGCAAGCTGAGCGTGCGGTTACTGCACGACGAGCCCGGGTACGCAGATCCAACGAACTGGGCATCGCCCTGCGGGAGTGGAAGCGTTCCCGGGCCGAGCAGCCTTCTGGAGGCGCACCCACGAGGGGCCGTCAGCGAACGGGGGCAAGAGCTGGCCCTGCAGATGTGGACCTTGGCTTAGGCCGGTCCAAAGAGCGTCTGGAGGCCGGGCGGCGGGCGTTGCAGGAGGCGCGGGCCGAGGCGGATATCCGAGAGACCACTGACCGTTTGGCGGGAGAGCCCGAGACGGGCACACGTAGAGACGCTGTGGTCCCGCCTGCAGGCCGGCCGTGCCGTCAGCCGAGGAGGCGCAGCCTGCCCTTGCCCCATAAGTGCGATCAGGGCTCACCGTTTGAGGGGTCACGGGGCGGTTCGAAATAGTCTCTGAGTTCGTACGCATCGGCCATGGCTGTCAACCGGGTCCAGCCTTCCCAGATCTTCTGATGGCCCGGCGGGGCCGCGCTCTTGTAGTGGATGTAGCCGCCCAGAATGGCCATCGTCCGCACCGCCAACCCCAGATTGCTGGGCCCCTTCAGTCCTCGACGGGCCGCAAAGTGCCGCATCACGCGCAGTTGGTACTCGGTGTAGAACACCTCCGCTGGCAGCTCCGGCGTTTCCCGCCCCAACAGCGTCATCGCCGCCAGGCGCCAGGCAATCACGGCCTTGATCGTCACCGCTCGCTCGATGCGCTCCCCCGTGCGGTGCCCCAAGTACTCCGCCTTGCAGCCCGACTTGAGAATCCGGTGCCAGTCCTCAATGCGCCAGCGCAGCCGGTACCATTCCAGAATCCGCTGGGCATCCTGCAGCGATTCCACCGGCATCGTCGTCAGCAGGTACCACTCCAGTGGCTCCACGCCCTCCGGCGCCGACTCCTCCCACACGTGCACCAGCTGCAGCGGCAGCGGCCCTTGCCGGCGCGAGATGCCCGGCAATTCCGCCGTCTGCCAGCGCAGCGACACTTTCGCGGTGCGCGCCTTGCGCGGCTTCTGCCTGCGTGTGCTGCGCCGTTTCGATTGCCGCTGCACCTCGATGCGCATCTCGGCCTGCACCGGCTCTTGCCGCACCCAGTCGAACAGCTTCGGCTTCTCAGGGCCCAGGACCCGGTTGTGCTTGGCCCGCACCAGCACATCCACCCCCCGCAGCCGACGCTGCTCCTCGAAAATCGCGCGCACGTCCCCCTCGCGGTCCATCACCGACACCGTGCGCGTGTTCGGCAGGCGTGCCGCCAACTCCGCACACTCCCGCATGCTGCGGATCCAGCGGAAGGTCTTGCGCTCCTCGAGCGGCTTGCCGCGCTGCGCCTTGCCGTCCGGCGCGTCGTACTGGATCTGGGGCACCCCCAGCGGAATCCCCTGCGTGCTGAGCACCAGCGTGGAGTGCATGTGCAGCCCCAGCGTGCCCTGCGATGCGGCGTTCTTGCCGATCAGCCCCAAGCCCGCACAGCCGGGATGCTCGGCAAAGTTGAGGTCCGTGCCGTCCTGCGCGCACAGCACGACGCGCTCCTCGCGCATGCGCCGCAGCGTGCGCTCGCGATGCGGGGCGAGAATGTTCTCCGGAGTGACCTGCGAGCGGCTGGGGCGGTCGATGAAGCGGTAATGCCCCTTGATCGCGGCACGGTTTCCCTGGGCTGCGCTGGGGATGGAGGCCATGGGGGCGGCGGCCTGCATGCGGGCGGTCTTCACCAGCCGCTTGGACAAGCGTACATCCCCCAGCGGCGCACCGCCCAACTCGTTGTCGGGGAACTCGTCGAGGGCCAGGCCCGTGGCCGGGCCCAAGGGCTGCTTGCACGGGGGCACGTCGGCGCCCAGCACTCTGCGCCAGTCGCGCTGCAGCGGATAGGCGTAGATGGTCTTCACGGGCACTTTCTGCCCGCGCGGCGCGAAGCGCCCGCGTCCGCTGGTGTGTCCGACGCAGGTCCAATTCGCGGCCCGCAAGCAAGTGCCGGCATGCCGCTGGGAATCGACGTAGGTTTCCACGAGGGCAGGGCGGTAGCGATAGCGCTCTTGGAAGTCGGCCTGCAAGCGGCGCAGAGCCATGCCGAGCACCTTGGAGGCCAGCAGGCGGCACTGCACCGAGGGACGAATCAGCAGGCGACTGAGAGCCAGCACGCGGTGCAAGCGCTTGCGCCGCATGTCGGCGTCCCAGCCGATCCACTCGTCGCGGGCGGCGACGGCCAAGGCCGAGGCAGCGAAACCGACGGCCCCCAGCAGGCCATGCTCGGACTCGATCAGGTAGCGCAGCTGCGCTCCGACGTGGATGACGGCACCCTGCGGGTGCTCGCTGGCGACGAGTTCGTTCCAACGACGGCGCTGTTGCCGGGAGGTGACGAGCGTAAGCTTGAGCCCTTGCACCGCGCCGGCAACAGGCGGAACCGCCAGTGGCTGGGGAACAGGCCGTCCCAGCCCTCGCGGGCGGCAGCCGCGATGCCTGCCGCCAGGCTGGGGGGCGGGCAACTGGATACGGCCTGCCTTGTCCAAACCTCGCAAGGCCTTCTGGCAACTCGCCAGCTGCAACTGGCCGCGACTATCGCGAAATCCGAACTCGCGGCACACTCTGCGGGCGAACTCTGTCCGCGAGATCACGCCAGCGAGTCCGAGCAGAACCCGCAAGGTCGCCACAGCGGCCGCCTTGGAGAGCGTCTCCGCAATGCAGTGTTGGTCGACCATGCCCTAGAGATGCCACAAGAGACCCCCTCTTGTCAACCCCGAGAACTGGGGCATGGGCAGGGCGCAGCAGGGTAACGAGCAGGGCCAGCAGAGTGAACCCGACGCCCATCATCCAGCGCAGCGAAGCAAGCTGGCTATTCTGGGCGTCCAGCTTGGTGTTCTGGGCTTCGAGGTTGGTTTCAAGCTGGCTGTTCTGGGCTTCGAGCTTGGACTCGAAGCGGGCGATGAGATTGGCTGCGGCCATGTTGCGGAGGCCTTCCATTGCATTGTAGGCGTCTTCGGGGCTGAGGTCTTCCCTGGAGAGGGCGTGCAGGACCGCGAGGGAGTCGGGATCGGCGGGAGGTGTGGATGTGGGCATCAGGACGTCTCGATGGTAGGCAGGTCGAACAGCTCGCGGTCACGGGGCCTAGGCAGGCAGATGTCGAGCTTGCTAAGCGGGCGGACCTTGGCCTGCGGGTCGCGTTCGGCGACATGCTCCATGCAGGAGCCCATGAGGGTGATGCGGCGAATCCTGAGCTTTCGCTAGCACGCCCGCTCGGCGGACTGCAGCCGACTGCGGGAGGCCCTCAGATGCTCGAGCTTGGCGTTCAGCGCGGCTATGTGCCCCTGTGGGCCTGCGGACAAGTTAGCGCACGACCAGGGAATCCGCACTTGGAGCGCCCACAGTCTTCGCCATGAAGCCGCGGGGTGGTGGAGGCGCACCTGCCCTGTAGCCGCTACGGGCGGCCTCGTGACGGTCCGTTGTGTTGAGGGCCTTACGCCCGCAGCGCCAGTCGGCTGGTCCCGCCGAACGCCCCACTTGTGTCAGCGGCGCCTGGCGGGTGCGCGCGCGGATTGGCGTTCAGGCTACTTGTCCTTCGCGCTGGGCCTGGCTGCCAGCTCCGGCAGCAGGTCGTGCTTCCGCTGATGAGTGAAACCCTCCCGGACTGCCGCGCCACTTCGTTGCAAACCAACATCAAGCCCAGCTGCGGGCGTTCCCGACACTGTGTTCGGAGCACGACTGTTCCTGAATTTCTCCCGTTGCCACCCGGGCTCTGCCCCCACCGATCCCGCCACGGGGCTTCCCCCGCCGAGTTCCCCGGTGTTGGCCGGCACGCCACTGGATTGTCACAGGGGCCGTTCTGGTCGGGCGGACAGGCCGCGAATAGCGGTCCGGCCGGGAGCACGCTGATGGGGCGCCTGCCACTCTGTCCAAGGCCTCGCGCGAGTGCTGCCACGGGAACCGAAAGACCGCCCTTGGCCGCGCTCAGCCATCGGTCCTGCCTCCAGCGACGCTGGGCTCGGCGAGCATCCGGGACAGCGGTTGTTTGCCCATGTAAGGAACCGTGCTCAGAGTTGGCCATGGCAGAGCCATAGGACCGGTTCCAGCCATGGGTTGCGCGAGTTTACAGCAGAGGCCGCTTAGTGCGTCGCTGACACAGCACGGTTTGCAGGGCAACCGGAGTCTGGTGTAGGAAGCGGGAATCACTGGGACGAATTCGCGTGACTCGGGGCTTCCCACGCTGGATTCTGGCGCTAGTCTGCTATCGGTGTGCGTTGGAGCCGGTCAGACCCGCTGGATTGGGCTGCTCGTGAGCCACAAACGGGACACCGCTTGCTGTCCGTGCCCGCGAGGGCAGCCCCGCGACACGCTGACCACCGGCCCCTTGGCGGAAGCGGCCGGCCCCGGAGACTGTATTACCCAAGGCCCCTGGCAGACTGCCTGTCAGGGTCTCAGGGCTTGCGGGTCGGCATCAGTTCCGTGAGGCCCAATGCCTGCGTCAGGGCTTCCTGCGCCGCGCTGCACTTCGTCGCCACCGTTACGGTGCGGCCCGGCCCCTTCTCGCCCTGTCTCGGGTACAGCAGCTCAATCTGCTGGATCCCCGCCAGCTGGTCCTGCAGCTGCGCGATCGACAGGCCTGGCCAGACACGCTCCGCCTTGCAGCGCAAGTAGTGCGACAGCGACACCGCCAGCATGCAGTAGAACGCGTGCACCTTGATCTTTGAATCCGTCCAGTGATGCATCGGGCCCCAGCCGGCCCAGTTGCCGCCCTTCACCCCGCGGAAGACCTGCTCCACCTGCTGCTGGCGAGCATAGGCGTCCACCACCTGCCCTGCGCTCCAGTGGGTGCGGCTGGTCACCAGCACCGTACGCCCGAAGCGCTCCCGCAGCAGGCGGTCCAGCGCGGAATGGTCCACCTCGAAGCGCAGCTTGAAGCCGCGCTCCGACCTCGACAACTCCCACGGCAAGACCCGGGACACCCGGTTCGGGGCCAGCAGACTCCCGATGCGCTTGCGCAGCGCGGCCTCCTGGAACTTGCGCCCCGGCTTGGCCAGATCCCGCGACAGGCGACTGAGGCCTTTGGCCGCCGTGGCCATCGAGGCCGCCGTGGAGTGCAGCTGCTCGACGGCAAGCGACGCCGAGTGCGAGAGCACGCACTGGCGCTCTTCGCCATGCACGATCTCCTTCTGTGCAAAGGCCTTCACGCCGGGCTGGCGGGGCTCGAGCGAGTCCAGCTCCTCCACGGGCCGCATGCGCAGCCGTTCCGGGGCCTGGTTCCAGGGCAGCGCCGCCACCCAATGCAAGCCGTGTCGCTGCAGTTCGAGGCTGTTGGCGAGCGCCGCGGAGCCCTTGTCCATCACCAGCGTGACCGTGTCGCGCGCGACGCCCGCCCGGTCGAGCATGCGCGTGATGCCTGGCAGAACAGCCGGCAACTCGCCGCTGTCGCTCACGTTGCCGGGATAGACGTGGTGGCACAGGCTCAGGCCGTGCTGCGCGTCGAGGGCGTAGCTGAGGCCGACTTGGCGCAGGTCGTGGCGCTTCTGCCCGCTGAGGCCGGGCTGCGTCAGCCGGCAGCGCTCGTTGGTGGAGGCGATCCAGGTCACGAAGTTGGTCGTGTCGTAAGAGAGCACGCGCTCGCCGACGAGATCGTTGGAGCGGAAGGCCTGCAGCAGCGCCGTCTGGGCGCGCTGGAGGTCGTCGTGCTCGGCCAGCTTGGGGGAGGGGGCGGTGTCGATGGCGTCGAAGTGGTTCCAGAAGGCCTGCGAGGAGAAGCGCTGGGAGGGGAAGCCCCAGAGGCGGCGCAGGCAGGTGCCCTGGTACCAGGCGGGGACGGTGGTCTTGGGGCCGGGAGAGCAGATGCGGTGGATGGCGGCCAGCAGCAGGTAGTGGGCGATGGCGGGGCCTTTGCGCGGGGCGGGCCAGACGGAGAGCAGGGCGTCGAAGGCGCCGGAGTCGCGGGCAGCGAGCCACAGGGCGCCGGGCAGGCCGAGATCGAGGGCGGTGGCTTCGAGAGGCACGGGGGCGGCCTTTTGGCGGACGAGCTTGGCGAGCCTCTCGGCGGTGCCGAGGTAGGTTTGGCTGACGATGCGGGGCTTGCCGTTGACGCGGGCAGAGACGGCGACGTAGTAGTAGTTCTGGTTGCCCTTGCGCTTCTTGATAATGGAAGCCATACAGGGTAATACTATCAGGATTGGAAGGTCGTGCACAAGTGGCAGACAGCGCTATATGGGCTTGCGCAACATTAACATCAGATTTATAGACGTTACCGAGACATAATCTAAGTTAGCCTGACACAGGAATGCTCAATCTGTGCCGCTGAGATCGGACCACGCCGCTTCTGCCCGCCAAGTCCGTCTGTCATATTATGGCGTAGTGACGCACTTAGAGCCGTCACCACGCCCCCATGCGACCTGTCAGCTACCTCTCCGAGAAAATCCATGATCTGCTCTCCCGCCAGACCATCGCCACCCTCCCCCAACTCTCCGCTGCTCTCGGCAACTGCTCCCAGCGCACCGCCGTGCGCAAGCTCCGCGACATCCCCCACCTCACCAGCTATTCCCACAATGGCCGCTTCTATGTCCTCGCCGACCGTCCCCAGTTCGACGCGCACGGCCTGTGGTCCTTCCGCAACGTGCGCTTCTCCTCCCACGGCACCCTCTTGAACACCATCGCCTTCCTCGTGCAAGACTCCCACAGCGGCTTCCTCGTCGAGGAACTCGATGCTTTGCTCCAAGTCCGCACCGGCGATGCCCTGCGCAAGCTCGCGCATCGGAGTCGTCTCGCACGCCAGCGGCGCCATGGCCGCTATTGGTATGCTGCCTCGGACCGCTCTGTGCGCGAGCGCCAACTCACCGCCCGCAAAGCCTTGGAGCAGCTGGAGGCCATGCCCGCCGGCCATGCCCCCGCCCGCGGTGACCTCGGCTCTGCCCTGCGCACCTTCGTCGCCTCGCTCAACGAGCGCCAGCGCCGCTGGTTTGCCGGCCTCGAGTCCTTGCGGCGAGGCCATGGCGGCGACCGCCGTGCGGCGGCCTTGCTGGGCATGCATCCCGCCACGGTCGCCCGAGGGCGCCGCGAAC
Source organism: Bryobacterales bacterium (assembly GCA_028819235.1). Classification (GTDB taxonomy): domain Bacteria; phylum Acidobacteriota; class Terriglobia; order Bryobacterales; family UBA6623; genus VXMF01. The sequence continues at coordinate 62,692 of JAPPMC010000312.1, forward strand.
TCGTGGCCGGCAAGCCTCTGCCCGGTCGCGTGCGAAGACCGGGCGGCGGTCGCAAGCCGCTCGAAAAAAAAAGCCCGCAATCGTCGACGAACTGAAGCAGATGCTCGAGAATGACACCGCCGGTGACCCGATCCAGGGCCACCGCTGGTGCCGGCGCAGCACAGCGAACCTCTCCCAAGCACTCTCAGAACGGGGTTTCGAGGCCTGCCCGCGCAGTGTGGCACGCCTGCTGCACTCCCAGAAGTTCTCCTTGCGCGTGAACCACAAGCTCCTCGCCCCCAAGACCCATCCCCGTCGCGACGAGCAGTTCCAACGCATCGCCGACGTGCGCAGCCGACTCTCGCCCAGCACTCCAATTGTCAGTGTGGACTCGAAGAAAAAAGAGCTCGTGGGGCGCTTCAAGAACCCCGGCAGCACTTGGAAGCTGGAGGCCGAAGCCGTCTTCGATCACGACTTCCCCTCTTGGGCCAGCGACAAGGCCGTCCCCTACGGAATCTACGACCTGCTGGCCAACACTGGCTGGATTGGCCTGGGCCTTTCCTCTGACACGCCCGCCTTCGCCGTCGACTGCCTTGAGGCTTGGTGGGTTGCTGAGGGCCGCTTGCGCTACCCCGACGCAAGCGAGCTGACCGTGCTGGCAGACAGTGGCGGCAGCAACGGCATCTCCCCGCGCGCTTGGAAGTACTTGCTGCAGCACAAGCTCTGCAACCGCCACGGCCTGACTGTCACGGTGGCGCACTATCCCTCTGGGTGCTCGAAGTTCAATCCCATCGAACACAGACTCTTCAGCGAAATCAGCAAGAACTGGGCAGGCGTGCCCCTGGAGAGTGTTGAGACGATCGTGAACTACATCTCGACTACAACCACAAAGACTGGACTGACCGTTCGGGCCGAGGTCATTCTCAACGAGTACGTAGTTGGCATCAAGATCGACGACGACAAGATGGCCGCACTATCACTGACGCGCCACGAGCCCTTGCCAAGACTCAACTACACGATCTCACCCAACATGCCCAAGAACGAATGAAGCTATTCTTGCGCGGTCCCTATGGCGTGAGGATAGGCAGTCAGACACCTCAACCTGGAAGAGGGTAATACACTTGCCGACCTGAGGACTGGCGGCCGACACGGATGAGGGCGGCTTGCCAGCGCAGGGGATCGCGGCTCACGTCTTGGGTCTTGGCGGGCTGCCAGCGCGGCGCGGCCGTGCGATACAGGCCACTCCTGCTTGGCCCGCGCCGGGCATCAAGCTTCACTTCAGTCGCGGTTCATTCTTGAGAACGTGCCAATTCAACCGCAGTTCCGTTTCGAACCCCGAACCAGCCCGCCCCGTTTCAGATGAGTCCGGCAAGGAAGGTCCGGTGCGACCGCACCATCGGAGGAAGTCCGCCAGCAATAGGTGCACCCGAGCCTTCCGAAACGCTCTCCTAGGCTCGCCCCAGACACTCGTTCGCCCTCCAAAGGCACCCTTCTTGTAAGGTTGCGCTAGAACCCGCACGCTCCTCAATGTGGGCTCCGCACGCCACAGACAGGGATTCGATGTCACTCCAGGGGTGCTTCCGCCTGGACCTCTCCGGTCTGCCGCCTGTGAGCAAGGAACCACGCGTAGAGGTCCCAGCCTTCGTACACGCGCGTCCAGACGTTATGGCCCAAGTCCTCGTGGACGGTGAAGCGCACATCGGGATGGCCTGCTGCCTCCAGAGCCACCACGGTCTCCAAGACGCGCTCTGGACGAACCACTGTGTCCCGACCTCCCTGAAACACCCACACTGGCAGCTTGGCGTCCGCGATCTGATCGACCTGGCTGGGATCTCCGGGACCGCAGATGGGAGCGACCGCGGCCCATCGGTCCGGGTCCGCGATTGCCAGGTGCCACGTTCCGGCGCCGCCGAAGCTCAAGCCGGTCAGATAGACTCGATCTTGGTCGGCCCGGAACTCGCGTAATGTGGCATCAACCATCGCAAGCACCTCGCCTTCCATCCTGGTCCAGCTCTCTCTCGAAGCCGAGGCCGTGAAGGACGGGATGCTCAGGTCGGTCACCCGCGCCATCGGTTGCTTCGGGCGACGACCGTGGCGGCGGGGTGGAGGTGGGCCGTCTACGATTCTGTTTGGGGCGGGCTGGTCGGAGCTGCGGCGCGGTCGGTCGAACAACGGCATCTGCGGTGAGATCATGATGAAGGGCAGGTCGCGCCCTTGGATCCAGGCCTCCGCCACTGGTCCGTGAACGAGGACTTGGTCTAGATCCTCCATGGCGTTGCCGCGCTCCCCTCCGCCATGGAGGAATAGGATCACCGGCCAACGCTTTCCGGGTTCGGTGTGATAGCCGATCGGCAGGTACACGAAGTACTCGCGGCGTTCCCCTGTGACCTGGCTCTCGTACCCTTTTCGAAGCAGCTGCCCCTGACTGCGGCCTACAGGCTCAGCGACGGCCTGATTGCTTGCGATGGCTAGGCTGACGGTCAGCGCCATGCCGTAGACGACGAGCCTCCGATGGGCCGGTCGGAAGGGCGTTGTGCGGGCTGACTGTTTCATGCACGCGCAATCGTCGCATAGCTCGCTGGGTCGCGCCCGCGTAAGGGGCTGGAACCGCACGGCTTAGACGGTGCATTGCTAGCCTCCGATGCCGGCAATGCGGAAACGCCCGAAGGAGTTAGAGCGATGAGTAGACAGATTGGGACCGGAGAGCGGTGATCGGACGCCTTGGCTTCAGTACCGAATCCAGGTCCGTTCCAGAGGAACTTGACCGATCCCCGGTTTGGAGTAGTCGCAAACACCATCAGGAAAGACAGCGCTTAACCGGTTCAACTGCTCCGAGGTGAGAGAAGGCCCGTAGTCCGCGGGATCGAGCGGCTTCAACTGGCACTTCAGGATGTCGCCCTCGAGCGGGGCCCCAGCTGCCATTCTGGGATCGCCGCTCGGCGGGTAGAGCTCGCTGCAAGGCCCGCCATCCCCGCTTGCCCCGTCGTCCGCAAGCGGCTCCCCTTCGGCCGACCAGCAGGCATCGCTCAAATCGCCGGGCCGGCCTCGAGAGATCGCGTCGATCGGCTCGTCTCCTGATTCGTCCGCGGCGAGTGAATCGAGCCACTGGTCCATCAGCCGGACCACATCCAGGTGGGGCGGCGGATTCGTCAGGATGACGTGGTTGGCAGCGCTACCGTGCGCCTGCTGCAGTCGTGCACCCATCACGAACGTCCGAACGCGGTCGTGAATGTTACCGCTCGGGTCCAAGTACCTGCGCGTGTCGATGATCGGAATCGAGCCGAGCGAGCCGCCACCGGAGTTCACGCGACCGGTTTCATACAGGATCCTCAGCGAATCCTCGTCCGTGGACGAGCGTTCGGGCACGATGTTCGCGTCGTCGTCGAATCCACCGATCGATTCGTTGAGCTCGATGAACCGCTCAGCGTCAATCACGCCATCGTTGAAGGCCTGCAGGCCGTATTGCACGCCCGCATTGTCGAGCGCTCTGCGGGGCAGGCCTGTCGCGCTGTCGCGCCCGACAAGGTTGACCAAATTGTCGTGAAAGCCGCATCGTATGCCGTCGGGCCTCTGCACAGGGTGATAGACCAGTTCCTTGGGAACCACTTCGTGGCAACTGCCAGGTTGGATCAGCGCCGGAGAGAACGACCTCATCCAGCTCTCACATGTCGCCCATGTCGCGAATCCCGAAACGGCCTTCTTCTGATCCTCACTCCAGTCGTGCGCACTGCTATCGATTGCCCGTGCCAGCAGCGAGCAATCCGTGACCGGCGGGGCGAGCGTCACCGTGTCCGGGTAGCTCGCACCCGGGATGATGCCGTCTAGGAGACCGGGATAGTTCTGGGCGATCAGGTGCTGTTGCATCGAACCGCCCGATCCTCCCACTCCAATGGTGTGGACAGGAACGCCGAAACTCTCGATGAAGTGCTCCTTCACCATCATCGCGGTCTCCGCTGAAATCACGTCGTTGCAGTTGTTGCCAAACACGTTCTGGGACGAGACCGCCACGGCATATCCGTTTCCAAGCGAGGTTTGGTCCTTCAACGCGGAACGGATCAGGCCCTGGCGGTAGCCTGCGCGGCAACCCCCGCCGAATCGGTACACCAGGCGACCGTTCCAGCTTGGGTCGATGCTCCACGGGTCGGGAAGGTCGTCCGCCGGATCGTGGAGGAACGCAATCTCGTAGATCGCTCGATTGATCGTGCCCGTCTCAACTCGAACGATGAAGTCCTGTTCATGCCCCTCTGTGGTCGTCGTGCGGGCGATGTCGGACGGGCGTGGCGCCGAAGGATCTAGGGGTTTGAAGCCTGGCGGAATCCTGGAGATCGGGGTCCTGCCCTGCTGCGGGTCAACTCGGTCCGTGGACCTGTAATAGTACGCACTCTGCGTCTGGGCACTGCAATTGGCGTCCGAGGGCGGCCCCAGCCCAGCTTGTTCGGTCTGGCAAACGAAGGGTTCCTGGTGTGGCCCCGAGAACACGGGGCCAGTAAGAGGGTGATTGATTAACTCGAGACTGGTGGACCGTTCTCCCACCCTAGCCGTGACCGTGTTTTTGCCGATCTTCAGTTCAGACAGACGCGCGCGTAGGCGCGAAGGGTCGATGCCACTTCGGAACGAGGAGGTGACGTCGCGACCGTCCACCTCAACCTGCAATGAACCGGCACTGGCACCGGTCACCTCGACGAGCGCGTCACCTCCGGTGACCATGTCCGCGGTGCCGGACAGGACGGTAACGTCAAGTCGCTGCTCCGCACAGCCAATCGTTACGCCCAAGTAAAGGATTGTGGCCGCCATTCGCATCACTGATTCCCTCCAAGTGCCGAAAGGATCAAGGCCTCATCGACAACAACGGAGACATCCTACCCCTCGGGGAACATCTGTGAGATCCCATCCAATCCGAGATGTAGGCGGGCCGTCCGCCGCGGCTCGGGTTCGGTACTCCGGTCCGGGGCAGGCCGGGACGTACTTGCGCGGCCGCTGACGGACCAGTCACGAAGATCACCCACGCCGGTAGCCGCGCCGAAGATGTCGAGTGCAGAGGGCGATGTGGGCGGAAGCCGGGGCGCTGGAACTGGGTTGGGAGTCGGCACGGGAACCTGGACCGGAGACACACCGACACACCCCAGTGCCAGTCCGACCGCCAGCGCTGCCAGTACCGGTATCAGTCTTGTGGCCATCGCCAGTCTTGGTTGCTCTTGATCGTAGCCCTCCAAATTGCCGACACCCAAGTTCCAGCCGATTTGCGCCGACGGGCCTACGATCTGTTGCAGATCAGGCTCACGGCACAGGCAGAAAGCTAGCGCTTTGGGATCACTTGCGAGGACAGGGTGCCCTGGAGGGCCTGGGCTGTCGGACTGCTGTCCAGCGCATCGTCTTCGATAGCATCGGCGCGTAGTTTCAAGTGGGCGAATATCTCACGGGTCGGAGCGAGATTTCCGCCTCGCAGGGCTGCCGGCAGCAGTTTCAAGCTGACTGTTCCTCGGACGTTCCCGCCAATAGCCAAAATGCGTTTGCGGTCCGGCTCCAGCTTCACCACAACATCGCAATGCATGCGGGCGCCGACCCCGAGATGACGGCGCCGTTGGGCGATCGTCCCATAGCTTCCCCGCCGGCTGCTGCAGAGCAGATCGCCCGGCCCGACGACGGTCTCGCCGACGTCGTATGCCGTGAAGCCAGCATGTGAAGACCCTGCATCTCGAGCCCGAATGGCTTGGTCGACGTAGACATGGTGGGCGATTGAACGTCGGAACTGACTAGAACTGCCGAGTCCGCCCTCGCACATTACCCAAGAGACGAATGCCGCGGACCAGGGATCACGCCAACGCGAGGCCAAGCCAGCCGGCCCCTTCCACCTACTGTTCTGACGGTCTACCATCCAGGATCCCTTCGGCGTTGCCGCCCAGTAGCCAGCGATCGTCGATGCCACGCGGGCACCCTCGACGGGATCCACGCGCCACCAACGGCGTCGGCTCCACGCTTGAGAGCCGCCAGCGTAGATAGGGTTTCGGACGAGTGAACGCCCTCTCTCCTCAATGGTTTCGTCGACGATTGAGAATCCAAAGAATCCCCATTCCTGCACGGCAACGTTTACGATCCGCCTCCGCACTTCCCCGGTCGGCAGATTCCGGCACGCGCTGGACCGGACGCTCATCTGTCCCGGTGGGCCATTGACGAGTGCCGAAGGTGCCCCGGCGTCGAACTGCTCAGCCGGGAGTCGGTCCAAGGGTTTCTGTTGCGCGAACCAGTCAGGTGTCGAAGCCGGAATCGCCACGGTGCCCGCTAGTGCCAACAAGATCGTCTTCATCGAGTTTCCCATCAAATCGTACGGAGAATTGACGATCAGCCGGTCGATGGTCGCGCTTGGCACTATCCGGGCTCCGGGGGAACGAGCGGCTCCAATCGGGCGATCAGATCCGACAGGTCGTGGCGAACAGTATGCCAAACGACCTGAAGGTCTATGTCGAAGTAGACGTGCACGAGCCGGTTGCGCATCCCGACGATCTGCCGCCACGGGATGTCCGCGTTCGGCCGCCTCGCGTCTTCGGTTGCCCGCGAGGCCGCCTCGCCAACGATCTCCACTGACTTGAGAACCGACAACTTCGTCCGTCGATCCATCACGAAGTCTTCGAATGACATGCCCTCTGTGAAGGACAACGCATGGCGCGCGGCGAGCAGCATGTCCAGCAGATACGCGGAGTCGTCACGTGGCATAGACCACCCGTGCGGATTCTAGGATCGCCTTTCGGCGAATGTAGTTTCGGCTCTCCTCAATGGCGGCCCGGCTAACCAGATCGACCCTGCGAGCGAACAGATCGGCCAGTTCCTGCTGCATCCCGGCCATGCCGAACAGGCCCGGTGTACGTTCCGACTTGAACCGGATCAACACGTCGATGTCGCTGTCCGGCCCGAAGTCGTCGCGTAGCACGGAACCGAATAGCGCCAATTCCCCCACCTGCCAGCGGTCACAGAAGGCCTCGATGGCGCTCAGGGATACGCCCACCCTGGCCGCCAGCCGCTCGCTGTCTTGGACGGCTCCGGTCGCCGACCGCGCGGAGGCCCTCATTGCGACAATTCCACGATCTTGAGGCTCTCGACGCCCCGGTCGTCAACGATCTTGACGGCTGCGCACAAGTGCTCGCCAGCTTCGAACGGGAGCGAAACCGTGCCCCGGTATGCTGCCATCCGGGTCGCGTCGATCTCCGCCTTGAGGCTCTTCGCCAGCTTGGCCCATCCGTCGTTGCGGCCGGGCATCGGAAAGAACACTTGCCGCGGGAACAGGCTGCGTCCGTCGTAGTCGGGGTCCAGCATCCAGAGTGCGATCTTGTCGGCGTTGCCGGACTCGACATTCCCGCTCCTAGTGTTGTAGTAGGCGAATCCTTGCACCGAGACGCGGAACTTGCCTGCGTCCTGCTCCTCGGAGACGCGTTCGAGCGCCACGTCGGGCAGGCCGACGAGCCAAAAACTCTCGTTGCTCGCCCTCTTCCTTTTGAGGTCGTCCGCAAGCAGGTCCGCGTTCATCTGCGCCTTAAGCAGCGTTACACCAGGCCACTTCGTCTCCTCAATATCCTTGGACACCCCGGGGTCGAACTGGAAGGCCGCGAAGACGATGACCTTCGGTCGCGGAACCAGAAGTGACGCCTCTTCGATCGCGCGCGCCACCTGCCGTTGCTCCATCGGGGCATGATCCGGGCCGAACGACACCACTGCCCGGGCATTAGGTGAAGTGCCTTGGGCACCCGGTGCGGACGCCTCGCCAGGCCGCGTCTCCCCCTCGGCGTAAAGGTGCCTCTGGCCGGGCAGCGGCTCCAGCCGAACAAACGCGACGCGTTGACCATCCTTGCCCCGAATGCCGGTCTTCAGAAGCTCGTCGCGCCAGTCTCCCTGCCGGATAGTCGGTCCCGTCCGCGCCACCGAGTCGTCCGCCCGCAGCTCCTCCTGCTCGCCCACTTCATCGAGCGGGAGCACGGTGGGAGCTGGGACCGCTTCGACAGTGAACGGACCCGTGACGCGGGCCTTTGAGCGGTCGGTGAACGGCTGATCCTGAAGAACCGTCTTATCCGGAAGCTGGCAGTACGCTAGTGTTCCAGCAGAGACCTTCGGAACGCATCGATACCTGAAACCGCCTCCGACCCCCTCCTGCGGGTGCGCCAAATCGTAGTAGTCGAAGTGCGCTGTCATAAGACGCTGCTTGGCTAAGGGCGTCGCTACACGTGACGTGTCGCAGGTGATCCACCGGCGTCCCCATTGCTCGGCGACATACGCCGCCGTTCCGCTCCCGCAGGTCGGATCGAAGACCAGGTCGCCCGGATCGGTGGTCATCAGAATGCAGCGCTGAAGCACCTTGGCGGCCGTCTCAACCACATAGCGCTTGCCCTTCGGGAACATCTGTGCGGGCCAGAAGTTGCTGATCCGCCGACCCGGCACCTCTTCTTCATACCGCTTCCACCTAAGTGACGCTTGGCCCTCAGGTGCCACTAGCCTACCCAAGGCAGCAAGCCTGTCCAGTCCCTCGGGTGAGACGCGCCAGTGCTCGCCTGGGGGCACGCGAAACACGCGACCATTCCATTCACAAGGATCGGAGCGCCCGGTTGTGGAAGTTCCTGGGGACATCGGGGGCATGCGTTGAATGGCACGCGCACCCTTGGGCAATTAGTGGCTTGGGTCAAACCGTTCTTCGGGGGTTAACGGTCGGCAGTGTCCGTCCGCTTGTTCGACCATCGCATAGGAGCTAAAGAACTCAATGATCTCGCGACGGGTCAGCGTCTCGTACAGCTGCCGATACTTCACTAGTCTCCGCTCCTTGGCGTACCAGAGCAGATAGTCAGCTCCCTTCGGAAGCGTCTTCGCCGAAGTGCCGCCGCCGGTCTCGTAGGAGATAGTCGCCATCCGGTTTTCTGCACCGTAAATGTCATCCATGACCAAGGCGACACGATGAACGTTTTCGTCGCCGATCTGCACGAAACAGCTTCCGTTCTCATGCAAGAGCTCTCGCATCAGTACCAAGCGGTCCCGCAGACAGGAGAGAAACAGGAGTGAATACCGAGTTCCCACGTGTCGCGAAACGCGCGAATCTGCTCGGGCTCAGCCGTCAGGTCGGCATCCTTGCGATCGGTCACTTCACGCCGGTTCACGAACGGCTGGAAGTTGGAGCCATACCGGATGCCGTAAAGCGGGTCCGTGTAGACCATTTGGACCTACCCGCCGAGCCCCTCCTTCTCGAGCAGGCTATTCATGACCAGAAGGCTGTCGCCCGCGATCAGCCGGTTGGTCCAGTTGTGTCGGTGGCGGTAGAACTCGATGGCTTGGCGGAGGGGCGGATTCTCCTCCGGTGAAGCGAACAGAGACATCTGCCCGCCCGTTTCGTGCCGCTTGCGGACCGCTTCGATGATGGTGCGCGGGTCGATCCGCTCGTGGACGTGCAACGAGACCGTCGGCACCTCGAACGAAATGTGCTCCGCCTTGCCGGACCAGGAGAGATGCGGGTCAAGATGCGGGTCGTGGACGTACGGTTTGCCGTCAGTTTCTCGATCTGTGTGGGGTGTGACGAGGCCGACCGGAGGGTTGTTCACGCGCTCCTTGTCGGTGTGCGCGTAAGTGTCGATGTCCCGCCGTGCCTGTTTTCTTCGCCGTGCCATGGCTACCCTTGGATGCCGAGGCACCGTGTAACACAAGGGGTCACGGGTTGGAGGCGCGGGTGGGAATCGAACCCACGAATAAAGGTTTTGCAGACCTCTGCCTTACCACTTGGCTACCGCGCCCGAGGCAACCACGCTGAGTCGGGGCCCAGCTTGGAGCGGGAGACGGGACTCGAACCCGCGACATCGACCTTGGCAAGGTCGCACTCTACCAACTGAGTTACTCCCGCTCTGGTGCGAGTATAACGCACCGGGCGCTCGACTCTGGCGGTATACAGACTCCAGCGGTCGCCGCCCAACGCCTCGGACGCGCTCCCGTCGGCGTTGTCGCTCGGGTCAGCGGTGGCCTTGCCGGCTACAGCGCAACAGGGCCGTTTGGAGCCGGCAACTGAGCGAGCCCCACCGCCGAACGGTGCGGGATTCCGCGCCGCCTAGCTATAATTGGCCCTGCGTCGGACCCGTATCCAGGGGTCCGCTCACGCAAGCGATGGGCAGCGTCGATCTACGCACGCGTACGCGCCGGATGCTGCTGGGCCTGCACCGGCGGGCGCGCGAATTCCGGATGGTCGCCAAGGCTCTGGTCCACAAGGACCACCCCGTCTTGGCCCACGTGATCCCAACACGCCGCTGCAACATCGCATGCGCCTATTGCAACGAGTACGACCACGTCTCCTCACCGGTTCCGATCGGAGTCCTCAAGAGCCGGACGGACGACCTAGCGCGGCTCGGCGTCAGCATCATCACTCTCAGTGGCGGAGAGCCCATGCTGCACCCCCAGTTGGACGATCTGATCGCCCACATCCGCTCAAGAGGAATCATCGCCGGGCTGATCACCAATGGTTACCTGCTGGGCCCGGACCGCATCCGCCGGCTGAACGACGCCGGGCTTGAGTACCTGCAGATCAGCATCGACAATGTCGAGCCAGACGAGACATCGATGAAGAGTCTGAGAGTGTTGGACCGCAAATTGGAGATGCTCGCCGAGCACGCCGACTTCGACGTCAACATCAACTCCGTCGTCGGCTCCGGAATCCCCAATCCAAGCGATGCCTACACGGTCGCTAAGCGAGCTTTCGATTTGGGCTTCACGAGCACGATCGGCGTGATCCACGACGGCGACGGTCAATTGCAACCGCTTAGCCCGACGGAACGCCGCGTGTACGAACAGGTCAAAGCCTTCTCGAAACGTGGGTACAGCCGCCTGACATTCTTTCAGGACAATCTGGTCAACGGCAAGGCCAACCAGTGGAGCTGTCGGGCCGGAGCTCGCTATCTGTACATCTGCGAAGACGGACTCGTCCATTACTGCTCCCAGCAACGAGGCACGCCAGGCATCCCACTCGCGAACTACGGGGTCGAGCACATTCAGCGCTCTTACCACACTCCGAAGGGCTGTGCACCGACTTGCACGGTGTCATGCGTGCACAAGGCATCAGCTGTCGACTTCTGGAGAGATCCGCACGGCCCGGTTCGCACCAGTCGACAAGGGCTGGCGACCGTGGTGGCCGAGTAGCAGCCGGTTCAATCGCGATCGAGCCACTGACAGGGCCCGCCCTCCGGACAGGCGAGGACCCTCATCTCCGGGGACTTGTGCTGGCGGGCCCAATCAGAACCGTTTACCAGCAGCGCCGTGGACCACGCCTCGGCGTCAGTCGCCGTCGATGCAACCACCGAGACCGCGACCAGACCTCGAGCGGGCCGGCCCGTGCGCGGGTCCAGAATGTGGCCGTACCGGTCTCCTGCCCGCTCAAAGTACTTCTCGTAGGAGCCTGACGTGGACATCCCCTTGTCGCGGAGAGTGACGGATATGGCGGATCGGGCGGACGATTCCGCTCCGCGAATATCAAGCGACCAACCTGTCCGTTCGGCAGGTGGCGAACCCATTGCGAAGATGCTGCTAGTGCCAGAGCTGACAAGAGCGCTCGAGATGCCGTACCCGCGCAGGACCGAGACTGCGCGGTCCACGGCGTAGCCCTTCCCAATGCCGCCCGGATCAAGCTGGAGGCCGGAGCGCTCGAAGCGCACCTCCCGTCTCTCAAGATCAAGAAGCAGGTGCTGGTAGCCCACGTTTCGCCGAGCGCGCCACAGCGCCCAAGCGCTCGGCCAGTGCCCGTCGCCGCCATGAAAGCCCCACGCTTTCACCAAAGCCCCGACGGTGATGTCAAAGGCCCCGTCGCTGGCCTCCGAGTAGCGCTGGCAGCGGACGAGCAGGTCCGCCAATTCGCGAGAGACCCGAACAGGGGCATCGGCGGCGCCCTCGTTCACATGGCTCAGCTCGCTGTCAGGCCGATAGTTGCTAAGGAGCCGATCGACCCGACGGGCCTCGTCGAACGCCGCAGTAATGGCTCCAGCGGCAAGTTTCTTACTCTCCGCGTAGCAGGCGATCCGGAATTCGCTGCCCATTATGGACGCAGTGGACTCGAGGCGCTCCGGCATCGGCGAGGCGGATGCCGATGCGAGTGCCAGTGCCGCTGCCACGCACGCCAAGCCTGGCGGCGGGCGCTTCTTCTTCCTCGCCCGCTTTTCTATCCGCTTCAATAAGGTGTCAATGCGCTTTGCGTGGTGATCCGACAGGTCGTATGACCAGCGCAGCTCTGGGACGTGGCGCATACGCAGGTTCTTGGCGAGGGTCTTGCGGATGTAGGACGTGGCCTGTCGAAGCGCGTACAGCGGAGCGTCGCCTTCATCCGTGGCAGTGGCCGGATCCCAGAACGCGACGAGCACTCTCGCATGGCGCTTGTCCGGAGAGAGCTCGACCTTACTCACCCGTACTGCAGACGCCCGAGGGTCCTGCACGCCGTAGGTCACGATTCGGCTGAGTTCTCTCATGAGAGTGCCCTCGGAGCGCTGGTGCATGTGGGAGGCCATGAACCGTGCCCATCATGGCACAGCAACACGGTCGGCCGACGCGTGCGGCGAGTAGCCCGAAGTGTGCAATTCTGAGGGTTACGAGGAGGGGGCGATGGCTGAGGCCCGGGCGGACCATGACCTTGCGCTCGCGATAGAGGTAGGAGGGAACGGCGAGGCGCTTGGCGCCATAGCGGAGACCATCCGCCGTGCAGGAGCCCGCATCTCGTGGATCTCAATCCTCGACGCCCAGAAGGCCGCCGAGACCATCGTGGTCGAGCTTGCGGGGGTGCAGAATGCCGAAGCGCTGATCGCTAGCCTTTCGTCCCTACCGCCCGTAGGCGCGGTCACGACGAACAATACTCACCAACACGTGTTCGGGAAGCGTATTGTGATCATCGGCGGTGGATCGCAAGTCGGACAGGTGGCCCTAGGCGCCATCTCGGAGGCGGACCGCCACAACCTTCGGGGCGAGCGCATCTCGGTGGACACAATCCCGCTCGTTGGCGAACGGAAAATCGCAGAGGCGGTCCGCGCAACCGCGCGCCTGCCGCGCGTCGAGGCAGTCGTCCTCGCAGGTGCACTCATGGGCGGAAAAATCGAGCGGGCAGTGCGCGACGTGCAGTCCCAAGGCCTGCTGGTGGTCTCGCTGAACATGGCCGGCTCAGTGCCGGATGCGGCGGACTTGGTAGTGACCGACCCGGTTCAGGCCGGAGTCATGGCCGTGATGGCGGTCGCGCACACCGCGGAATTCGAAGTAAAGCGGCTGGCTGGGCGCCGTTTCTAGACGTCGCCCTGCAGCCACCGGAGCCCAACATCGGGGCGCTCCGCCGGTCTGCAGGAGCACATCCGTCCAAGCTGGGCTTTAAGTGCGTCGCCGTGTCAGCCGGTATTCACCGGCCAAGCCGGGCCCAGCGCAAGACGCTGATAGACTTGGGCGGTGGCTACTGAGAACCGCCGCATCGTCCTTGCGGCGCGTCCCGTGGGGGTGCCGAAGCTCTCTGATTTCCGCCTTGAGCGCACGCCGATTCCGGCGCCGGCGGACGGTGAGTGCCTGGTGCGATCCCACTACCTGTCGGTCGACCCCTACATGCGGGGACGCATCAGCGGGCGCAAGTCCTACGCCGAGCCCGTGGCGATCGGCGAGGTGATCGTGGGAGCAGCTGTCGGGGAGGTTCTCGAGTCGCACAGCGACCGTATAGCGACTGGCCAGTTCGTGATGGGGGCGTTGGGGTGGCAGGAACACGCCTGCGTGCCGGCCAATGCGCTGCGAGTGGTTGATCCCAACGCTGCCCCGCTGTCCGCCTATTTGGGAGTGTTGGGAATGCCGGGCCTGACAGCGTACTACGGGCTTCTCCGAGTGGCGGGCGTGAAGGCGGGCGAAACGGTTTGCGTGTCAGGAGCGGCCGGGGCGGTCGGATCTGCAGTCGGCCAGATCGCGCGCCTGCACGGCTGCCGGGCAGTCGGGATCGCCGGCGGGCCGCGCAAGTGCGACTGGGTCTCGGGCGAGTTGGGGTTTGAGGCCGCTGTGGACTACAAGGGGGATGGTTTCCGCGCCGCCTTGCGAGCCGCCGTGCCCGACGGGATCGACGTGTACTTCGACAATGTGGGCGGCCCGGTGACCGATGCCGTCTTCCCCCGCCTCAACGTCCGCTCTCGGGTGGCGATCTGCGGCCAGATCTCGCAGTACAACGCCGTTGACGCACCAATGGGACCACGCCTCTTGTGGCACTTCATCGTCAAGCGCATCCGGGCCGAGGGATTCTTGGTCTTCGACTTCCGGGAGCACGACCGGACTGCTCTCGCTCAGATGACGGAGTGGGTGAGATCGGGCAAGCTGCAGTACCGTGAAACCGTGGCCCACGGATTGGAGAACGCTCCTTCGGCGTTTGTCGGTATGCTGGGCGGCGCTAACATTGGGAAACAGGTTGTCAGGCTGGTTGCCTGAGACGAACGCTCCCAACACCTACAAAGGAGACTGCGATGAAATCACTGCTGGCAGCGCTGCTGCCCATCCTCTTGCTAGTTCCGGCGGCCACTCCCGCCGAGCACGGAGACGACTCCGGCCGGGTCTACGAGATGCGCATCTACAAGGCCGCAGAGGGCAAGCTCCCCGATCTGCTCGCCCGGTTCCGGAACCACACGAACTACCTCTTTGTCAAGCACGGCATGAAGCTGATCGGATACTGGACCCCCACCGAGGGTGAGGGTGCCGGCAACACTCTGGTCTACATCTTGGCGCACGACAGCCGCGAGAAGGCAAAGGAGTCTTGGGCGGCATTCGCCAACGACCCCGCGTGGAAGGCAGCCGCCGCCGAGTCCCGGAAGGACGGCCGGCTGGTGGCCGGAATCGAGAACCAGTGGCTCAAGGCGACAGACTTCTCGCCGCTGCAGTGAGAATCTGGGGCCGGAATTGACTGGCGCTGTGACTGATCCGCGGGCCGAGTTCCTCCGAGTTGCGCGCACCGAGCTCAGCCAAGCCAGCGGGCGGGTGGTCGACTGCTTGTCGAAGCTGTCCCTTGATCAGATCTGGCGGCGCGAGCACGCCATCGAGAATTCGGTGGGCAATCTCGTGCTGCACCTAGCGGGCAACGTCCGCCAGTGGATCCTGTCGGGAGTCGGCGACCAGCCTGATGACCGGGACCGGGACTGGGAGTTCGAGAACCGGGAACGGATCCCCGCCCAGGAACTCGGTGAAAGACTGTCTGCGACCGTGGCGGAGGCCGACCGCGTCCTGAGGGACCTGAATCCCGCCAGGCTCACCGAGGTTCGGCATATCCAAGTGTTCCCGAACATCACCGTGCTGCATGCAATCACCCACGTGCTGACGCACTTCGCAGGCCACACGGGTCAAGTCATCTGGGCCACCAAGCACGTTACCGGCCAGGATCTCGGATACTACTCCTATCTGAAGAAGGGCGTTCCGGAGGAGCGGGATCCGACAACTTGACGCTCGCAGCCCGGGCCGCGGACCGCTTCCTGCGGCCCGAGTGCCCTACTACAATGAATGTTTGCACCAGCCGGTGCCAACGAAATGCTCGACACACTCCTTGCGAAGGTCTTCGGCACTAAGCACGAGCGCGAAATCAAGCGACTGCAGCCGGTTGTTGAGGAGATCAACTCCCTGGCGCCCGAGACGGAGGCCCTGTCCGACGACGAGCTGAGGGCAAAGACTGACGAATTCCGCCAGAGGTTCAAGGACGGGGAGTCATTGGACGACCTGCTCCGGGAGGCCTTCGCGGTATGCCGCGAGGCCGCGTGGCGGGTCTCGGGGATGCGGCACTTCGACGTCCAGCTGATTGGCGGAGTCGTGCTGCACCAGGGCAAGATCGCCGAAATGAAGACCGGTGAGGGCAAGACCCTCACCGCCACACTGGCCGTGTACCTGAACGCCCTTTCAGGAAAGGGTGTGCACGTGGTCACGGTAAACGACTACCTCGCACAGCGCGACGCCGAATGGATGGGACGCATATACCGCTTCCTAGGCCTGAGCGTGGGAGTCATCGTGCACGGCCTCACCGACGAACAGCGCAAGCAGAGCTATGCCGCTGACATCACGTACGGCACGAACAACGAGTTCGGCTTCGACTACCTCCGCGACAACATGAAGTTCGACGCTGGCCAGCACGTGCAGCGCGGGCACGACTTCGCCATCGTCGACGAGGTGGACTCCATCCTGGTCGACGAGGCCCGGACTCCGCTGATCATCTCCGGCCCTTCCGAGATCTCCACCGACAAGTACTACGCCGCGAACGGAGTGATCCCCAAGCTCGTTAAGGGCGAGACGATCGAGGGCGACGAGCCGGGCCAGCGCACCTACACGGGCGATTACATCCTTGAGGAGAAGCACCGCTCCGCGTGGCTCACCGAGGAGGGCGAGGCCAAGGTCGAGAAGGCCTTGGGCATCTCCAACATCAACGAACTGGCGAACTACGACACTAAGCATGCCATTGAGCAGGGGCTCAAGGCTCACGCAGTCTTCCACCGGGACAAGGACTACGTCGTGAAGGACGGCAAGGTGGTCATCGTCGACGAGTTCACGGGACGCCTGATGCCTGGGCGGCGCTGGTCCGACGGCCTCCACCAAGCGGTCGAGGCAAAAGAGGGAGTCAAGATCGAGCGCGAGAACCAGACCCTCGCCACGGTCACGTTCCAGAACTACTTCCGCATGTACTCCAAGCTGTCGGGAATGACCGGAACCGCAGACACGGAAGCCCCCGAATTCAGCAAGATCTACAAGTTGGAGGTAGTCGTCATCCCGACCAACCGGCCCATGGTCCGCGCGGAACACGAGGACATTGTGTATCGCACCTCCAAGGAGAAGTGGCGCAATGTCTCCGCGGACATCAAGGAGTGCCAGAAAGCCGGCCAGCCAGTGCTGGTGGGCACCATCTCCATCGAGAAGTCCGAACTCCTGTCGCGCATGCTCAAGCGCAGGGGAGTGCCGCATGAAGTGCTCAACGCAAAGCACCATGAGCGCGAGGCCCGCATCATCGCCCAAGCGGGCCGCAAGGGTTCCGTGACGGTCTCCACGAACATGGCTGGCCGCGGAACTGACATCCTGCTCGGGGGCAACCCCGAGTTCCTGGCGCGAGATTCGCTGCGCCGGAAGGGCGTCAATCCGGACCACGAGGACAATGCGGCCACATGGCAGGCAACCTTGGAAAAGTTCAAGGCCCAGACCGATGCTGAGCACGACGACGTCGTGAGCTTGGGAGGCCTCTACGTCCTCGGAACGGAAAGGCACGAGTCCCGCCGCATCGACAACCAGCTGCGCGGGCGGGCCGGGCGCCAGGGCGACCCGGGCGAGTCTCGCTTCTACCTGTCGCTTGAGGATGACCTCATGCGCATCTTCGGCGGCCACCGTATGCAGGCGCTCATGCTGAAGCTGGGCATGGAGGAGGACGTGCCGATCGAGTCCCGGCTGATCACTAAGCGCATCGAGGCTGCCCAGAAGGCCGTCGAGACGCAGCACTTTGAATCGCGAAAGCACGTGCTCGAATACGACGACGTGATGAACAAGCAGCGCGAGGCGATCTACTCCATGCGCCGAGATATGCTCGCGGGCAAGGACCAGCGAGAGCGGGTCTTGGAGCAGGTCGGCGAGAAAATCGGGGCGTTCGTGGAGGACCGCTGCCCCGAACGGGCGCACCGCGACACCTATGACATCGCCGGCCTGCGGGGCGATGTGCTGGCCACCTTCGGTATGGAGCTTGACGGCCTAGAATTGAGCGGGCTCGACAGGCAGGGGTTGGCCGATGAATTCACGGAAGAGGTCTGCAAGCGATATGAGGCCAAGGCCGAGGAGATCGGCCCTGAGCGCATGCGCGCGGCCGAGCGCGTCGTCATGCTCCAGGTCTTGGACCAGCAGTGGAAGGATCACCTGCTCTCGATGGACCACCTCAAGGAGGGCATCGGGCTGAGAGGGTACGGTCAGAAGGACCCGCTGGTCGAGTACAAGAAGGAGTCGTTCCACATCTTCCAGCAGATGCTGGAGACCTTCCATGAGGAGACGCTCAAGCTGCTCTTCCACCTAACGATCGTCGACCCCAAGTCCGAGGGACAGCAGGAATCCAGCGCGGCACCTGTTCCGGCCCGCATCCAGCCCCCAGGGAGGGCGCGTCCCGAGAGGCGCAGGCCGGCCCGCGCAGCCGAGACCTTCGACACGTTCGCACGAAGGGCACGCCGCCGGAACCGATCGCGGATGCGGCACGCCCGTGCCGCCGGACAGAGCCAAGACAGCACGCGAGTCCGGCAGGTGGTGCGCGGGCCGAAGGTAGGACGTAATTCGCCATGCCCGTGCGGGAGCGGCAAGAAGTTCAAGCGGTGCCACGGAAGTGTTAGGGCGATTCAGTAGGGCGATAAGCCGCATCGCTTCCGGGCTGCTGGCGGCCACCCTGGGGTTCGGCGCAAGCCTACTCCACGAAGCGCTGGGCCCGTTCGAGCGGGAGGAACCCCGGGCGTTCGAGCTCGAGGAACCGGAACTCCTGCGGGAGTTTGGGCTTGAAGAGCACGAGGAAGCGCGTTACGCCGCGCCGGACGGGCGCTCTGTAATCGTCCGCGCCATGCAGTTCTATGACGACACCGGCGCGGTTGCGGCTTACGCTTGGCTGAAGCCCCCAGACGCCACACCAGTCGAGCGCGGCGAGCGGGCGGTTGAGGCGGGCGACTATACGCTGATCCAGTTCGCGAACTACGTGGTGTCACTGCGCGGCGACCATCCCGACGAAGAGGACATCGAGATCGCGCTGGCCTACCTGCCCCGCCCGAAACCGACGGCGGATCCACCGGTTTTTCAGTACGTCCCGGGGGACCTGCTCGTGCCCGGAACGGGGCGCCTCATCCTCGGGCCGGTTTCCTTGGCCACGCTGGCGCCGGACCTAGCGCCTTCGGTGGTCGGCTTCCACTTCGGGACCGAGGGCTACTACGGTCGGTTCCTGTCGCCAGACGGCGAAATGGAGATGGTCATTTGGAGCTACCCTTCGAACCCGATCGCCCGCGAGCAGGTACAGGCATTCCACGAGGTCGATGCGGTGGTCGCAAAGCAGGACGGTCCATTGATCGCGGTGGCCTTGAACCCGGAGTCGGCCGACGACGCGCAGCTGCTTCTGGCGAGAGTCCGCTACCGCGCCGAGGTCACCCAGCACGTGGAGGAGGCCAAGAGGTACGACAACCTGCGCAACATCATCCTCGACACGTTCATCCTGTGCGGCCTGCTGGCCACCCTGATGATTCTCGGGGGCGTCCTAGTGGCAGGTACTCGGCGGCTGGCCGGCCGCGTCGCCCCGGACTCGATCGTGGCGCCACCCGAAGGGTCCGGAATGCAGCGCCTAGGAATCGACGGACTGGGCAGCGGCTCGCGCAGGAATATCAACTGAAGAGCCGGCACCCGCCTCAGGGTGCCGCTCTGATGCTGCGCTTGTCCGATCCGACGCGTGCCCGCCTCCGGGTGGCGGCCAAGACGCGCAGCCTCCGGTACGCCGCCGCCACCATGGCCCTTTGCGCCATCCGACCATAGAGCCAGCCTGAGGTAATGGCCAGAGCCGCCACCAGGTGGGTCAAGGTCCGGAGAATTCCGGGATTGATGCGCAGCAGCGCCATTCCCGCCAGTAGCGCCAGCGAGCCATCAGTGATCTTGCCGACTAGGTTGGGTAGCAGCCTTACACCGAAGCGACGGTAGACCGCCGTCCAGCCCGCGATGATCGCCACATCCCTAGCGATGACGAGTGCTACGATCCAGCCAGGGAGCTGCCCAGTCAGTCCCAGAGTCACGAACGCGGCCCCGAGATACAGCTTGTCGGCTACCGGATCGATCATCTCGCCGAGGTAGTTGCGGACGGCAAGCTTCCGGCTCCCGCGGCGTGCCAGCGCGCCATCGACCATGTCGCATGCCTGCATGCAGGCCACGAGCCAAAATGCCGCGTATCGGTAGGAATCGGAATCGGGCGACCGCCAGATCAGATACACCAACACCGGAGCGCCGCATACCCGAAAGAGGCTGAGGCCGTTCGCGAGCGATACGAGCAAGGATGCAAATGACCTAGACACGGACCCAAGCTCATTCTACGACAGTGGCAGAAAAAACGGCGGGTGCCGCGCGCTCGGGGCGAGCCGGTTTGGTCTAGCGAGAATGCTCTTGCCGCCGCTTGGGGCGGTTGCCTTTGACTGAGAGCGCGGCCGCTCTGGCGAGCTTGTCGCAGCGATTGTTGTCGGCGTGGCTGGCATGGCCCTTGACCCATCGCCACTGAACCTTGTGGCGGCCGGACGCGTCGTCCAGGGCTCTCCACAGGTCACGGTTCTTCACGGGCGTGCGCGCCGCCGTAATCCAACCGTTTCGCCGCCAGAGCCGAATCCAGCGGGTAATGCCGTTCTTCACGTACTCAGAGTCCGTCTCGACCGTGACGCGGCACGGCTCGCGAATGGCCTCCAGACCGCGGACAACCGCCGTCATTTCCATACGGTTGTTCGTAGTCCACGAGGCGGATCCGACCAACTCCTTGCTCTTGCTCCCATAGCGCAGAAGGGCTGCCCAGCCCCCGGGTCCGGGATTCCCGATGCACGAGCCGTCGGTGATGAGCGTTACCTGCTTCATGACGCGTCCACTCACGGGCCCGAACAGACGCCGTAGGCTACGCTGAATGGCTTGCAGCTCAGCCGCAGGTCGTTCCTAGCCGCATCCATGGCCCCGCGACTCCCGCTCGGAGGGACCACTGTGGGGCCCGAGGAACTCTCAGCTCGTCGACGGCAACTTGCAGCCTCCGTGGGCCGGGGCGTGATCGCGCTGCTGGGCCTCACCGAGGCGGAGGGCCAGTCAGGGTTCACCGGATTCCGCCAAGAAAGCAACTTCTACTATCTCACGGGGCTCGACGAGCCCGACGTGGCGCTCGTGATCGCCCCAGCATCGCATGGGCTCCCTTACATGGAGACCGTGTTCCTGCCCAGCGCGAGCGCCGCAACCAGTAGGTGGACCGGTCCGAGCTTGTCGGCGGCAGACGCATTGCGATTGGGATTCGCAGACGTGGAGAAGCAAGCCCGGCTTCCGGGGATTGTCCGGTCGCTCTGCAGCGAGAGGGGGCCGCTCTCTGGCCTAGCGGGCCAAGCCGGCGGCCACCCTCCCCGAACACTACCGCGGCTGCTAGAAGTGGCCGGGGGCGAAAGGCCGCGGGGTATCGAGCGCCACTTGGCCACATTGCGAAGCGTCAAGTCGGAAGGAGAGGTGGCGTTGATCGAGAGGGCGATTGCCATCACAAGTGACGCCTTCCGGTCCGCTCTCGCGGCCGTCCATCCTGGGGCGACGGAGCAGTCGATAGCCGCTGAGCTCGTGGCCGAGACGCTTCGCCAAGGCTGCAGGCGACTCGCATTCCCGCCGATCGTCGCTGCGGGCGAAAATGCGACGATTCTGCACTACCGCCGCAACGAAGCGACCCTGACGCCTGGCCAAGCCGTGCTCGTGGATGCTGGCGCCGAGTGCAGCCGCTACGTAGCCGACATCACCCGCACAGTGCCTGTGAACGGAAAGTTCGACCGTCGGCAGCGCCAGTTGTACGAACTGGTCCTAGCCGCGCAGGCTGCTGCCATCAAGGCAGCAAGGCCCGGGGTGCGCGTTTCCGGGCCGGACCCGAAGAGTGTAGAGTCTGCCGCGAACCGGGTGTTGCAGAAAGGCGCTCCAGACGGCGTCGATCCGTGGCTACCTCACGCGATCGCGCACCACGTGGGACTGGATGTCCATGACCCGGACCCGCCCCGGGACCGGCTCAAGGCGGGAATGGTCTTGGCAATCGAACCCGGACTCTACGTGCCGGAACACGGTCTGGGGGTGCGTATCGAGGACATCGTGGAAGTCCGCAAGGAGGGAGCTCGGCTCCTCAGCGGCGGGCTGCCGCGATCGCCGGACGCGGTCGAAGCGCTGACCGGCGCTGGTTGAAGCTGCATCGACCGGGGAATAGCGCATCACCGACGTGGCGGCCACTTCGCCAAGGCCGCTTCGTCCGGCTCGACACCCCAACCGGGCGTGTCGGGGACGACGAGGTATCCGTCCTCGATCGGCGGCTCGGTGGTGAACAACTCCCGGTCCCAAGGAAGGCGGTCCACGTCTACTTCCATGATCCGCAGGTTGGGAACAGCGGCGGCGAAGTGGGCATTGATCATCGTCGCAAGATGGCCGTAGAAGTTGTGGGGGGCCACGTTCACCTCGTACGCCTCCGCACCAGCGGCGATCTTGAGGCTCTGCCAGACACCGTTCCAGATGGCGTCGATGATCGCGACGTCCACCGCTTCGGCCTCGAAGTACGGGAGAAAGCTCCGCAGCCCCAGCAGCGTCTCGCACGAGCTGACCGGGCAGCCGCTCTGGCTGCGGATGTGGCGCAGCGCGCGAGGGTTCGGAGTGTCAATTTCAACCCACAGCAAGCCAAAGTCCCTCAGTTGGCGGACCACCTTGACGAAGCCTTCGGTGGCGCAATTGAAGTTCAGGTCCAGCAGGATGTCCACATCACGGCCCGCACCATTCCGTAGGGCCTCAAGGTGGGCCTGCAAGTCGGCCAGTGTCGGCTTGTCCATGTTTCGGCCCGGCTCGAACGGACCGCCGAACCCGGGCCGCCAGCCGATCGGCTTGCCGTTCTCGTAGCGGAAGATGTTCGTCTTCAAGGCCGTGAAGCCCCGCTCGCGGACCTCGGTGCCGATCTGTCGGACCCCCTCGATGTCCGTGATCGCCGGCTCGTAGAAGTGGGGCTGATTGATGCGCCAAGTTGCGCAGTGTGACCAATATAGGCGGATTCTATCCCGGATCTTGCCGCCGAACAGGGCGTGGCACGGCACACCGAGTTGCTTAGCCTTCAGATCAAGCAGGGCGTTCTCGATGGCTCCGAGGGCCTGGCCGGTCACGCCGCCGGCCGAAGGGCGCGTCGAACAGAACAGCTCGGAGTAGATGCGCTCGTGGGCGGTCGCTTCCCGTCCTGACAGCCCTAGCGCCAGATGTTCAATAGCTGTGGTGACGCCCCGCGAGCCGAAGTCTTCGTCGTACTCGCTCCACCCGACCATGCCCGTAGCGTCGGTGACCTTGACGAAGTGGTAATTGCGCCAGCCGGCGTCGCAGTGCAGCGTCTCGAGTCGCTCGATGGGCATGCGGCGATCTTAGCAGCCGCCCGCCGCAGCGATGGCCTACTCCGGAACCCCGTTCTGGAAGATGGAATCGAGGATTCCTACAGCTTCGTCAGCATGCTCCCGGGTAATGATGAAGGGCGGCAGCATGCGCAGAACGTTGCCCGCCGTGCAATTGATCAGCAGACCCGCTTCCTGCGCCATCGGGACGAATCCGCCGCCAGGGACCGTGAGCTCAACGCCAACCATGAGTCCCCTACCCCGCAGGCCGGACACAAACCCGTGTCGGGCCGCGAGCTCCAAGAGGCGACCCCGAAAGTAGGCCGAGACCTGTTTCACCCGCGGTATCAGGTCCGGGAGCATCCCCAAGAATTCGCGAGCCACCCTGCAGGCCAGAGCCCCGCCTCCAAACGTGGAGCCGTGCATTCCGGGTCCGAGTGCCCTAGAGGCGGACTCGCTGCAGATCACCGCGCCGATCGGCAAGCCTGCGCCCATAGGCTTGGCCACCGTGACCACGTCGGGAAGGTAGTCCGCACCCCAGTGGTGGTAGGCGAATCGTTCTCCGGTTCGGCCAAGCCCACACTGAATCTCGTCGCAGATCAATAACGCTTCGCTCTCGCTTGCTAGCTTCCGGGCAGCACGGGCAAACTCCTCTGAGACTTCGATGATCCCCCCCTCACCCAAGATCGGCTCGAAGATGATCCCCGCGGTCCGTTCACCAACGGCGGCCTCGAGTGCCGCGACGTCATTCGGGGGCACGAACCGGACACCAGGGATCAGCGGCTCGAACGGCTCGCGGTACTTCGCCTGGCCGGTTACGGCGATGGCCCCCAACGTGCGGCCCCCAAAGGAGTTCTCGAGAGCGACGATCTCCGTCTTGGCTTGGTCGATCGCCCGCCCGCGTCCCTTGGCAATCTTCAGCGCAGCCTCCACGGCCTCTGCTCCGCTGTTGCAGAAGAACGCTCGCTGCAGGCCGCTCAGGGCCGCCAACTGCTCGGCCACCTCGCCCTGCAGCGAGTGGTAGTACAGATTGGAGCAGTGCATCAGCGTGCCCAGCTGGTCTCGGATGACCGCTATGACAGCGGGGTGAGAGTGCCCCAAGGCCATGACCCCGATGCCCGACATGAAATCAAGGTACTTACGCCCATCGGCACCAACAAGGCGGACACCCTCACCGCGGCTGACAACCAAGGGGTATCGCCCGTAGTTGCGGACGACGTAGGCGTGGTCGCGCTCGACAATCTGGTCTGCGCTGGCGCTTGGCGAAGCGGCTGGCATATTTTCCCAGCCTAGCACCGGGCCAAGCGACTGATCCTCGGGCCTGCTCGGGCCTGCTCAAGCTCGGATGGTCGGCGACCGACCGGGATGTCGTGGCCGACTCTTGCTCGGGCGGGGCAAACATGTAGCTCGTCGCGCGTACGCGTGCCGCTTCCCCGAAGGACTCCCGGCGGGCAGCCGTCGGGGCCCGAATCCGCGCGCCCCAAGACCCAAGGCCCGTCGGATGAAGAGGAACTGAAGGCGTGGTCGGGAGCAGGCTAGCTCGCCGGGCGGACTATCTCTAGCCTTCGCAGCCAGTCTTCCATGCGATCGGGCCATGTCGTGACCGGGAGGTCGGTGCGGCGCAGACCGTAGCCGTGGCCGCCGCTCTCGTAGATGTGCAGTTCGGCCGGCACGCCGGCACGCTTCAGGCGGATATACAGTTCGGCGACCGCGACGGAGCGGTCGCGGTCATCGTGGGTGATCACCATGAAGAACGGTGGGCAGTCCTTCGTTATTTGCGCCCCTTCCGGAACCCCGCCGGAGTAGATCGGGACCGCGAAGTCCGGTCGGAAGGAGACCGAATCGTGGGGGTCGACAGCGCCGTACAGCCGTTCCTTGACTAGGGAAGCGTAGCGGACCGGCGTTCCGCCGGCGGAGAATCCCATGATGCCGATCCGCGACGGGTCCACGCCGATCTCAGCAGCCCTTGCCCGGACCACGCTTACGGCTCGCTGCCCGTCTTGGGCTGCCGCCAGCCAAGGACGTGCCGGGTCGCGAGCGGGGACGCGGTACTTCAGCAGGATGCCGGTCACGCCGATGGAGTTCAGCCACTCGACCACTTCCGTTCCCTCAAGGTCCCAAGCGAGGATCGTGTGCCCCCCGCCCGGCGCAACGATCACCGCAGCTCCGGTGTCCGCCTCCGCTGGAGGCTGGAAGATCGACAGCGTCGGATCGGAGACGTTCGTGATACGGGTTACCCTCCGCCCGTCGACGAGCCTGTCCTCCGGTCCCGTACGGTCGTACTCAGGGCCCAGATCGCCGGCCTCATCCGGGGGTTTGTCCGGCCATAGTCGCCAGACGACGGGCTCGGCCGCAGCAGCGGAGATCGCGAAGGCGAGTGCCAAGACGGCGCGGATGCTGGTCATTGCTCCTGCCATCCTATCGCTTCGGTGCCAGGTCGTGGCTACGCGCGCTGGCCTCGCCCGCATTCCGGCTTCATCGCCTGCACGGCAAGTGTTCGACCATGGGGCAGCGGTCGGTGTTCCGATGACGGCGAGGTCCACTCTCTCGCCAGAGGCAACAGGCGATTCTGGCTGGCATGCGGCGCCGGCCCCCCAATTGCGCTCTTCTGGCCAACCCACTTCGTAGCCGATGACCTCCAAAACGCGGGACCAACCGCGGAAGAGCGCCCATTCCCCGAACGCGGCTGTGGGGAGCCATCGCAGTACACCGGCCGTTGGTCTCCTTGTCGACCAAAGCCAGACCGCTTCGATCCGCCTGGCACATTTCCCCTACCGACGGCCCGTGCACAGCCATAGGTCGAATTCGAAGTGGGAGCTAATCGTGAGTACATTCTTCGGTGGCGGGAAACCGAGGCTCCCTGACCGTGGAGTACGATTGCCTGCCGGCCCCTCTCACGGCTGTGCCCTAGAGCCTTTCGAGACTTGGCCAAGCGCTGCAGCAGCAACTATATCCGCGAGAATTGGCCGATTGAAGTGGGAGTCAAGCGTGGACAGTTGAGAGTCCCACTGAACTCCCGGCCATCGACCTTGCTACTAAGCGGCCTCTCAGAGCTTGGTGTCACGGACGAATAGGGCTCGCTCCATGAATCCCGTCCGAGTGTGAGGACGGATTTCGCTGAGACTCAAGAGTGGGCTGGTCGTCATCCCGCAGCCCGTCAGTTCGTGCATGTGCGTTCGCGAGACCCGCTCGTTGATCGCGTGGACCACCGTGCGCCCGGAGAGCGTTCCCTGATTTTCATTTGGTGCGCTGACGACGATGCACACGACGGACGTTCAGTGGTTTGCTGGGACTAAGAGGCGGACGGCTGGGTCCTAACCGAGGAAGGCAGGGAACGTAGCCGAGCACCGTGAGCTACTCGACGATCCTCGGCGATTCGGGGCATTCCTGAGGGCATCGCAGAGGCACCTAGCATGACCTGCGTACATACTACGGAATGAGACTGGAGTCACATGGGCAGCTATCAGTTCTATGAGTTTCGGGCGATTGATCAGGCGCTCGCCGATCAAGACCGGGAACGGCTGAGGAGGATCTCTTCGAGGGCGGAGATCACTTCAAGGAGCATGACCAACGTCTACAACTATGGCGACTTCCGCGGGGACAGCCTTGAGCTGATGGAGCGCTGGTTTGACTTGCACCTGTACATCGCCAGCTGGGGAACCAGAAAAATGATGATCCGTCTTCCGGCCAGGTTGGCAGATCGTCGGCATCTGGAGCGGTTCGTGGAAGAGGTTGATGAGGTCCAATTCATCCATCGGGGTCAGAACCTCATTGTTGAGATCAACTTCGACGACGAGGGCTCGGAGAATCGATACTTCGACGAGTGGGAACACGGTGACGGCTGGCTCGATGCGCTGGCACCCCTGCGTACCGACCTGCTGGCCGGCGACCACAGGCTGTTCTATATCCTGTGGCTGACTGCAGTCGAGAATAACCTCCTCCTTGATGACGCGAAAGAACCGCTGCCGGGGATTGGGCCGCTCTCGAACCCACTTCGAAAGTTCGCGAAGTTTTTCGACGTTGACTCGGATCTTGTGCAGGCGGCGGCCGCCTCTCCAGTCGGCACTGACGCCGGCGCCTCCTTCGCACTCGCGATGCGCAGGGCGATCCAGTCTCTTCCTGAGGCGGAGAAGACAGCGCTCCTCGTACGGCTCGTGGAGGGCGACGTGCATGTCGGGCCCGAGCTTCGAAGCAGGATTAGGACCGATTTGTACATGGAGCAAACTCGGTCCGGTGTCAAGCATCGTACGGTAGCGGAGCTTCGCGAGGGTGCCTCGGCTGTGCGAAAGGCGCGAGCCAGAAAGAAGAGGGAAGAACGCCGTAGGAAGGAGGAATAGGCCAGACGGGCACAGCGGGCGCGGCTGGATGAACTGAAACGGCGTGGAGCCCGAGTTTGGGACGAGGTCGAGAAGGAGATCGAGTCCAAGAATGCGAAGAGCTATGACCGGGCGATCGAGATCCTGAAGGACCTGCAAGTTCTGGCTCGGGAAGAAGGCGAGACCCTAGAGTTCATTCAACGGATCGATGCAATCCGCAGTCGCCACATGTACAAGCAAGCATTCTTGCGCCGCCTGAGAACCAACAAGATCGGGTACAACTGAGCGCCAATCGCATTCCCGGAGCTCTGTTTGGCATGAACGGGGGGGGATCCTGAAAACGACGCTTGCCGGCACGCCAGTCGGCCGTTGAGCCGCCTTGGCACGTCGGGGTGAGGAGGCGATCCAAGAAGCGTGAAGTGGCAGTGTCTTTGACCTACTTGGCTCACGGTGGCTCTGGCTCTCGTGGGGTTTGGTGAGCCCGGACCGGCACTCTCGGACCAATCAAATGGGCAATCGGGAACTCGGACGCGAACTGATCCTTCACGACGGGTTGCTTGCATGCGCCTCAGGTCGGGGGCCGTGAGGGCTGCTTCGCCTAGATCAGGTCGTCGCCAGCGTCCGCAGGGCACCCCGCACACTGCTCTGGGACCCCTCGACCGAGCTGACATCGAAGGGCAAACAGACGAGCTTCAGGCCGTCGAAGAACCGCACGGCTACGGGACTGGTGAAGTCGCCGTTCCGAGGGTAGACCAAGGCAACGGTTCGACACTTGTATCGCTTAGCGTAGACGTAGAGCTGATACACGTCGGAATTGGCAATTCCGTGGATAGGGTTGGAGCCTCCCTTGCCGATGCGCTTCCACTTTGCGTCGAGGATGAACCGGACAGTGCCGAGTGGTTTGCAGAGTGAAATGTCCGGCTTCGTCGCGAAGACGCGACTGCCGCCCTTCGACGCCATGTGCTTACGGGGCCCTTGGGCGACCACTTGGAAGTCAGTCTGACGGCGAAAGCTATGGGTTACGAAGTCTTCATAGACCTCCTCCATCGGAAAGAGCAGGGACTGATTGACGTGCCTGCCGGACCAGGTCGCTAGCCCTCGGTTGAAGAGAAAGAGGTCGACCCACTGCATGACCCGGTCGTAGTGCTGCATGGAGCGATCTATGCTGTGGCTGCGCCAGTCAGCGCGTGGGACTCGCGCCGGTGGCACGGCGCTGAACGCCGGTTCAAGATCCGCTAGGAGCCGCTGGTTGCGCTCGTTGCGCACGATGGGCCTGAGCCGGTCGAGGGTGGTACGGATGAGCCGGTTGGCGGGGCGGTTGGGGCTCAGGTCGTCGTGCTCTACGAAAAAACGCGAACGGTCGGTCTGGTTCTTCCGCAAATGATGTTGGAAGGCAATGCGACCGCGGAGATAGGGCAGATTCTCTAGGGTCACCACGTACTGTCGAGCGAGGCCGCCTCGAACTAGTAGGCTGACGTTCTCAAGGAAGAGTCGGACAAAGACCTCAAGCATGGGGTATCGGCGAAGCGTCCGGATGGCACTGGGAGGGAGGTTCGCAGCCTTCTTCAAGCCTCGGTAGGCACGCAGCATCGTTAGGAACACCTCACGAGACTGCTCGTGGCCCGCGTACGCGGCTCCGCCAAGGTCGATCTTGGGCAGAATCTCAACGATTCTGCGACGCCTTGTTGTGATCATGCCAACGTAGTTGGTCGCATGGAGCCTGCCGCTTCGGCCAAAGCGCAGGACAGGGCGGTATCCGAGTTCCTGCATCGGACGTGCAACGTCGCGCGCGAACGCCTTCAGATCCTCCAGATCTCGCTTTTCGAGTCCCTTCCCGATGCGGAACTCTTCATATTCTCGGATGGTGTAGACGCCTGACATGCGTCAAGACTGATCAGCGCCCAGGTCGCGACTCTCTTCCGTCGGCTGGTTGCGACCGACCGAGGCACTTTCGTCGTATATGAGCTGGTATTGGACTGGGTCCCGCCACTCCGTCGCCGTCGCCGGAAGCACTTCGTGGATGGTAGTATCGGGATCCAGCAGGCCCTCGTCCACCAAGCTGAGCTCTTGCTCGCCTTCGCGCTTCTCGACGACGAAAGCCGATCCGCCCAACACTAGCCGGATTTTCGACCAGTCATCATAAAAGTACTCTGCCAACAGAGGGACGATGGACTTGCGAAACGTTGCGGCCAGCGACTCGATGTCATTCACGCGGAAGAGGTAGGTGTGTCCTATCTGGCGTTCACGATCCAAGAGCAGCGAGATACGGTCGTTAATCACCTTGAGCATCTTGCGGAGATCGACTCCGGCAATGTCATTTGCGATGAGCTGGTGATCCGGGTCGGGCATCATCTCCACATGGTCGAACCGGCGCCGAAGCGCTGTGTCGAGAGGGAGAATGGAGCGATCGGCCGTGTTCATGGTTCCGATGATGTGCAGGTTGCGCGGAACTCCGAAGCTGTCGCCGGAATAGGGCAGCGTGACCTTCGTCGCCTCTTCTTCGCCGAGGCGGCGGGACGGTTCAATCAGCGTGATGAGCTCGCCGAGGATCTTGGGGATGTTACCCCGGTTGATCTCGTCGATGATCAAGACGTATGGGAGGTCCGGATCATTCAGCGCCGCGTCCACGATCCTCTTGAAAATGCCGGGCCGGAGTTCATAGCCGATGTCCCCCTCCTTGGCAAGCCGGGGCCGGATGCCTTCGACGAAGTCCTCGTATGAATAACTCTGGTGGAAGGTGACCATGGCGATCTGGCCCGTCTTACTCTCTGGATCGAAGCGGAGCCTGCGTAATTCCGCCCGATGTTCCTCAGTGACTTCGTCCACCTCGATCCCCTTCACGATGGCCATCGCGCGGGTCGTCGTGCCATACGTCTTGCCGGTGCCGGGCGGGCCGTAGAGGATCTGGTTGAGTTCGTGGACGGCGCTAGGTGTCGGGCCGTCTGGCTGCGGCAACAAATCCATAGTCGCTGAGTAAGCCACGGACTTGGCGAAGGCCGCGTAGGAGCCGCGGCCAGCTCTCGAGAAACGGACCGTCGGCATGTTGGCGGCCAAGATCGCCCGCTTCTTGTTCACCCACACGACGTGAATGCGGCCATTCTGCTGCAGCAGCTCGCTGTAGTCATTGCGATACACGATCCCAATCCCGCGCCCTTCTCGTTTCCCAGAGTGGACAAGAATGACATCGCCGGCCTTAGGTTTGTCAAGTGGGCTAGCCAGCTTGAGAATCAGAGGAACGTCGCCTTCAGTAGCCGAGCGATTGTCTCCTTGACCAGCGTGGTACACCCAATTGTTGTCGAGGAAATCGAGCCACGACTCTTCAGTCGCGCTGATCTGGTACCAGCGGTTACCTTCGCGCGGAAGGGTCCCTTTCGTCCACAGGTAACCGATGATGTTGACGTCGTAGCACTCACAGCTTGGGAACGCGGACCGGATCTTGTCCGTTTCCCTGTAATACTCGGCCCAAGAAATCTTCGCTCGTGGCGCGTCAGATCCTCCTATACCTAGCGGCAACACAGCCGCCCTGTCAAATGGCAAAAACTCTTTCGGATTGATCAGGAAGAGGACTTGTGTGAGCTTCGCGACGCCGACCCCCCTGATCTGAAGCGTCGAGTCGAACGTGTTGGCGATGGCGGAGTCGTCCGATGTGCCATCGAAAGCCCGAGCCCTATCGAACATGTTCCAAAGAAGTTGTGGATCAGCTCCAGTGTTGTTGAACATCACCGTGACCCCGGGCGGAGTCGGAAAGATGAATCCGTCGCTAAAGCTATGGTCAAGGTCACTCTCAATCCCGAACACCTTCGAGATACTCGCGTAGACCGTCCTCCTCTTTTCCGGCTTGCCTCCGGCAATTGCGGCGAGATGGTAGAAGAATGTCAGCGGGTCGGCTCTCTCATCACCTTGATCAAGCACGGCGCACCTCAGCCCGGCCCAATCCACCCTCTTCACCCTCTCGACGAGGCCCGAGTGCCGAACCTGCCCAACCTGTTTCGCTAGTGCCTCAAACCAAGGTACCCATTGGAACAGCTGCTTCATCCGCGCACCCCGCTCATCTCCTCTGCTCGCTTACGGAAGTCATCCTTGTCGTTCAATGATCTCACCTCATCGCCGATCAGGTTTAGCGGCAGGATCCGTGTCGCCCATCCCACAATATGCGGCAGGTGGCTGGTAGGGCCCGGCAGGCTACCCCATTGACAGGCCGTTAGCGGTTCAAGAGTGCGCAGGACAGTCAATCAGGGTCGGTGCCGAGCGCTGCCTCCGTCCGCTCGATGGCGCGCAACCGCCCCCGAAACTTCGCGCCACACCGTATCGGCCTCTGTTCTATGACAATTGCAAGGGTACGAAGGCGGGGTGACGCCTGTAAGCGATTCTCCCAAGCTGCGCGGGGCAGCACATCCTTGGCCATTTCCGTTGCTCACAGGTTTCCCCCGCAGCTTCCTCCAGGGCTAGGCGAGCGTGGGCCCGCTTACCGATTAGGCTGCACAGTGACTCATCGTCCCGCACGATTCGGCCGCAGGGCCATTGGGCGCAGGCCCCGTAGCTTGCAGCGCCAGAGCGGACGTTCGCCACCGCTCACCGACAGCCCTTCCTCCAGCTTCGGACGTGCAGGCTTGGGCCCAGTTCGCAGCCCTGTTCTGATGTGCACCCGACCATTGCCGCCAGACGTCGGGCTCGGAGGCAGCAAGGGCGATCCCAAACGGGAGGGCAGATGGCACGCCGGCACAGGTGCTGATCATTCGTCCTGCTGTCCCGCTGCCGTACCATCGCGACGCGCGGGAACGGCCAGAGGCCCTGTCCGTCAGTTTTCGGCGCAGGGCGAACCCTCAGTGGCATCGCCGCCGCTTGAAGGGGCAGCCAGCATGCCGATAGCACGATCGAAAGTCTCCCAAACTTCCCTTCGGTCCCGCTCAGTACGGTACTTCCCATTTCGGCGGTAGTAGTCCCTCAGCCCTTGAAGTTCAGCGGTCAGGGACGCGGCGACGGCTTCGGACCAGATTGGCTTCCCCCCAACAATCACGCGGATCGCGCTGGAATGGGCGACCGCGCTGCGTCCCAAGAGGTCACCGTCGGCCCCGCTCCCGCGCACTGCAATCCAGCCGCTGCGCCGAAAGCGCACTTGGGCCTGCAGATCGATTTGCCAAACACCGTCCCTCTGACGCGAGATGTCCGCAACGGTGTCGACCGTCCCATCCTTGACGATCTCGAGCCGCCCCAATGCTCGCGGACTCCGCATGGTTGCCGTCACCGATACGCCGCCGCCTTGCGACGGCAGGCAGACCGTTCCTCCCGGACCAGCGCCGTTCGCCTCGATCTCGAGCACCGGCCCACTGGTGACGAACGTCTCACCACGCCTGACAGAGGCGTTCCATGGCAGCGGACCGCCAGTCCCACGGGTCCGCACGTACGTTCTCATTCCTCCCAGGAAGGGCTGCCAAGGCTCCCGCCGAGGGTTGTTGGGCAGGTCCGTGCCGGCCGTCACCGGCAGAATGAATCCAGCACTCAGGAGTTGGTACCAGTTCTCTAGGGGCCAGAACTCCCATCCCCAGTTCGCGATCTCCATGAATTCGACCGTGCCGAGCACGACGTCCGCAATCGCCGTGGGATTGCCGCCCAGATTGCCTCCGTGCGCGATTCCCGCCATCCCTCCAGATGCGCGGGCGCGCCGCATCACATCAGCAAGAGTCGGAAAGTTATGGGGATCGTCCGGCACGCCGGCCATGATCGGCTGAATGATCTCGCCCAGCCCGAAGAGCAGGACATGCCCTTGGAGGCGGTCTCGGTACTCCTGACCCGCGACGATCGTGCGGCCCGCGACGGTGGCCTGGCCTCGGTCTCCCAAGGCGAACTGATGGGCCCAAACTCCTGGGACCATTCCGCCCTTGAGCGTCATGAACTGGCCGTGCGAAATGTCATCTCCGGCCATCATGGCGAACCAATCCCGGTCACCCGAAGGCTCGAGCCTGTCGTAGTGCAGGTGTGCGTCGGCCGCGCGCCAGCCCTTCTCCCTCAACCGGTTCCAGCGTTGGAGCCGCGCCGTGACCCGGATGGATTCGCCGGTCACGGGAGCCTCAACGGTGACCGGCAGATAGTCCAGTCCCTTGACCACAGCGACCGTGGCCCGCCTCGCCTGCGGCGTGAGCGGGACGATCACGGGTCCCGTGCCGCGGGCGTACAGCGCCACTTCGGTCTGACGCTTGGACACGTGGACAGAAACGAATCGATATCCGTGCGGCCCGACCCAGCGCGGCTCGTGCGGCGAGCCGTCCACGACCACCGAGAAGCGGGCGGCTATCGGGGCTCCAGTCTCCGCATCGACGATGCTCAGTTCGAGTAGGGGACTCCAATCCGCGTCGCGCTGCCCTTGCGCCCAGCCGGACCACGCCAGCCATGCCGCCGACAACACACCGCAAGCCGCCAGCGTCGCCGCTCGAAAGGTCCAGGCGGCCTTCACCGCGTCATTGGTATCGGGCATGGCTCCCGATTCGATACTCTACCTCAACCCGGAGTGCACTGGACATTCCGCCGCGCGGGAGACAGCTGGCTATGGCAGAAACAGTAGCCGTTCCGTTATGGGCCTTCGTGTTGGGGGTGCTGGTCATCGCGTGGACAGTGGTCGCCAGGCTCTTGGTCCCCGGAGTGCGCTGGGTGATGCGCCGGCGGCTCCGCACGGTTGTCGATGAGCTCAACACACGTCTGCAATTCCAGATCTCTGCGTTCAAGCTCACGCGCCGACAGGCCCTCATCGACCGTCTCGTGGCAGACGCCGGCGTGCTGGCCGCGGTAGACGAGGAAGCGCTGAGGACCGGTCAGCCAAGGAATGCCCTCTTGGCGAGGGTGGACCGGATCGCGCGCGAGATCGTGCCATCCTTCAATGCCTACGCCTATTTTCGGGTCGCCAACTTTCTGGCGCGGCGGATCACCCATCTGCTGTACCGCATCCGGCTGGGCTTCGCCGACGACGAAGGGCTGGCAGCCATTGACCCCGGCGCGACGGTGGTCTTCGTGATGAATCACCGGAGCAACGCGGACTACCTGATCGTGGCATTCATGGCCGCCCGCAGGACGGCCCTCAGCTATGCGGTGGGCGAATGGGCCAAGGTCTGGCCCATCCAGACCCTCGTGCGATCTTTGGGGGCGTACTTCGTGCGCCGCAACTCGCGGGACGCTCTCTACCGCAGGGTGCTGGCCCGCTACGTCCAGATGGCCACGCAGAGCGGAGTCGTCCAAGCGGTCTATCCGGAGGGCGGCCTCAGCCGAGATGGTCACCTTCGTCCCATGAAACTGGGGCTGATCAGCTACATGGTCTCGGCATTTGACCCTGTCGGTCCCCGGGACCTCGTCTTTGTGCCGGTCGGGATCAATTACGACAGGGTCATCGAGGACCGGACCCTGCTCCGCGAACTGGATCCGGACTGCGGTGAGCCCAGTGCAGGGCTCGTGGCGGAGACCCTCGTCCGAGCAGTCGTGTCCCATCTGGGGCTGATGCTCCGCAGGCGCTGGTATCGGCTCGGTTACGCAGTCGTCAACTTCGGCTCACCGATCTCGATGCGCGCCTACTGCAAGGAGCGCGGACTCGACTTCCAGGACATGGCCAAGCCCACCCGCATGAAGCAGGTCGCGCTCCTCGGAGACCGAATCCAGGACGCAATCGCCGCGACAATCCCGGCCGTTCCTGTGGCCGTAGTGTCAGCGGTCTTCGTCACAAACTCCGACCGCGCCCTGAGCATGCTCGAGATCAAGTCGATGGCGCAGGGCCTGATCGTCCGCTTGGAGAGGAGAGGTGCGTACGTCCACGTAGCCAGATCGGACAGGGACTACGCAGTCAGCGTAGGCCTGCGAATGCTCGTGCTGCGCCACTTTGTCACCGTGGAGCGCGGACTGTACCGCGCCTGCCCGTCAGAACTAGAGATCTTGCGGTACTACGCAAACTCAATCGGGCACTTCCTGGAAGGCAGCGCGCACACCACCACAAGTGAGCAGACCGACGGATGAGCGGTTCGGGAGCGCGCGGCCTGGGCTGTCACTCGGCACCCATCTCGACCGGCCGGTCATAGCCGGTCATCTCCAGATAGCCGGCGCCCCTGACGGGTCGTCCGCGCCGACGGCCCGTGTAGCGCACCGGACCTTCCCAGTAGACCGGCGTGCGGCCCGATTCGCTGACGAGTTCCTGCGCATCGTGTCGGGCCAGCACGTCCAGTTCCACACCGAGACTGTGGATCTGCACCCTCCACTCGACCGGATAGCTGGCCCCGGTCGCTTGGCTGACCCACTCTCGGCCCGGCTGGAGATCGATGTCCTCAGCGCGAAGCGCGAAGCTGCTGCCGTCCGGCTGCACTAGCGTGCCGCCAGAGAATGGGCTATGCCCGCCGCTCTTGAGCCGCAGGCCATACAGCATCACGTCCGTTCCGTCGTCGAGCTGCACGCTCATCCAGTCCCACCCTTGCAGGTCATCGGCGAGCCCCTCGGTGAAGAATTCGTGGTCCATCCACGCAAGGCCGCTGACCTCGAAAGTGTCTCCGTCCAGCACCAGCTCCCCGGTGGCGCGCATTCTTGTGAGGGAAGCGTAATGGGAAGCCTGCCCCACCCCGCCCGCCTTCCGAGCCACGCCGTCCCGGCCATGAATGACGACAGGTTTGGCGGCCTCGAGCCGCAGTTCGAGCGAAGCATGCGCATCCCCGGCCCAGAGCCGTTGGACGGGTTTCGTGGGTGTTCCGGAGAGAAAGGTCGCGCTCCAGTTCCCGTTCCAGATGACCCCGCCCCCTTCGGAGGCCCCGGCCAGGCCTGGCCCGGCGCGATTCAGGCGCTCGCGGAAGTGCAGCCGCCCGCCATCGATGTCCGTGATGGCGAAGTGCGCCACGTACAGCTGGTCTAGGCCCCAGACCTTGGTGGATCCGGGCACCGCATCGCGACCGGCGCGGAAGAACGTCACTTCGAAGCCGAACTCCCTGCCGTCGGCATCGGCCAAGTTGCCGGTGTAGTACCACCATTCCGCGCCGAACGACCGGTGCTCGAAGTGGTCGCGCGGGAAGCGGAACTCGTATCCCGGCAGGGCCTGGTCGAGAGGCGCGCCCGGCGTTGCGGCGAGCAGCGCGATCGCAAGTCCTACCAGTCTCACGTGGCTCCTCCGGCCGCGCCCGTGGGCAAGTCGGAGACAAGCTCCCCGTCGCGGAGCGTGAGAATCCTGTCCGTCGCAGCGGCACTCTCGAGGCTGTGGGTTGCCATCACGATCGTCGTCCCGAGCTGGAGGTTGATCAGGCGGAACAGGGCCATGACCTCCTCGGCTGTGTGCGTGTCCAGATTGCCCATGGGCTCGTCTGCGAGTACGAGGGCCGGCTCCGATCCCAAGGCCCGCGCTATCGCCACGCGTTGCAACTGGCCTCCAGATAGCTGGTGGGGCAGACGGTCGGCCAGATCGGGAATCCCGACCAGGGCCAGCATCTCCGCCGCGCGACGGCGGGTCCGCCTCCTGCCGGCGAGTTGCAGCGGGATCTCGACATTCTCGAGGGCGCTGAGTGTCGGAAACAGGTGGAAGAACTGGAAGACGAAGCCCACACGCTCCCGGCGCAGGCAGGTCAGTTCCTCGTCCTTGAGACCCTCTGTGGAGCGGCCCTCGAGCAGGACGTGCCCGGAAGTGGGCGTGTCCACGGCGCCCGCCAGATTCAGGAAGGTGCTCTTGCCCGACCCGCTGCGGCCTACCAGCGCCACGAATTCCCCGCTGCGGACATCCAAGCTGACGTGCCGCAGGGCAGTCACGGAACGTCCCCCGGGAAGGTAGAGCTTGGACACGTCGCGAAACCCCAAGACTGGTGGCCGAGCATCTCGTTCTTCCGGGAAGACCGCCGTCCCGACGACGGTCGGAGCACCCTTGGAGTCTGGACCCGGCACTGCGTTACTCCTCGTGCAGGACATGAATCGGGTGCTGGGCGGCAGCAGCCCGCGCTGGGTACAGGCCGGCCGCCAGACTCGCCGCGAAGATGGCCGTCAAGGCGGACAGCAGGAGTCCAACGGGCCAATAGAACTGGATTGTCCAACCGAAAGACTGCTTGTTGATCACCTTGATGAGCACGACGGCCAATGCACCGCCCAGCACGACGCCCCCCGCGTTTGACATCAATCCGAGCAGTCCCGCTTGGGTCAGCACCAACTGGCGGACCTGCCGCTTCGTCGCGCCCAGCGTCCGGAGAAGCCCGAGTTCGGCCCGTCGATCCACCACAAGCGTCAGCAGAGCCCCTGCCATACCCAAGATTGCGACCAGGAGGGCCACGGCCCCGATAGCATCCGTAATGGCGAATGTGCGATCGAACGATGCGGTCGCGAGCTCGCGGAGCTCTCGGTTCCGCAGCACGCGAAGCCGGTATTCTCCGACGGCGCGGTTGACCTGCAGCCGCCCTGCCTCGATGTCGGTCCCCGGCGCAAGGTAGACTGCGACGCCGGTCAGACGCCGATCGGGCAGGTAGGGGAGGAAGGCATCGCGGTGTCCCAGCAATTGGCCCCGCTCCGACGAGTAGTCGTGGAAGATGGCCACAACCTCGAACTCCTCGGATCGCTTCCCGAGCGGCAGATTGATCGTGTCCCCCGCGCCGACGCCGTGCTTGTTCGCGAAGGGCTCGCTGGCTATCACGCACCCACCTGAGAGCATGCGTGCGGACACCTTGTCAATGCCGGGCCCATCCAAGATGCGGATGGTGGATCTCCCCCTTTGGACGCCGAAATCCACCAAGGCCAGTGTGGCCGGAAGGCCGCCGTGGCGGATCGAGTACCTCCGGATCGGATCAATGAGGGCCACTTCGGGGAGAGCCGAGATCTTGGCGGCGGCCTCCTCGGCCATGGTGCTGCCGTCCGCCTCACCCGACGCCAACTCCGGCTGGACATACAGGTCTGCCTGCAGGCGACCGTCCATCCAGACCATCACCGTCTCCCTGAGGCTGCCCACCATAACGGCCACGCTGACCGTCATCGCCGTAGCCGTGGCCAACGCGGCCACGATCACCGACGTGC
The DNA here is from genome assembly GCA_028819235.1 of Bryobacterales bacterium. Lineage (GTDB taxonomy): Bacteria > Acidobacteriota > Terriglobia > Bryobacterales > UBA6623 > VXMF01. The sequence continues at coordinate 101,063 of JAPPMC010000312.1, forward strand.
GCCCGATGGACTCCTCTAGGATCTTCGATCCAATCATTCCTGCCACGCCGATCAGGGCCAAGAGCGGCGCGGTCAGCGCTCTGAGAGCCTTTCTGGCCGCCAATGGGATGATCATCGTGCACGCGGCGATCAGTCCCACCGCCGCCGCGAATCCTGCGAATGGGACCCTGTCGACAGCGGGGAGCAAGCACAGCAGGCCCGAGGCCACAACGCACCCGCAAGACCAGGCCGCCCACCTGCCGCTAGACCTAGCGGCCTCATGCTCGATGCCTCCCTTCGCCATGGCTTCGGTCGGAGGAACGCTGGCGGCTTGGCGGGCCGGCCACCACGCCGACAGCAGCGACACGCCCAGCCCTGCGCACACGGCCAAGGCGATCGTCTCTGGCCGGACGGCCAGCTCGGGCGGCGCCGCGCTGGCATAGAGCGATTCGACCGTGCGGCCCATGAGCGCGACGGCACCGACGGCGAGTACCCGACCCAAGACTAGCCCCAAGAGCGTGCCGAGCAAACCGAATACCAAGCCTTCGAACAGGAAGCCGGCGCGGACCATCGCCGAAGTCATCCCGATCGCTCGGGCGACTCCGATCAACGGACGTCGCCGGACTACCCGCACGGAAACGCTGTTGTAGATAAGGAAGGCGCCAACGATCAGCGCAATGTAGCTGATGATGCGCAGGTTCCAGCGGAAGGAGTTGAGCAGTCTGCGGTACTCCCGGCTGCGGCTGCCCGCCGCAGAGACTTGTGCGGCTGGCGGCAACAGCGCCTCGATCCGCGGTCGCCACTGTTCCGCCGCGTCGGCCTCCGAATGGACGTAAATCCGGTCGACGGTGCCCTCCCTGTCCAGGAGCGACTGGGCAAGCGCGACATCCACCACGATCATGCGAGTTCGCAGCCCGCCCGACCCTCCTGCGTCTGCGAGCAGACCCTGCATGAACAGGGTCTCGACGCGGTCGTTCACGGCAATCTGGAACTGCCGCCCCGGCGCAAGGCCCATGCCGTTGGAGACCCAAGCCGGACGGCCCTCACGGAGGGTCGTCAGATCTGCCACCTCAAGCGTGACGGCGCTCTCTAGGGTCTCGTCCCCCAGCAGGTCCACTCCGAACAGCGGCACTCTCTCGCCGTTGGCCAGAACAGTCACGAAGCCCTCTACGCGGGCCGAGAAACGCAGCGGCGCCTCAAGCCTAGCCAGATCGCCCAACGCTGTCTCGGGGACGCCGCCGAGCTGGCTGATCTCCAAGCTCGCGTCCCCTTGCAGGGATTCCATGGAGGAGCGGAACGATCCTGCGGCGGCCTCCCCGGCGAGATCTATCGCGATGATCACCGCGACGCCGACTGAAACGCAGGCAACCGTGAGCAGGCTGCGCCAAGGCTCAAGCAGCAGCGCCCTGACGATCAGCCGGCCCAGCAGCAGCACTCGATGCATGGGGAGGAGGAGGAGAACAGAATCGCGTGGCGAGCGACCGCAACGGACGCGAAACGGTTAGGCCGACCGGGGCCCATTCCTCAGGGTAACGGTCGGTCAGCCCATGGCGAGGCTACGCCAGCAGGCTGTCGATGACCTTGCCATGCACGTCGGTCAGCCGGAAATCCCGGCCCATGTGGCGGTAAGTGAGCTTCTCGTGATCGAATCCCAGTAGGTGCAGCAGTGTGGCTTGCAGGTCGTGCACGTGCACAGGCTCCTCGACGACGTTCAGGCATAGGTCGTCGGTCCTGCCGACCACCCGGCCACCGGCAAGTCCGCCGCCCGCCATCCACATGCTGTAGGCGTTCGGATGGTGGTCCCGGCCCGCGTTGTCAGCATCGTCGGGCCTGCGAATCTCGACCATCGGCGTTCGCCCGAACTCCCCGCCCCAAACGACCAGCGTCTCGTCTAGGAGCCCCTGCTGCTTCAGGTCGCGGATCAGGTACGCGTTCGCCTGATCAACCTTCCTGCAGCGCTTCGGAAGGTTCTTGTTGAGCTCGCTGTGGTCGTCCCAACTGGCGTCCATCATCAGCACAAACCGCACTCCGCGCTCGACCATGCGACGGGCCAATAGGCAGTTGGTCGCGTATTGGCGCTGGTCCGCGTCGTCGCTGGTGACGCCGTAGCCCTCGAGCACGTGCGCCGGCTCCCCTGAGAAGTCCAGCAGTTCGGGCGCGGACATCTGCATGCGGTACGCGAGCTCGTAGGACGAGATGCGCGAGGCAATCTCCACGTCCCCGGTCTCTTCGTACCGCAGTTCGTTCAGGGCGCGGACGGACCGGAGGGTCTCCTGCTGGAGTGCATCGCTAACACCCTCGGGATTCGAGAGGTAGAGGATCGGATCTCCGGTGTTGCGGAACACCGTTCCCTGATAGTGGGACGGCAGGAAGCCGCAGGAGAAGTTGCTCGACCCGCCGCTCGTTCCCCTTCCCGAGGTGAGCACAACGAAGCCGGGCAGGTCCTGGGACTCGCTACCGAGACCGTAGACCGACCAAGCTCCCATCGTCGGCCGCCCGAACTGAGTGTGCCCCGTGAAGAGCAGCAACTGCCCGGGATGGTGGTTAAACGCGTCCGTGTGCATCGATCGCACCAGGCAGATGTCGTCGGCAACCTCCGCGAGCTTGGGCATCAGCTCCGAGAGCTCCATGCCGCTCTCGCCATGCCGCTCGAACGCAAACTTGCTCGCCATGACTTTGGCCGATGGCTTGATGAACGCCAGCTTCAGATCCTTGGTCAGCGACTCCGGCAGCGCCGATCCGTGGTGCTCCTGAAGGCCGGGCTTGGGGTCGAAGAGTTCGTACTGGCTCGGCCCGCCTTCCATGAACATGAAGATCACGTGCTTGGCCTTCGGCTGGAAGTGGGGCTGTTTGGGGGCCAGAGGGTTGACCTCCGGAAGAGTGGCGGCAGTGAGACCGTCCGCGGCGAGCAGGTCGCCGAGCGCGACTATACCGATCCCGGACGCGACATTCTTGAGGAAGTCGCGCCGGCGCTGGATCGCCTGAAACTGGGCGAAAGTCATAGCGTCACTCCCGAATGATGAACTCATCAGTGTTCATCAAGATCCTGCCGATTCCAATCAAAGTGTCGATTTCGACAGAGTCGTGGTCCCTTAGGGCGATCTGCGCAAGCTGCAGCTCCCGGCGACTGGTCCAGCACGCGCGCAGCGCCGAAAGGATTCCGAGGGAAATTATACTTGATCCTAAGGTTGATCCAGTATCCTAACCTCCTAACGAATTTGCCAATTCTAACCGGTCTGCTGGTATTGCTGGCGTACGGTTCCACGCTTGGGGCGCAGTGCGTTGCAGTGCGCGTCCTTGACCCGGCCGGTTCCCCGCTGACGACGGCTTCGGTGTCGGCGGGCGGCGTGAGTATTCCGGCTGACAACAACGGGGTTTCTGCACTCTGCGGGCTTGGTGGCCGGCCTCAGACCGTTGAGGTCTCCGCTTCGGGTTTCACCGGACAGCGACTCACCGTCACTGGCCCTTCAGGAAGGATCGACGTAACTTTGGAAATCGAGGCCCTCTCTCAGGAGCTGGTGGTGGTCGGGAGCCGAGCGGACGCTCGAGCGGTGACCGAGTCCGTCGTGCCGGTGGACCTGGTCTCTTCTTCCGAGTTCGCCCAGCAGGGCGAGCCGGACGTGCTCAACCAGCTTCGCAATGTCGTGCCGTCGTTCAACGTCAACGTGCAACCGATTAGCGGAGGCGCGATGATCGTCCGGCCCGCAAACTTGCGCAATTTGGCTCCGGACCATGTGCTGGTTCTCGTCAATGGCAAGCGGCGTCACCGTGCCGCCCTGGTCACTTGGCACGGCAACGGGGTGTCAGACGGCTCCCAAGGGCCCGACATTTCCCCGATTCCCTCTATCGCGCTGCGGCAGGTTGAGGTTCTGCGCGACGGTGCCTCGGCTCAGTACGGATCGGACGCCATCGCCGGTGTGTTGAACCTCACGCTGAAGGACAGCCCGAGCGGAGGAGAAATTGAGTTCCGCACGGGCAAGACCTACCACGGCGACGGGCACCGGATGCTGGTCGCCGCGAATGTGGGTCTTCCCCTAGGTCCGGGTGGCTTCGCAAACCTGAGCGTCGAATACGGCTCGTCCGATCCGACCAGCCGGAGCATCCAGCGCGGTGACGCGACGGCACTCATTGCAGCTGGCAACCCCCACATCCGAACGCCGGTCGTGCAGATCTGGGGATCTCCGGAATTGCACGACCGCCCGAAGTTCTTCGGCAACTTCGGGAAGCTGGTCGGAGACGCAACTCAGATCTACGGCCACGCCAACTATGCAAGGCGGAGGGCAACCGGCGGCTTCTTCTTCCGGAATCCCAACACTCGGGCCGGAGTCTACAGCGTCGACCGCGGACGGTCGCTGCTGGTCGGCGATGCGCTAGATGCGCACGATGGCGTCCTAGACGGCTCGGCTAACTGCCCGGCAGTGCCGATCACCGACCACAGGCCTGATCAAGACGCACTCTCGCGCGTGTTCGCGGATCCGAACTGCTTCACGTTCCAGGAACTGTACTCTGGCGGCTTCACACCCCAGTTTGGCGGCAATTACACCGACAGTTCGCTGGTGGGCGGAGTGCGCGGCCAGTTCGCGAGCGGAATGACATGGGACGCAAGTCTCGCATTCGGCTCCAGCGAGGTGGATTTCTTCATTCACGACACGGTCAATGCGTCCATGGGGCCGGAGTCGCCGACCTCCTTCAAGCCCGGGATCTACCGGCAGCAGGAGGTTAACGCCAACCTCGACTTCGCATACGCGGTGAGCGAGGTAGTGCACCTTGCGATGGGAGGCGAGTTCCGCAATGAGAGGTTCTCGATCGAGCAAGGTGACAAAGCGTCATGGGAACTGGGGCCCTACCTCAGCCAAGGCTTCAGTGCAGGATCGAACGGCTTTGCGGGATTCGGTCCACTTGCGGCTGGAAGCTGGGACCGGCCGAACGGCGCCGCGTACGTCGACGTCGAGGTCTCGAACCCGGTCGGCAGGTTCACACTCGATGGAGCAGTCCGAGCCGAGCGGTTCGCCGGATTCGGCGGAACGATCAACGGCAAGGTCGCGGGCCGTGCCGAGGTCAGCGACCTGATCGCCTTGCGCTCCAGCTGGAGCACTGGCTTTCGAGCACCAACGCCCGGCCAGCAGAATGCGTACAACTTGTCCTCGCAGTGGGACCCCGAACTGATGGATCTCGTCAACGTGGGAACCATTCCGTCGACAACGGCGGTCGCGGCCTTGCGGGGGGGCCATGCCCTCGGACCAGAGACTTCGGTCAACTTTACCGTCGGAGCGGTCGCGCACAGCGGGCCTGTCTCGCTGACCGCTGACTATTTCCGCATCGCGATCGAGGACCGCCTCGCGTTGACCAGCGACTTCGTGCTGGCGCCTTCGGAGGTCCAAGACCTGCTGGCCGATGGGGTCACTAGCGCCCGGAACCTCAACGAATTCCGATTCTTTACGAACGACTTCGATACGCTGACCCGAGGCGTTGACATCGTCGCCACGCTCGCACCGGCCCCCACGACTCAGATTTCCGTGCTGTTCAACCACACCGACACGCAGGTGGTTGAGTTCAATCCCGAAGTCGTTTCGGCCCTTCGAATCAAGCAGCTCCACGAGAGCCTGCCAAAGACGCGCTGGAATGCGTCCGTGCGGCAGGAATTCGGGCGAATCAGCGTGCTCGGGAGAATCAGCCACTACGGGGGCTGGTTTGACGACGACGACAACCAGCACTACACCGGCAAGCACCTCTTCGACTTCGAGTGCTCCTATTCGCTGACGCCCCAGGTAACGCTAGCGCTTGGGGCGCAGAACGCATTCAACACATACACGGATCCAAGCCGGCTGGGTCTGGCTGGCCCCGGAAACCGGTACAGCCAGTTCTCGCCGTTCGGCTTTGATGGCGGGTACTACTACATGCGCCTGAACTACCGCTTCGGTTCCAAGTTCTGACCCGATTCGAGCATCGGAATGTGTGGAGAATCGCCAGCTTCCAAGTTGTGGATTCCGGCAGGCGGGGATGCTCCCACGCTGCGCTCGGCATCCTGCGGGAACGAGGCCCGCGCCGTCCTCACGAAGCTTGTCGAAGCCAGCTGCGGGCACGCGTGTATTGACCTGCAGACCATCCGCGACTCGGACGACTTTGCCGACTGACCCGAGTGGTCGAGGCTCTCAGGCGAGAGCGGCGCGGCTCAACAGAGAGGGGATCGGGCGATGAGCAAGATGTCGAAGCCGGACAAGCCTGACCAAGCTCCATTTGAGATTGAGTTGCCGCACACCAAGTATCAGCCGAGCATCGCGCAAGTCCGAGAGAAGTTCGACATGCCTGCTGCTAGTCCGGAGAGAATCCGGCGGGCGTTCATCCGGCCCGTAGTCGTGCGTCAGAAGAAGTGCCGGAAGTGACAGTCCGGGTCCGCCCAGTCAAGGCCGAATGTGACTATTCGATACAATTCCCCTCCCGGAGGCCGGGCTTGGGGTCGAAGAGTTCGCACTGGCTAGGCCTGCCCTCAATGAACATGAAGTTCACCTGTTTGGCCTTTGGCTGGAAGTGGGGCTGGTTGGGGGCCAGAGAACTCACATCGGGAAGAGCGGCGGCAGTGCGACCGTCCGCGGCGAGCAGGTCGCCGAGCGCAACTACCCCGATCCCCGACGCGAAGTTCTGGAGTGAGTCGCGCCGACGCTTGAACGCTTGAAACTGGGCGGTAGTAATACCGTCACTCGCGAGTGATGAACTCGTCAGTGTTCATCAGGATCCTGCCGATTCCGATCCAAGTGGCGATCTCGACAGGGTCGTGGTCGCTTAAGGCAATCTGCGCAAGCTGCAGCGCATCTCCCGGCGACTGGTCCAGCACGCGTGCCGCGCGCCGGAAGGACTCCGAGAGGACCTCCGATTCCCGACCGGTCGGAGACCTGCTGAGGGCGAGGCGGTACATGTGCGTCAGCCGGGCGTCCCATTCGGGTTCAGACTCGTTCAGCACGCGGATCGCCAGCGCCCGGGCGGCCTCCACCGAGACCTCATCATTGAGCTGGTTCAGCGCTTGCAGCGGAGTGTTGCTCCTCCGCCGCCGGCTCGCCGTGCGGTTCGAGTCCGGTGCGTCGAAGTTCATCATCTGCGGATAGGGCGCGGTCCGCTGGAAGAACGTGTACAGGCCGCGCCTGTAGCGGTCCGGCCCTCCGCTTTCCTCCCACCGATCAGTGTCCCAGCCGTAGGTCAGCTCCTTGACACCGTCTGGCTGCGGCGGATACACGCTGGGGCCTCCGATGACTGGGGACAAGAGGCCGCTGACCCGCAGCCCGGAATCGCGGAGAACTTCCGCCGGGAGCCTAAGACGATTCTGGCGCGCCAGCCAATTGTTTCCGGGATCGATCTCGGCCAACTCTGGCCGGGCGCGGGAAGACTGGCGATAAGTCTTGGACATGACAATCAGCTTCTTCGTTTGCTTCATGCTCCAGCCCTCGGCCCGGAAGGTGGAGGCAAGCCAGTCCAGGAGGAGGGGGTGCGAGGGTGTCTCCCCTCTAAGGCCGAAATCCTCCGAAGTGCGCACGAACCCCTGACCGAACAACTCCTGCCACATCCGATTGACTGCGACTCGGGCGGTAAGGGGGTTGTCCTCCGACAAGATCCAATTCGCGAGATCCAACCTTGATTTCCGGTCGCCCGCGGACGGCGGGCGCAGGAACGCCGGAGGCCTCGGTTCGACCGCAATTCCGTTGCGGTCCCACTGGCCGCGGACGCGCAGGAAGGTCTCTCCCGGCTCGTCAAGTTCCCTGACGATTCGGGCTTCGCTCAACTGCGGATAGGAAGCCTTGAGCGCCTTGAGCTTCTTCTTCAACTCCTTGAACTTCAACTCCTCGATGCGCTCCTTGGAGACGACCGTGAAGTACCAGTCAATGAAGTAGTCCGTGAGCACCTCCCGCTCGCGGAAGGTGCGCTCGGCTGGATCCTTGTGCAGGATGTGCCAGCCGTTGTCCGTCATTTGGAACAGCACGTCGTAACAGAGGTCCCAGTCGGTGCGCTCCCCCGGATTCTCGCCGGTGATCTTCATTTGACGCTCCCACTCCGGCTGGAGCTCCGGCACGCGGTGCTGCTCGAGGAGCTCTTGGCGCTTCTGCAGGTACTCGGCCCGCTTACGCAGGTACGGGCCGAACTCGCCGGGCAGCGGCGCGTCGATTTGGACATCCTCCACGTTGTCGAAGTACGCGTACAGCGAGTAGAAGTCTTCCTGCGTGATGGGGTCGTACTTGTGGTCGTGGCACTGCGCGCATTCCACAGTGAGGGCCAGCCAAGTCGTGGCAACGGTGTTTGCGCGATCCAGCGTCTCCTCGAACCGAGACTGTTCGTAGATCGTGCCCCCCTCCCTGTTCCGCAGGGTGTTGCGGTGAAATCCCGTGGCGGCAAGCTGGTCCGGCGTCGGATCCCCCATTAAGTCCGCCGCGAGCTGCAGCCTAGTGAATTCGTCAAAGGGCATGTCCGCGTTCAGCGCATCGATCACCCAGTTGCGCCAGCGCCATGCATACGGCCGGGCAAGGTCCTTCTCATAGCCGTCGCTGTCGGCGTAGCGGGCCAGATCGAGCCAGTGGCGTGCCCACTTCTCGCCGTAATGCTCTGAGTCCAGCAGCCGATCAACAAGCCGCTCGTAGGCTCCGGGGGCCGAGTCATTGAGGTATCGTTCAGATTCCTCCCACGTTGGCGGGAGCCCTACCAGATCCAGGCTCAGGCGGCGAAGAAGCGTCAGCTTGTCGGCCTCCGGCGACGGGTGGACGCCCTTGGCCTCAAGCTTGGCGAGCACGAACCGATCGATCGGATTGCGGGGCCAGTCCGCCTGACGCACGGCGGGCGGGTCCGGATGCAGGATCGGGCGGAACGACCAGTGCCCTCGCGCAGGAGCCTTGGGTTGCTCCGCCGGGCTGGGCGGGCCTTGGTTCCAAGCGGCACCCTGATCGATCCAAGCGCGCAGCACGCCGACCTCGCGCTGTGTCAGGCGCGGCTCTGCGGGAGGCATCCGGAAGCCGTCCTCCGAGCTGGCTACCCGGTGTATGAGCGCGCTGGCGGCACTGTCGCCCGGCAGGACTGCCGGCCCGCTGTAACCGCCTTTGAGGACAGCCTCGTGCCTGTCGAGACGCAGTCCGTTGGTCTGGATCGACGGGCCGTGGCACGCGTAGCAGCGCGAGTGCAGAATGGGCTCGACATCGACCGCATAGTCGACAGACCGGGCGACCGGCGGTGGCAGGTCCCGCGCGGGCGCGGGGCGCGCGGGAGCTGGAAACAGCACTCCCCACCCGAGCGCCAGGCACGCGGCAAGGCGAATTACGGCGTCCGTCGAGAATCGCACGCGGGACACGCGCACCGACCTATCGCGCGATGCGGTGCGCCACAGGCAGCGAACGCCGCTGCGCGATCGTTCTGACCCGATCGCGCGCGCGCCCTTACGTCGAGTCACGCCTTGATGCATATCCCCGTTCTCGCTTTCGTGCCACCGGGCCATACGTGTTATTCAGTATGTGTTCAGGCGGCACGCTTATCGCAACATGCCCGACCCGTCGACCGCAATAGATCCCGATCAACGGCCGATCTCCCCAGGCTGGCTCCAGAGGGCGGAACAGGGACGGGATTCGCGTGGGAGCACTGGGAATCCCGCGCGGTCCGAGGTGTATGCTCCTATCCGGACCCAGAAGTCACGGGCAGGCAGCGGCCGCTCTGCTCTAGTCTCGGCGTTACCGGCGGCTACGGAATGGACTCGCAAAGGCCCTACCGGCTCCGAACGGCGACCGCCGTGGGCCGCGTTTCGTGCGCGGTGACGACGCAGATGCACCCCTCGGCGTCCCGAGTGCGGCCTATACTCTGGGGAGGGGACAGGAGCACTGGCGCCACGGGCCCTCGCGGCCAAGCGTCCGGGTGGGCCGCTGGTTGCGAATGTTGATGTAGCCGGGCCTGCGCTACAGATGCCTTATGTCAGTGGACACGGCCGCGAGAGACTTCGACGAACGCGCGCGGGACCCGAACTCCCGTCTGCCGAAAGCGGTGGCTGAGGAGGGCACTCTGGTGACTGGCGCCGTTGACGATGGGCTTATGACCCGACATTTGCCAAGAGGACCCGCGGTGTCGGTAGCGCACCGACCTCGGCGCGTACCTTGGCTCGCTGCGACGGTCTTCGCCGCCACCGCGGTGGCAGCAACTCCGGGCGGTGCCGCTCCCGACTTCGCTGGGGAGGTCTATCCGGCACTGGAAGAGCGGCACTGCCGGACCTGCCACAACGCCTCGGGCGTGGCTTCCGAGACGCGTCTGCACTTCCCCGAGTCTGGGGCCAGCCGGGACGTGATCGAGGCATTCGGGGTCGGATTGGCAGTGCTCGTAAACGACTCGAATGTTCCCCAATCGCCGCTCCTGCTCAAGCCCACAAACCGAATTCCCCACACGGGAGGCCCACTGATCGCACCCGGCAGCGAGGCCGAGCGAGCGCTCGCTGCCTGGGCAGAGCACCTGTCAACGTTGCCCGTCGATCGGATGCAAGAGGCAGCGGCGGCCCGCAGCCACCGCGACGAGCCCATCCGCCGGCTCACACATGCCCAGTACGACAACACCGTCCGAGACATCCTCGGTGACCGGACCCGACCGTCGCGACGCTTCCCTGCCGAGGACTTTGTCCACGGCTTCACCAACCAGGCGGCCTCACAGTCGGTCACGCCGGGCTTGGCCGAGGCCTACGCACTGGCAGCGGAGAAGCTTGCCCGGAACGCATTTCGCTACGGGGACGAGAACGGGATCGTTCCGTGCGAGCCGAGCGGTCCGCTAGACCGCGAGTGCGCCGCGGAGTTCGTCTCGGCCGTCGGTTCGCAGGCCTTCCGTCGCCCGCTGGGGGCCAAAGAGAAGGAACTGCACACGGAACTGCTCCTGCGGTGGGCGGCGGAGGCGAACAACTTCTTTGAGGGAGCCGCCACCACAATCGAGGCCATGCTCCAATCGCCGCATTTCCTGTTCCTCGCGCCAGAAAGCGCCGACAGCCCGTTGAAGCAGTTCGAGACAGCCGCGCGGCTGTCGTACGCATTGTGGGACGCACCGCCGGACGACGAACTGCGGGCGGCTGCGGCTGCGGGCGCGCTTGGCACGCGCGAGCAGGTGATGGCCCACGCGCGCCGCCTGTTGGCGGATGGGCGGGCGAGGCCAGCGATGGATAAGTTCTTTGCCGAGTGGATGCGCTTCGACCGCCTGCTCACGTCGGTCAAGGACGGCAACCGTTTCCGCGACTACGGTCCTGAAGTCGCCCGCAGCATGACTGAGGAGTCCCTGCGCCTGTTCAGCCATCTCGTATGGAATGACCTGGACTTCCGGGAGTTCTTCACAGCCGACTACACGTTCGTCGACGACTTCCTGACCAAGGTGTACGGCATGGCCGAGCCCAGCGTGCCTTTCGGCAAGACGGCCTACCCGGCCAGTTCCGGACGTGCCGGAATCCTCGGTCACGGGACGTTCCTGGCGCAGACCGGGAAGCCGGTCAACACCTCGCCGACGGAGCGCGGGCTGTTCGTGCGGGAGCACTTCCTCTGCCAAGCGATTCCTCCCCCGCCCCCGGGAGTGGACGCTTCCCTGCCCCCCTTAAGGGTTGGCGCGCGTCCGATGACGATCCGCGAGACGCTGCAGCAGCTGCACGCAGCTGACCAAGTGTGCGCCTCGTGCCACAAGCTGGTAGACCCGATCGGATTCGGCTTCGAGCACTACGACAGCGTGGGCAGCTATCGCGAGACCGAGCCGGTGACGGTGGAGCCCACTCCCCAGCAGGAGCGCCAGGGGATCAAGGCGTCTACACACGAGCTGCCGATCGACTCGTCAGGCTTCATCGCTGGGATCGAAGGCTCCAACTTCGCTGCGCCGCGAGGGGCGGGCGAGGTCCTCTCTCGGTCGCCCGGCTGCCACAAGTGCATCGCCAAGCAGCTGTTTCGCTATGTGTTCGGCCGTTCCGAGACAACTTTGGACACACCGACCATTGAGAGAGCGTATAATCGCTTCCGAGACTCCGGGTTCGTCTTTCGAGAGCTGCTTCTCGAACTGGTGGTTTCCGAGGAGTACCTCGGAGTGGATTGGGAAGCATAGGGATGACGACACGACCGCTGGCACGGCGCGCATTTCTGAAGGGCCTGACGCTCGGCGGGACGGCCGTCCGAATCGGGCTTCCGCCCTTGGCGTGCATGTTCAACGCCGCCGGGACTGCCTACGCGTCCCGCTCTGGGGATGTCCGGGGATCCAGCGAGCCAGAGCCCCGCTTCGTCCTGTGGTTCAACGGTAACGGCATTCCGGAGCGCTACTGGATCCCGCGCCAAGAAGGGCGCGAGTATTCGCTCACCCCGTGCCTCGCGCCGCTGGCCCGACTGCAGGATGATGTCCAGATCCTGTCCGGCCTGGACAACCCGAACGGCCAGACCAGCGGAGCTGGAAACGGACATCAGCGCTCGATGAGCGCTCTGGTCTCTGGAGAGAAATACACCGGAATCGGGGCTGGGGGCCCCTCAATCGACCAGATCGTGGCGGCCAAGATTGGGGGCGACTCGCGCTTCGCCTCCCTGCAAGTGGGAGTCTGCCGAGAGTCTTTCGGATCCAGCATGCAGCGCAACATGAGCTGGAGCGAGAAGAACCGCGCACTGCCCCCCGAGGTCGTTCCCCAGAAACTCTTCGACCGGCTGTTTGGCAAGCTGGACGACGGTTGGATCGCCAGAAAGCGCAGCATCCTGGACGTGGTGCGCACGGAGGCCGGGAGGTTGCAGCAGACGCTCGGCCGTGAAGACTCCCAGCGCATTGACGAGCACTTGACTTCGATCTTCGACATGGAGCGCGCCATCTCGAGATTCCCTGCGGAGTACGCCAGCAAGGTCCCGGAGCCCGAGGTGGGCGGCGATCCGCTCGACTACCCGCGCATCGCGAAGCTGCAGAGCGACCTCTTGGTGCACGCCTTTGCGTCAGGCCAGACGCGCGTGGCGTCCTACATGCTCACAAAGTGCCAAGGGCTCACTAGGTTCCCATGGCTGGGGCTTTCCTTCGCGCGCCACCACGAGTACAGCCACCTTGGCGGGTCGCACCGCAAGCGCCAGCAGGAGGTGATGCGCGACATCTGTCGCTGGCACGTGGAGGAGTTCGCATACCTCGTCGCCAAGCTTAAGAGCGTGCCCGAGGGGGACGGTACGCTGCTGGACAACTGCGCGCTGCTGTTCATCCACGAGCACGCGGAGGCAAACTTCCACAAGAACAGCGGAGGTGCGGTCATCCTGGCCGGCCGGGCGGGCCGATTGAACCCTGGCCACCACACGCGCGTGACGGGCACGTTTGGCGACCTGTACCGCACGATCGCAGCCGAGGTCGGCGCGCCGCTAAGCCACTTCCCGACCTCGTACGGCACCATCCCCGCAGCCACTGCCTGAGCACGCAAAGCAGAGGCGTCAGCGGATAACGACGCGGCCCTGCCGAGCGGCCAAGAACCGGTCGACCGCTTGGGCGGTCACCTGAGTCCCGGCGAGCACGATGCGTCGCAGGCCGGGATGGTCCGCAAGGGCGGCGAGGCCGGCATCGTCGAATCTGCTGTGCGAGAGGTCCAGAACGCGCAGGGAGGGCAAGCCCCTGAGGGCCGCGCCAGTGTCCGTGCCGAGCGAGGCGACATGGGACAGCACGAGCTCTTCCAGGGCTTGGAGCGGTCGGAGGCTCTCGATCCCCTTCTCGGTCACGGACGAGCGTGTGAGGTTCAGCTTCCGGAGGGCGGTCAGCCGGGCGAGGTACGGAGCACCGAGATCAGTCACCCGAATGCCGCCGCGCAACCGTGGCACACCGCTGCTGATCGCCAAAACGTATTCTTGGCTGGGGGCGGCTAGGTTCAACGACTCAAGCCCTTGCATGGCGGCAAGCTCTTTCAAGTTCAGGTCCGTTATGCCGACGGCCCAGACCCCGCTGTCGGTCACCTGCGCGCCGCTGAGGTCTAGGGTCTTGAGTCGCTTCAGCGCCCGTAGGCTGCCGATGCCGGCCTCCCCTATACGGTTGCCGCCGATCGCCAGGTCTTCAAGCGCCGGCAGTGCCTCCAGCAGCTCCACCGAGGAGTTGGACACTTCTGTGATGCCCACGTCGAGCGATTTCAGGCGCTGCAGTTCCGTCAGGAACTTGAGGCCAGAATCGCCAATCTTCGTGCCACGTACATTGAGGCGCTCAAGCATGGCCGCATCCCTCAGAACGGACGCACCAGCGTCGGTAACGTGCTCGCAGAAGAAGAGGTCGAGGCTTCGCAGCCGGGCCAGCGAGGCCACAACACGCAGGGCACTGTCGGACACATGGGTCTGCGCCAACTTCAGGACCGTGAGGCTGTTCAGTCCACGGAGGCGCTCCAAGTCCACATCGGTGACCCATGTCCGGCTCAGGTCGATCTCCACAACCTCGCCGCTCGCGGAGAGCTTTACCGAACCCCCCTGGTCGCGCACCCATTGGTCGATGCCGTTCGGGTCCGAGCCAGCCGCTACGCCGAAGGGGCCGATGGCTAAGGCAACGCCCAAGAGCGCGCCGATCCGCACGAGCCTACCTCCGGCGAGTAGGCTGGGCCGAATCACGGTCCCAAGCCAACTCGCAATCCGGAAGGGCAGCCCTTATCGTGCGGGCCGCATCCGCACTCACCAAGGTGTGGTACAGGTTGAGCCGCCTCAGTTCCTTGAATCCGCTCAACAACTCGACCGCCTCATCGTCCACGTCGGTGTTGTCCAGGCTCAGGGTGGCAAGCCGGGAATTGGAGGTGAATGCGGCGAGGCCCTCGGACGAGACCTTGGTGAAATCGAGGTTCAGCCGCAGCAGGCCCGACAGCCCGGACAAGTGCGCGAAGCCCTCGTCCTCGATACGCGTGTTGGCGAGGTCGAGTTCGGCCAAGCCCGGCAGGGATCCCAGCGCAGCTCCGGCGGCGCTTGTGACTTCCGTGAACGCCAAGCCGAGACTTCGAAGCTGCCGGAGGCTCCTGAGATGCTCGACGCCCCCGTCCCCGACGCGCGTACCGGTGAGGTCCAGATCCATGAGCTGCCCGAAGGCTGCGACTTGCGCGCAACCCGCGTCGGTGACTTGGGTGTAGCCCAAGTTGAGCTCCTCTAGCCGTTCCAGACGAGCGAGCCAGACAAGGTCCTCGTCGCCAGTCCCGGTGCCGGCCAAGGACAGCATCCGCAGCCGGGACAGGCCTGAAAGGTGATGCGATCCATGGCCCGACACCAAGGACTGGTCCAGAGCCAGGCTTTCGAGGGTACCGATGCCGCCGATGTGGGCAAGCCCGGCGTCGGTCACCCGAGTGTTCGACAGATCCAGACGCTTCAGCGCAGGAAGGGAACGGAGCGCTGCCAATCCCAGATCGGAGACCTCGGTCGCACTCAGATCGAGTTCGCGGATCTCCGGGTAACGCTGGAGCACTTCCAGATCGGCATCGGCAACCGGGGCCGTCCGGAGCGACACGGAAACAGAGCCGTCAGGGTGCCAGGACAACGTGCCCCCGAACGCCTCGACCCAATCCTCAAGACCCTTTCGCCCCTCGGACAAGAGCGGCTCCGGCACGTCGAGGGGGTCTGTCGGAGCCGTGTCCGCGAAGAGTACGTCCGCTCGCGGCAGCGCTTGCCGGAGCTCCCGCACACCGGCGGAGGTGACCCGCGAGTAGCGCAAGTCGACTCGACGCAGCGTCTGCAGGGAAGCCAGCGCCGGAATGCCGGCGTTCGTAATCTTGGTGCGGTAAAGGTTCAGGTCCTGTAAAAGGTCCAATCCCGTCAAGAGCTCCAACCCCGCATCGCTTACAGCGGACCCTCGGAGATTCAGCACGCGTAGCCCGGTCAGCGCAGCGACGTGGGCAATGCCCGCGTCGGTCAGTTCCAAGTCCGCAAGGTCCAGTTCGACCAGATCGGGGAGCTCGCCCAGCACTGCGAGTCCCGAATCGGTCACATACGTGCTGCGCAGCCGCAGCGTGCGCAGGCCCGAGAGCTTCGAGATCGTCGCGAGACCCTCGTCGTTGACGTCGGTCTGGGTGAGATCGAGGCGCTCCAGTCTCGGGAAGAAATCCAGGTGTGCCCCTGTGACCCGCGTCGACTTCAGCTGCAGGGAGCGCAGGCTGCGTAGGCCAGTGAGCTTCTCGATCGCGTGGTCAAAGACGCGGATTCCCTTGAATACGCTCATGAAGTGATGGCTCAGATGCAGCTCTTCCAACGTGTCCATCTCCGCAATGGCGGCGATCAAGTCGCTGTCGTCAACGTTGCCCAGAGCTCCGCAGCAGACCGGGTTCCACATCGTTCCCGGCAGCGTCAGGCTGCGCAGGCGCAGCGGTCGCAGTCTCTCCAGATCCTGTGGATGGACCAGCGTTCCTGTGAGATTGGCACCATCGATCGTGAAGGGCCCCGCGGGAAGCCCGGAAACTGAGCTGATCTCACCGGCTTCCCCGCTGACTCGCACCTTGCCGCCTTGGGCAAGTATCCATGCCGCGACGGCCTGGTCATCGCGTGGTGGAGGGGGATCAGCCGCAAGAGGAATCGCAGACAGCAACAGCGGGGCAATCCATAAGGCCCGCCTGACCATGCTCATGCTTCGCACCCCCAAGGATTGACTGCAGTCGACCATGACCCGAATCGAACCCATTCTAGCCACCGTCGGGTCTGCCGAGGGGCTGACTGGACCAGCTCGATCAGACCAAATCGTGATCCGTGCCGCAGACAAAGACCTCCAGGCCGAGATGCCTGAAGGCGGCGATCTTGGCACTCAGAGCGAAGCGAGCGGCTGCCATGTCGGGGGCATAGGCGACCTGAATGTGGTTGGACTTGTGCCGGCCCATCATACGATCGCGGCTAATTCCTCTGGTCACCGCGTGCATGATAGGCCACTGCGGGGTCGTAATGTCCCACCGCCGCTGAGTCTCCTCGGGCGGAAGCTCCACGACCTCCGACAGTCCAAGATCGGCCTTGAGACGGCCGTCCTCGATGAATATCCGGCTCCAAACGACCTCACCAGGCTTGCTCACGCCCTTGAGCGTGCCACCGCCGAGCGGAAAGTACATGGGAGGCTGCCGCTCGCTGACCGCGCCCGCGTAGCCGCCAATCAGGTGCTGGGCCGGGGCCGAGCCCGATATCTCAAACACCCAGACGAAGCGCTCGTGGCCATTGACCTTGTACGGCTCGCCGTAGCGCAGGTCGTGGAGGGTCGTCTCCGGGTCGAAGCCGAGTTCGGTCCAAACCCGATTCGTGACCAGCGCATCTAGCCCCGCGCACTCATCCACCTCGTTGAAATGGGGCATGGCCTGCCCGTCAAACAGGTTGCGGCCATCCTCGCTGTAGGCCGGCGGCCGATCAACGTTGTTCAGCAGGCCTTCAACGAGGTCCGAAGCCGGGCAAATGTCCTTAAGGCCCTGCTGGTACTGGATTCCGATCGTGTCGCACCCGAACTCGTCGGCAATGCGCAGCGATGCGATGTACATCTTGCACTGGGAGAGGATCTGAGCGTCCGTAAGCTCAGTCTCCTCATCGGCCCCGGTCTTGAACTCCATACCCTTCGCGTCCAGCCAATCGCGCACGGCCTGGGCCTCGGAGTCGCTCACGCGCTGCATGGCCGCCCAAAGCGCAGACTGGCTGAGCCGCTCCTTGAACACGCCGGTCGGATTGAGCAGGTGATCTGGAATGATGGCGTTGTACATTCCCATGCAGCCCTCGTCGAAGACGCCCATGATTGCCTTGCGAGACTGCAATTCGGACGCGACCTTTCGGCCTGCCACCATTGCCCGGTGGGGAACGATCACGTCGGCCGCAGGTTGCACGTGCGGCGAGCGGTGCACGAGCTTGCCCGTTTCGATCCAAGTGCGAAGACCGTCGAGGAAGAACTCGTCGGTAAAGTCCTCGCTCCAGAGCGTCGAGTATGGCGTGCCAGCCTTTGTCAGGCTCCCATTGAGATTCAGCATCCCGACGAGGCCGGGCCACTGGCCGCTCCAGTTGGCAACGGTCAGGATGGGGCCCCTGTGGCCCATCAGGCCCGCCAAGAGGTGCTGGGAATACTGCCAGACGGCCTCGGCAACTACGAGTGGAGCCTTGGGATTGATGTTGCGGAAGACCGCCAGCCCCCGCTTCTGGCTGTCGATGAAGCCGTGCTCCTTTGTCGCGTCGAACTCGTGCGCCCGACGCACGCTGCCGCCGGCGCCCTCGATGGCCGCCGTCAGGCGCGCCTCCATGTCGCGCTGCGCGGGCCAGCACTTTCGATTGGCGGAAAGCCTGAGGTCGCCATTGGCAACCAGCTGGATCTCGTGAGGCATTAGGGAATATTCTGCCAGAGTCCAAGGGCACATGAGGCGGACAGCACAGCATTGAGGGACGGGGTGGGCAACATCGCTGGCGCCCGCGCCATACGGAATCCTGCCCGTGATGGCGCGGAGAGCGAAGGGGGTTGGCCCATCCGGCTGACAGCGCGGGGGCGGCCAAGATCCGCCCGCGCCCGACTGCCGCCTTGTACCGTCCGGGCCGGTCTATCGGCAGGTGCCCAAGCGGAGATGAGGATTCGGCGACTGATTGCTCGTGAAATGTCAAAACGCCTGATGACTGACCACTGAAGTCCGGGAACTGGTCCGCTGACCACAGGGGCTAGGCGCGCAGTCTCTGTCGTGTTCTGGCTTGTGTCGACCAGCCCTCAGCGTGGCTGTATTCGCTACTGGACAGGGGGCCCTGCGGCACTAGACTGGTTGAAGTGCATCCACTTGAGGACAAGCCGCCAAACGGCGGCCTGCGCGGCGCGCTTCACGAGATGATCTTCGGGGTTCACACCCCAGCCGGTGCGGCCTTCGATATCGGGCTCCTAGTTGCGATCCTGCTCAGCGTCACCTGCGTCGTGCTGGAGAGCGTACCGCGAATTGAAGCGGAGTTCGGCCTGCTCCTGCGGGTGGCGGAATGGATCTTCACGATCGTCTTCACGATCGAGTACGGGTTGCGCCTATGGACTGTCGCTCATACCAAGTCATACGCGCTTAGCTTTCTCGGAATCGTGGATCTTCTCGCGCTGCTTCCGACATACTTCAGCGTCATCTTCTCCGGCTCCCAGTCCTTGGCCGTCGTCCGCGGCATCCGGCTGCTGCGGGTCTTCCGAGTGCTGAAGCTTGTCCGTTTCGTCCACGAGGGGCTGGGCCTAATGTCTGCCATCAAGGCCAGCCGCCAGAAGATCATCGTATTCGTCTCGGCCATGCTCTGCACGGCGGTCATATCCGGAACGCTGATGTACCTGATTGAGGGAGGGGGCTCGGGGTTCACGAGCATCCCGACCAGCGTCTACTGGGCTGTGGTAACAATGACCACCGTGGGATACGGCGATCTATCGCCCAGCACGACGGCAGGCCGACTGCTCTCGGTCGTGCTGATGATCATAGGGTACTCACTGATCGTTGTGCCCACCGGAATCGTCTCAGCGGAGTTGGCGAGAGGGGACTTTGGGACTCCGCAACCGCGAGAGAGGGCTTGTTCGCGGTGCTCCGTATCCGGACACCCGCCCGACGCCGTCTACTGCAGGGTGTGCGGAACTCCCTTGTAGTGGCCCGGACTGGGAAATACGGGCTGGCCAAGCGAATCCCGGACCTGGTCCGTGACAATGCTGGAGCTGGACACTGAGCGCGACCGCTGCCGCGAATCCAGGCGGTGGCCCAAGGCTGTCGCTTCCACGGTCGAGTGCCCTAGCGGTCCGTCACGTTACGTTCTCCGATTGGGCTGGAGTGAGTTCCTGGCGGGTAAATCCGGCGGTCGTCTGCCATGCCAGTCCACACGTCGCTGGCGATCGTCGCACGCTTCCGTGTGCCTACGACGGCGGTGGTCACTCAGTTAGGCACAGAGAATCAAGCCGCCCTCGTGGGTCTGTCTCGTCGAGAACACACGCAGCACTTGGCCGTCCAGAGGATCCCCAGCGGTAGATGCGGGCTGCATTTCGTCCTGGAGCGCGACGTGCACTAGATTGATCCACCCTGAATCGTCGGAACTACTGCGGTTGGCCGCGCTTGGCATCTGGCCGGAAGTCCTTTCCCATTGAGATTGCCCTGTTCAAGCGATGAAGGGACTCCCCTACCGCCGACGCGTCGCATTGCGGTCGGCTCCCAGCGAGCGCTTCCATCGTAGCGATGTCAGCCGCGTACTCCTTGCAGCGCTGCAGGTACTTCGTCGGTACCTTTTTAAGAACGAGCGTGTAAGGCCTGCCGACGCGAAGGGTCTGAGACTCAATGTCGAGTTTGTTGTACCGAATTACGCCCCTGATGTGCGCTCGCCGCCCCTGGGCCACCCTGAATTGGGACGTGACCATCTGCCCATCTCGGCAGAAGCGTTCCAAGGCCTGGCAATCCGAGCACCCGCAGTGAGACCGTGCCTCGATCCGGTGGTCGGTAGGCCCAGTTGGGGGCGAGCCGCTCCGCTCCAGCAGGCGCTCCGCCGAGGTCAGCCAAATCCCAACGTACGCCGTTGTGCCTGAGATCTGTGCTAGGCGCCTCCTGACTTCGCACAGTGCCTTGGGCAGCGTGCGGAACGGGTCCGCAAGGTTCGGGTTGCGAGCGATGAGATCCGAGACTCTCTTGGCATCGACTTCTGAGACGTGGGCCTCGCTAAAACTGAACCAATCCATGATCGTGCTGACGTCCAGAGTTGCCGGCTTGGTTTGCTTCCAAGCGGGCAGGTTGGGATCGTTGCGCGGCTCTAGGGCAAGTTCCAGGCCCTGTGCCGCTTCATGGACTGCGACTTCGAGCGCTGTGAGTCGGGTCGATTCGCTCTCGGCGAAGGCCGAGAGCTCCGTCCTAACGCGCGCCAGCAGGCTCAGCGCCGTCGAGGGCGCGTTCGGTACCCATCGCCTTGCGAACTCACCGAGGAAATGGGCGAGCACGTCGCGGTCTGCTTGTCGCAGGCACTGGATCAAGATGCTGTCGATCCATTCGCCGTACGCCGGGAGCAGCACGGAATGCAGGAACTCAGCGACCTGCTCACTGTCGGACGCATCCGAAAGAAGCTCAAGCATGTCTTTGATGGCCTCGGGCTCCGTGCTAGTAGAGGCCCGCCACGAGGGACGAATGCCTTCAGACCGACTTCGTGGCCAGCCCTCGATCAGTTGGGCCACAAGTTCTCGAGGCGCCGTTGAGACCGATCCAGCCTCGCTGGCCTCATGAATCGCCCTGCGGACGAAAGCGATCGCATCGCTGATCGACGCATCCGCTCGGACCAAGGCCTCCTTGTGGCGAGGCCAGACTATCAGGGCCGCCCGGCGGTAGACTCTCTCGATCGTGGCCCCCTCATTGCCCGAGGCCTCGAAGAGCGTCTCGCGATCGGGCGGAACGCTGTCGAGGACACCCTGGGGCAGAGCCTCTTCGGGCAGCAGCGGAAGTCCTTGCAGGCCAGCTCGGCCCCCATCTTCCGCGACCAGTCCGTTCAGGGTGTGGGACCAGTCATAGACCTCTTCCATGAAGTCTCCCTTCCCCGTGAGATCGATCTCGTCACCCAGACGGTACTCGTACACGATGTCATGAGGGATACCCTCTTCTTCGACGGTCAGGATGGCCAAGTGCAGCGCGCAGTTGGCTTGTTCGGCCGCCCGCGCCAGCGTCTCACCGACCGAAGCATCAACGCCCTTGAGATTCCCGAATCTCAAGGCGGCCGTGCTGTATGAGTGCTCCAGTAGCCAGACGATCTTGTGGGGACCTCCCGTCGTACTACCCCACTCAGTGAGAATCCGGGAGATCTCGCCGGCTTGGCCAGCGAAGTTTGGGGCACGCGACGGGACGTCTCGCCCGGAAGGCGAGGCGACTAGGTTGTAGACCAGCGCGACGCGGTGACCGGTCCGAACCGGCTCTGTACGGTGGAGGCAGTCAGCGTAGAAGGCGGCAAAGCAAATGTCGCCGGGGTCCTCGCCGCAGGTATCGACCACAGCCTCACGGCCAGCGTGCCGAATCACGAGTTCTCCCCCAGTCGCACTGCTTGGCACTGTAAGGACAAGCGTCCCGATCATGCCGTCCACCTTCTCGGTGTCCCGGTGTTCTGAGAAGAAGCCGCCTGGCTCGTACACCAGTAGTTTGTAGAGGCGGGCGCTGATGCTCCCTGTTCGACACCCCAGCCCCTTCTCGACTGACCTGAGCATTCGCCGAAACGCGTGCTGCCAGCGCCCGCCGGAGACGCTCACCCACTTTGCGTCAACCTGCCAGCAGTCGCGCACGGACCGGTCGAGAACCGTGTCCGGGCCACGACCGTATGGAGCGCGCTCGGCGGCTCCGATGAGTGCCCGAGCTTGGGCCTCGAGTACCGGCAGGGGGACAGTCCCAATGGGCTCGACGGTCAGCATTGGAGTCGGTGCGGCAAATCGACCGGCGACGTAGAAGTTGCCCGGTCGGTTCACCTCATGGATTGCGCGCTCGAGGTCTTCGAATTGGGTCAGGTACTTGATCTCCGGGCCAGCCATGCGATCCACTCAATACTAGACAAAGACGGATGGTGGACTTGGTCGGCGTGCGGAAGGCAGGCTGCAGGGTGGAGGATGTGCAGCGCCGGGGCGGCAAGCGCCGGAACTGCTTGCCAAGGTGCTGTTCACTGAGATCTCCCGGAGACTGCTGATCGACTTCGAGCGCGTGTGCAATTCGCCAGAGCCAAACGGTGGGTCCGGGCAGCGCACACTATGGCGGTGATGGGCGGGCACCTGACGCCGAGGGGATGTCTGGCGGAAGGGAACCGGACGTGATGGTGTGGCCACAGCGACCTCGGCGCACAAGTGGCGTGCGCCGTTGGCGGGCCGCAGAGCGAATGCTTCGAGGAGGCCGCTCGCGATCGTGCCCACCGACGGGGATCTGCTATTCCTATGCGGGCAGTCCCACTAGCGCCCCGGCATTCCCGGGAGCCAAGTCGGCCCAGCACCCTACCGGAACATCCAAGACATGGCCGTCAGGGTGTGCTTTACCCTCCGTGGAATTGCGCGTTCTCGCCACGGGGGCTCCCTTCTCCGGTCCAGCGGCTGAGATGTGTGGTGCGGGCAAGCCGCAGGAGGCTCTTACGCAGCAAGCGGAGCGGGTCCAGGGGTGTGCGGACCAGAACAAAACGAACGGCAGCAAGGTCGCGCCGGAGTGCCGGCAAGTGGTCGACCTGCACGCGTCACTTGCGGTGGAGGTAAGCGAGCACCTACACCGTGCCGGCTTCACGAGTCGAACCGGCAGGATGACTGCGGTGGCTGGACAAGGGGAGGCTCTCCGCCCTCTGCTCAGCCCTTGGGGCTATCCGCCCGCTTGGATCGCTGATGTCAAGGACGTGCACACCAATCTTGGCACGCGCCTGCGGTGAGAGCTCCTCGCGAAGCGCCCGCTGCAGTGCTTTCGGATCTTCGAAGCGAGAGCAGGCACAGGACCAGAGGATCACATAGACACCGTGGTTCCGCGTCGCGTCGGAAGGGGTGTGTCTGGCGTACCTCTCTATCAACTGGTCTCGGATGAACTCTTGGTGGGCGTTGAACGAATAGCCCGGGTGCATCTTGACCTCAACTGGAAGCTGAAGATTCTCGCAGATTACGCAAATGTCCGGCCGTTTGCGGCTGAACCACGCTGATTCGGGCTCGGCCCTGACACCACTTGGTAGCAAGTTGCGCAAATCCTCTAGCAGCACATTGCGACAGGATTCCTCTCGCTTGCACGATTTCGGCCTTCCGTAGCGATCTTCGTTCCAGTAGTTCTTCCATCTGTCTGTGTTGCTGCTCCTGAGGAGCCTGCGAATCCGATCTAGGCATGCGCTCACCACTGCAAGCAGATCTGCACCGTTGGCTGGGGGCCCATCGTGAAGGACATCGAGGACCTGCCTTGGGCGAGGGGGACGGTAGCGCTCGTCAATCACCCGTTCTTGCCGGTCTGCGGCGATCTTCCTGATGACAGCGTGCCAAGCAGCAAGGGCTGGATCACTGCCGAGGTCACCGAGGATGCAACCAGCTTGACGGGCCGAGGAGGACTGCAATTGCAGAAGTTGCCCAAGGACGGCTTGCGAGGCCTGCACTTCCGGGCCTACCCATCCTCCGTCGTCATTCGTGTCTGGCTGGGCCCATTCTCCGAACAGCTGGACGACCACAGACGATAGCCGTGCTCGGTCTTCCGGACTGCGGTGAAGGCTGGCTCGGCACACGCCCCGCCAAGATTCCGCTAGGATTGGCGTCCTATCCGGCTGCTCGCGGGCGAACTGCCACACCCAGTCCTCGTAAGCTCTGGGCTTCGCTACCAGCCCGGCCATCAGCCAGCGACCGCGTTGTGCGACAGTCATGCTCTTCCGATTGAGCTTGTGCTTGATGAGTTCCAAGAGTGCGGTGTGGTCCGCGACCCTAAGGGCTCGCACCAGCAGTTCGTCGAGACTGCGATTGTCCTGACGCTTGCACCTCAGGGGAAATGAGCGCAGCAACGGGAGGCAGGTGCGTCTAACCATGTCCGAATGTCCGTCGCCGAGAATGAGCTGAAGGACTCCGTGGGGCACGCGCCGATGTCGAAAGAAGCCCCGGCAGTACTGCAGCAGGACGTCAGATGCCGTTTCTGGACATTCCTTGAGAAAACCCCTATACCAAGGCGGCAGGCCTGATCGACTGCCCATTAGGTAGTGGCACGACAGAGCCAGCCTTGCCAGTGGGCTGCCGCAGTCCAGATCAGACTGAGACCCAAGTGCGCCTCTTTCTGCCAGTCCAGCCAGCAGCGGCAGGCCCAGGACCGGGAACCTCCCTTGCGCCGCCCACCGAATCGTTTCGTCGGCGGTTGGGAGGTCCCTACGATCCGGAACTCCGGCCAACCCTCCCAAGGCTGCCCCAACCAGTTCGTCCTCATGTCGCAGATAGACTTCCAAATGACCGCGGTCCCCCCCGTCCTGTGGCCAAGTGTGGCCGCCGAAGTAGACCTTGGCCAATTCGAACAGCAGGCGAGGGGAAGCACGGTTGTCGCGGAGTTCAGATACGGCCGATCGGACAAGCGCAATGCGCTTCCGCACTCGTGCAGCTTGGTTTCCGGTGGCCCTCTCTTCCTCATCGGTCGACGCAGAAGACGCGCCAGTCGATGGCAGCCGTCGTTCTAGCGCGTCCAAGAGCGACGGACTCTGAGCCGCCACGCGGCGAACATCTTCATCGGAGAGTCCTTCGTCGCCCTCACCGTTTCTGATCGTCAATACCGCCCATCTGAGTAGGATCTCTGCCCGTCCGCCGTCAATCGAAACAGAGTCGATCTGACTCAGGCACCACCTGCCAAACCCTGCTGGCATGCGCGCCCCAAACACGGGATCCCGCAAGCCGCGCCAGTAGAAGTGGAAGTGGTTCCCAGCCCCGGATTCGGCAGGCCTCAGCAGCCCCTCCCGCACGACGCCCTTCAGGATCCCCTCGTGTCCCTGCAGCCACCGCCGAATTCTACTAGCGGCATCCCGCTCGCTGTCCCAGCCAACGAGTACACCCGCTCCAGCCGAGAGCCAGTCGAAAAGCCGGCTGACCGGCTGCTTCGCACCATACACTTCGAGTGCCTGCGCCAAGAATCCCAACACGACCTCACCCAAGGACCATGCCTCGATCTTCGAGAGGAGGTCCGCGGACTTGGCATGTAATTCATCAAGCACAATCGGCAAGTCCTGTAAGCGTGTGCTGGCTGAGAAAGTGTTCCACCAGAATTCCTGCGTCCCAATCGCAGCTTGGGAACTGGCGGTAAGATAGTCCCAGATCTTGGCTGGTCCAAGGTCGCTCGGATACAGCATGGTTAGGAGCGAGCCCAGCAAGAAGCCCTCTGCGTCTGGGATTTCGCCCCCTTGCACTCTGACAAACCACTTCACCCGCTCGGCCTTCCGACCGTGCTTGAGATCTTCGGTCAGTATCCGCAGTGCCAAGACGCGACTCTTGGGCCAGCGGCTCTGGTCAAGAACAATACTGCTGAGCACACGTTCCCAGCGTCTGACTCTTGAGCCCTGCTCCAGGACGTGCAGCACGAAGTCAACAAGGGCCTGATCCTCCTCTGAGCGACCGGACCGCCGAAGTATGGCCTCCAAGTGCGGTGCCATGGCCTCTTCGCTAAGTGCCGTACAGGCCGCATAGCAGATGCGATCCGATTCTCCGATCAGGGTAGTCTTATGAGACTCCAGAGCCCTCATCAGGCCGAGCTTATCCTCGGCACTGAAACCATCAAGCGTTCCGTGGAGCAGACAGATTGGATCGCGCCGGATCAGGATTTCGCGAACTGCAGTGCTCTCTGTGGCGAGCCAGCCGGCGAGACCTCGCTGGATCGATGGGACAGCCGTCTCGTCGCCCATGAGGAGGGCAAGTACGCGCTGGGGCGGAACGCCCGATTCGATGGCACGTGACACGAATCTGGCCGCAAGGAACTCGGCTACCGCCTGATGAACTGGAACGCAACTGCTGACAGGTCGGTACTCCTCACCCCGAAAGAGCCGGGTCGCGAGAATGGCCCAGACCGCCTGTCCGGAGTGCCCATCGATCAATCGCGGATCAATGTACCCGTCTTTGGGGGCTTCGCCGGGCGCAATGAATCCGGCACGTCTCGACAGCAACTGAACCGCAAAGAGTTCTCCGGCAATCGTGAGGACGTCGTCCGTCGACGGCGAAGAAACACTGATGTCTCTGGAGATTCTGTGCTCGCCATTCGTCTCGTGGGCAAAGTGGCGACAGGCTAGTTCGAAGACATCCCTCCTAGTCTTGGCTGTCTGTCCTCGCGACACCACTTGCGCGATGAAGTCCAGCTGCTGCGGATTGCTCAGGAGCTGGGTGAGCCCCAACTCGCGAATCCTCTTCAGACACTCGTGGACATCCGAGACATCTGATCTAGCACGAAGGATCCTGACTGTGTCGTCCCAAGCAAGCGGCTCCAGTCGGAGGACTTTGACCTGGCCGGTCGAGACCACTTCCTTCAGGTGCTTGAGATCGCTTGACGGCAGCCAAGCCGAAATCCTGCAGGAGATTCGAATGCGCCTCGGCCGCAGCTGATCAAGACGCCGGCGTAGCCGGTCAAAGACGCTGATGAGGCTGTCGCGAAGAGCCCGTGCCTCGTCCAGTGCGTCAATGAACACGATGTTCTGCCATTCGGGATGGTGGGCTGGCTCCAATGCTATGAAGCTGCGCGCAGAGACAACGCACCCGCCGCACTGCCGCGCCTCTGCCTCGAAAGCCGTGGTCTTGCCAGAGCCAGGCTCGCCTAGCAGCACGTAAGCCCTCACCTCACGGAAGTCTGCAAGTGGTTGAGGGCGGTTAGCGGCGCGTTCAATACTCGACGCGGTCTGCCCGGGGATGATGCTGCAGGTTGCGGGTGCAATGTAGCTCATTGAGTCTCAAACCAGTGACTTGCCGGATGCCCGAGAAACTCGTCCAAGCTCGTGCCTCCCGGACCGACCACTAGGTGGCCTGTACCCGGATAGCTCTTGCGAAATGCACCGATGCCCGGGAGGCTCCTTCGCCGCCTGCCACTCTTCACCTCGATCGCAATGGTCCGCGGTCCCCGCTGCAACACAAAATCGACCTCGCCTGAGTCCTCCTTTCTCCAATACGAGACCCTGAGGCGCGAACTCGCTGAATTGAGGACGTGAGATCCTACGGCACTCTCGACGATCCGGCCCCAGAACGTTCGGTCGGATCGCGCCTCTTGGAACGAGTACCCGGAGTCGGCCGTGATGAAGGCCGGATCCAGTGCGATGAACTTCGGGCTGGAGCGCCGATCCAACTTGCCGCTCTTGCTGAATGCTGGCAGCCCCGCGAGGAGGCCAGCTTGTTGCAAGAGGTCCAGATACTTCTGTGCAGTGACAACACTCCCGCGTTCAGCAAGGAAGCCCACTAGCTTCCGGTAGGAGAGTATCTGGCCGGAGAACTTTGCTCCCTCGCGGAACAAACGCTGGAGCAGTGCAGGTTTCTGGACTGCAGTCAGGGAGACCACGTCACGCTCGATGCTCGCTTGAACTATCGCTCTCAACACAAAGTCGCGCCAGCGCTCCGGAGTCCCCACCAACGTGGCGGCAGCCGGGTAACCGCCGAAGAACAGAAACTGATCAAGACTCAGACCAAAGGCCTCTCGGACTTCACTGAACGACCACTGCTTGACCGGAATCGTCTCGAAACGGCCCGCAAGGCTCTCGTTCAGGCCTGACTGGATCGGTAACGGGGCCGAACCCAGCAAGACAACGTGCATCCTTCGCCCGTGCCGGCGGTCCGCATCCCAAAGGCCCTTCACGACCCGTGACCAATCCGAGATTGCCTGGATTTCGTCCAGAACGAATACCAGACCGTCCTCGGACCGGTCAGCCTGCCTTCTAGCAATGCTCCACTCCTCTACGAGCCATCGCTTGCCCCCTGGACCAATCGCGGCCTGCATTGCCGGTCCGGCCCGTCTCCAAGAAGCCGAGAGGTCCGATTCCGGATCATCCACGGCCAAATACCGGTGTGGCAGCGGGCATTCTCGTAGCGCTTGGCGAACGATTGTTGTCTTGCCCGTCTGACGGGGCCCCTCAACGACAGTCAACCGGCGTGGTGGTTCCCGGAGACGGGTGAGAAGGGTGCTCACGTGCGCCCGCTTGAAGCTCGGCATAAGTAATTATTACGGTCCTAAACAGTATCGTACAGGATCGTAATAACCGTGTTGGGCATCGCCACGGTCCGAGCAGGTGCTTGGTTCGGGTATGGCTAGTGGAAGCCTGAAGCTGTGGGCGGTCGCAAACTGGGGAGAGGTCGGGCGACCGGCCTGTGGACTGAGATGTGCGAAGGCCGATCTGGCGATCCGTCGCAGTTCAGCGACTAGTCAGCATCCCCGTTGCGCGATCGGCGGTTTGCGGGTTGCGGCACTTGTCATTCCTGACGCCAGCCGGCCTCCTGCTCTCAATCCTGAACGGGATTCCCTGGAGGTCTCGAGGCAGTGGCCATTGCGGAGGTCGGAGGAGCGCAGTCCAACAAGGCTGACAGACCTCCGAGACGGCAGTGAGCGTCTTGGGCACGCTTGGCGCACCCGCTGATTTGACCGTTGGGAAACGCCGTTTGGCTTGTCTCGCGGTCCCCTCGGTTCGGCACTGCGAGATAGGGCTGCCACGCACAAGGCAGCCTTCAACAAGGCCGCACACACGCTGCTTACATTATGAAAGGAGTGAATATGAGTATCCAACGAAGTTGTGTATGTCTTAATATGAAATTATATGTCCAGATGTGATGATCGCTCTAGAACTGGTCCCGTCTTGGGCACTCCGGCAGAACCATGTTGGCCACCGGATTGAAACACAACCGACGCATCTTGGTCTCCAGACACAACGGCTCCGGGCCGGCAGGTCTAGCCGCGACTGATGGTTGCAGGGGTCTCCTCGGGCCGGCGCGCATCCCGGGGCCGGCACCAGGTCCAGCCGGCATTGCAGGCTTTGCCAATCGGACCCGGCCAGCACGGCCTGGTGCCCAAACGGCGCGAAACTCGCGTACGCCGGCCTGTGGCGACGGCGGTCTTGCTGCGGGTAAAGGCCGCCGACGCTGCTGAAGAAGACCTGCACACCCCAAAGGCACCGGCGCAGCCAGCGCGGGCTGCAGGTGCGGCGCAACGGTTAGTTAGTGCTTGCGCCAAAACCCTTCGTGCTCCTTATATATGGGCAAACCGGACC
>JAPPMC010000236.1 GCA_028819235.1 Bryobacterales bacterium
TCGTGAATTTCAACAGCCTACCTAGCACCGCCACTGCCCGCTCGAACGTTTACCCTCCACCTGCCAACGCAAGCAGAGTGCTTCGATGATCTTCCTGGAGAGGCCGATTCGGGGAACCAGCCGTTCCCAATCTTCAACCCTGCTGGATCCTGGTTGCGCTGAAGCCTCCACTACGGGAACTCCACGATCTTCACAGCCGTAAGTGCGCGCTCGCATAACTCGATGGGCAGAGAGACTGTGCATCCGACACAGTTCCTAACTTAGGCAAACAATCGCTGTCCCGGATGCTCGCCCAGCCCAGCTTTGCTGGAGGCAGGACCAATGGCCGAGCGCGGCCAAGGGCGGTCTTTCGCGTCCCGTGGCAGCACTCGCGAAATGCCTTGGTGAGAGTGGCAGGCGCCCCATCTGCATGCTCCCGGCCCGACCGCTTCTCGCGGCCTGTCCGTCCGACCAGAACGGCCCCTGTGGCGATCCGGTGGTGTGACGGTCAACACCGGCGAACTATGCGGGGGAAGCCCCGTGGCGGGATCGGTGGGGGCAGAGCCCGGGGGCAGCGGGGGACATTCAGGATCGGTCGTGGTCCGAAGACAGTGTCGGGAAAGCCCGCAGCTGGTCTGGACGCTGGGTTGCAACGAAGTGGCGCGGCAGTCCGGGAGTGTTTCACTCATAAGCGGAAGCACGACCTGATGCCGGAGCTGGCAGCTAGGCCCAGCGCGGAGGACAGGTAACCCGAACGCCAACCCGCGCGCACCCGCCAGGCGCCGCTGACACAAATGGGGATTTCGCCGGGATCAGAGGACTCGCGCTGCGGGCGTAAGGCCCTCAACACAACTGACCGTCATGAGGCCGCCCGTAGCGGCTAGAGGACAGGTGCGCCTCCACAACCCCGCTGTCTCATAGCGAAGGCAGTGGGCGCTCCAAGTGCGGATTCCCTGTTCGTGCGCTGACCTGTCCGCATCCCCACGCACGGGGGCTGAACGCCAAGCTCGAGCATCTGGGGCCCTCCGCAGTCGGCCGCAGTCCGCCGAGCCGGCGTGCCAGTGCAAGCTTAGGACGCACCGCATCATCCTCATGGGCTCCTGCATGGAGCATGTCGCCGAGCGCGACCCGCAGGCCAAGGTCCGCCCGCTGCGCAAGCTCGAGGTCCATCTGACCAGGCCCCGCGACCGCGAGCTGTTCGACCTGCCTACCATGGAAACGTCCTGATGCCCACATCCACACCTCCCGCCGATGCAGACTCCCTCGCGGTCCTGCACGCCCTCACCAGGGAAGACCTCAGCCCCGAGGACGCCTACAATGCAATGGAAGGACTCCGCAACATGGCCGCAGCCAATCTCATTGCACGCTTCGAGTCCAAGCTCGAAGCCCAAAACACCAAGCTTGACGCCCAAAACACCCAGCTCGAAACCAAGCTTGACGCCCAAAACAGCCAGCTCGAAACCAAGCTTGACGCCCAAAACAGCCAGCTTGCTTCGCTGCGCTGGATGATGGGCATCGGGTTCACCCTGCTGGCCCTGCTCGTTACCCTGCTGCGCCTCCTCGGCTGACGGAACCGCCGGGCTGCAGGCGGGACGACAGCGTCTCTACCTGTGCCCGCAGGGCCTCGGGCTCTCCCGCCAAACGGGCAGTGGTCTCTCGGATGTCCGCCTCAGCCCGCGCCTCCTGCAACGCCCGTCGCCCGGCCTCCAGACGCTCCTTGGGCTGGCCGAAGGCCAAGGTTCACATCTGCAGGGCCAGCTCTTACCCCCGTTCGCTGACGGCCCCGCGTGGGTACGCCTCCGAGAGGCTGCTCGGCCCGCGCACGCTTTCACTCCCGCTGGGCGTGGCCCACCTCGCCGGATCTGCCTACCCGAACTCTTCGTGCAGTGACGTGCAGTGACCGCACGCTCAGATTGCCCACCTCCACCGCGATGCGTTCGCGGGCCTCGAAGGGTCTCTGGCTTGTCCACGGCATGCAGTTCCTTGCCTGGCGATCCAATCGCTGACCCGGATCTCGGCCAGCAGCCCAGGATCGCTAGTGGCGGGACGGCTGGCCAGGCACGGTCTTCCGACTCCCGCTCTGCATCGCGCAGTGCCTTGGGCTGCACGGCAGGCAATCCGGCTGTGTGAAAGGGTTGTCGGCAGGGCCCTCGCGCAAGAGTGTGACGGGTGGCCGATCGCCGTAACCGGCGTGTCTCCCCAGCCGGCAAGCAGCTCATGTTGGCTGGCCAGCGCCGGAGCGCCACCACAGCCTCGTGCTACTGCCACCCCTGGCCAGGATCGCAGGGCGAGGGGGCGGGACGTGCGCCGCGCCGCAGCGACCGCAGGTCGCAGCGAAATGGCCCATGCGCACAGCGCACCAGCAGGACAGAGCCAGTTAGTATCCATGTGTCAAGGCGAGGGTCCGCGTAGCGTTTTGTCAGAGGTGGCGACGGTGCTTTCGATCGATCCGGCAATAGATGG
>JAPPMC010000041.1 GCA_028819235.1 Bryobacterales bacterium
GACGTTCAGCCCCGACGGCAAGTGGCTCTTCTTCAACGCCCAGAGGCCGGGGATCTCGTTCGCGGTCACCGGGCCTTGGGACGACCAATTGATCTGAGCGGTACGGACAGCGCCGCCTGCCCCACCGCGGGCACCGATACGGTCTACCGGCGAGTGCGCGGCCGGTCCCTACGGCAGCCGCAGCATCCCTTTCCACTGAAGTGGACGAGACCTGTTTCGGCGGCAAGCGCAAGAACTTGCCGAAACACAAGCGGAAGGAGCTGACCGGACGCGGCGCGCCGGGCAAGACTGCCGTGGTGGGTGCCAGGGATCGCGCCACCAAGCAGGTCGCGGCGAAGGTTGTCGCGTCCACCGATGCCGCCACCTTGCAGGAATTCGTCAAGGACGACGCCGGTCCCGACGCCACTGTGTACACGGACGATGCGACCGCGAATGAAACGCTCCCGTTCGACCACGACACGGTCCAGCATTCGCTCCAGGAGTACGCCAAGGGCGACGTGCACACCAGCGGCATCGAGTCCCTGTGGTCGATGCTCAAGAGAGCGCACAGGGGCACGTTCCACAAGATCAGCTCGAAGCACGTGGATCGGTATGTGCAGGAGTTCGCCGACCGGCACAACATGCGCGAGACAGGACACGATCGGTCAGCTACGCTCCCTGCGCTCTGGGATGGAGAAGAAGCGGCTGACCTAGAAGGACCTGATCCGGGACAACGGATATGCCTCCGGTGCCAGGGCGACTGCGTGACGGCAACGCTCAACGTCCAGCATCGCACTCTGTTCACTGGTGACAACCTCGACGGGATGCGCGGGATCCATCCGCGCGCGCCATTGCATTCGAATCGCGTCCATGAGGCGCCGATCGGGTCGGGCGCCGGCCGGCGCCATGAGCAAGCTCTCTGCGGATGCGCGACCGCGCTAGGAGCGGCTGGGACGTGTAGGTCGTCAGTGGACCGGTATCGACCTGGCCAGTTTCCGAAATCTCGCGGCCGCGCGGGTCCTCGGGACAACCTTCAGCTGCTCTGCGGAGCGTGCCATGCGATGCAGGGGACGATCAGCCAAGCTGCATTCCATGCGAAGCTGACCAAGCAGGGCTTGCGATAGCCGCGAGCAAGGAGGAACCGGGCATGGCAAACCAGAACAAGCCGGAGCCGCACATCATCGAACTACCGCACCACTCCTACCAGCCCAGCGTCGCTGAACTGAACGAGGACATGCGGGTGGACGCCTCCTTCGAGGAACTGGTGAAAGCCGTTCTACGGCCGGCCAAGATCCGATATGTCATACCTCGGAAGCGCAAGCCCTAGATATGGGGGCTGCGCCACTCATGCATATGATCCCCAAAAAAAGAGGCCTGCGCGCCGAAGTTTGCCGTGGCGCTCGAGGAGGAACTCGAACGCTTCCTAGGAAAGTGCACAGCCGCAGACCTCGACTTCGAGGCGCTGGAGGTGTGCCTGCGGCGTCAGGCGCTCGCGATTGCCGCACGGCTACTGGCACAGCGCCTGACCCAGGACGTGTCGGACTGCTACGGCCCAGGCCGGCCTTGTCCGGATTGCTCGCGGTCCGCGCGCTACGCTGGCCGACGCCCTAAGACGTTTCTCACAGCGTTGGGCGAGATGGAGCTGCAGCGCGCCTATTATCGTTGCGGCGCTTGCGGCAAGGGGCACTTTCCGCGGGACGAGAACCTGGGCATGCGGCGCACCAAGCTGTCGGCGGCCGTGCAGCGCATGAGCGCCACGGCAGCCGCCATGACCAGCTTCGCCGACGCCGCCAGCCTGCAGGAGGACCTGACGGGAGTGCGGCTGGTCCCCAAGCAGGTCGAGCGCACGGCCGAAGCGATCGGTCACGAACTGGCCAACGTGCCTAGAGAGGGGCAGGAGCGGCCACCGGCGGCACCTACGATGTACGTGGGCGTCGACGGGACGGGAATTCCGGTGCGCAAGAGCGAAGTCGCCGGGCGCAAGGGCAAGCAGACGAACGGGGCCGCCCGCACGCGCGAGGCGAAGCTGGTGGTCGTGTTCACGGCTGAGGCCCGTGACGAGGAAGGCCGCCCGCAGCTCGACCAGGGCTCGGTGACCTACTCCGGAGCCATCGAAAGCTTTGCCAACGATCCTTTCGCCCCGGAACCGTCGACGTTTTCCCCGCGTGTCTGGCGCGAGGCCAGCTGGCGGGGCGTGTTCGGGGCCCAGCGGCGGGTTGTGATCGGTGACGGGCCGGCTTGAATCTGGAACCTGGCCCACGAGCGATTCCCGGGTGCGATCGAGATCGTCGACCTCTTCCACGCCGAGCAAGAGGTCTGGGACGTGGCCAAGGCGTGCTTGGCCGGGCACCGCCAGCGCATTCGGCACTGGGCTGAGGCTCGCTGCGAGGAACTGACAGAGGGCCGCCGGGACAGGGCGATTCTTTTTTGAGAGGCCAGAGCTGAGCATGGTGGGAGAGGGAT
>JAPPMC010000108.1 GCA_028819235.1 Bryobacterales bacterium
ACTCCGCCTCTGTGGGCAGGCGCGTCCCCTTCCATTCGCAATAGGAATTGGCATCTTCCCAAGAGAGGTGGACGACTGGATGGTCTGGCATTTCCTTATAGGTGGAGCCCGGACCGTGGGGATGGGACCGGTCGGCCAGTCCCCCTTCGGCACGGCGCACGCAGCAGGCCCGCGATGCCCAGCGAATCCAATCCAACCGGAACGCGTAAGGATTACTGACCCGCACGCGGACAGGCCTGTCGATCAGTCCAATCCGAGGTCCGGAAACACCGCAGACAGGGACTCTGCATCCAGCGCAGCCGCGAACCCAACGTCCAGGTCACTCGCAGAGGCCCCTGCGATCCTCGTGCGAACCGCAAGCGGCAGCGGACCAAACCGACGCTCCAAGAGCCGCCTCAATGCTCGGGCCAGCCCCTTGGCCTCGCCCTTGGCCACGCCAAGGTCCATGATTTCCTGAAAGCCCTGTGCAACCATGTCCTCACCCCTCCCCGGCTTGGCTTGCTCCGCCACCTTGCCCAGCG
This sequence comes from Bryobacterales bacterium, assembly GCA_028819235.1. GTDB lineage: Bacteria > Acidobacteriota > Terriglobia > Bryobacterales > UBA6623 > VXMF01. The sequence continues at coordinate 522 of JAPPMC010000108.1, forward strand.
TACTCTTCGGTATCCTCCAGACGCCCATAAGATACAACAGCAACTGCTTCTCGAAGTCCGAATGGTCCGGCGGCCCCGCCACCACCTCCGGCAGCAGCCGCAGCTTCTCCTCTTCCCCGCCAGCGTGGGAATGCCGCAGGGCGACCAGGCCCGCCCGCGCACCGGGGTCCGACGCCAGCCGGTCCACCGGGATCTCCCTCAAGTCGCGCAGATAGTAGCCGAACGACGGCTCCAAGGCCCGCAGCCGCTCGTCCTTCGTGGCCACCATCTCCGCTAGCGAACCCGGTGCCGTCCAGGGCTGCGCACCGTGATAGAAGACCAGCGGGATGACCGTCGGCAGCGCCCGCAGCCGGCCCGCCCTACCCTGCGCGTACATCTCCAGGATGCGCACCTTGTACTTCAGCACCTGCAGCGCCGTTCCCGGGTCCGGGTACGACTTGTGCTCCAGCAGCGCGTACACGAAGCCCGGCTGGCCGTCCCTCAGCCTCACTTCGAAGAGCTTGTCGCTCTGGCTGCTGCGCAGCTCCTCGTCCACGAAGCTCCTGTCCAGCGGCACGGGCAGCTCGTCGGTCAGCAGCTCTGCCTGCCACGGCTCCAGGTGCGCGCGCAGCACGGCCTGCGAGCGAAGCCCGTCTGACAGGATGGCCTGGAAGATGCTGTCGTGTGGCTTGTTGAGGTCGAACTTCATGGACTTTGCGCGAGGGCCGCGAGCGAATGTTCAGCCAGCATAGCGGCAGTGGCTGTGGGTCCTTCAGATCGTGACGGTGACCCGGCCATCCGGGCTCGGAGGGCTGCGGGAAGCCGCCGTGGGTTTTCGGTCGGATCTTGCGGGTAAGGCGAAAGGTCGGACATCTTGTTGCACGTTTGTTCGAACATCTCTCTCATACATCCGGCGAAAAAGACGAATAAACGGCCACAGAGGGCCTCAAGCGGCCGAACGTGGCCCAGAGTGCACATTTTCGGCGTTCGTCGATCTACGGGCCTCTGTGGCCCCGCATTGGCAGTTTCTGGGCTCGTGGGACAAGCCGTCCGTGCCGATTCCGGCGTTCCCCGCTCCAATGGGCGCTGCTGCAGTGCCGCTCCGGCGCCAACTCAGGTCAGCACGCAGGATCACCGGGCGCCGGTGGCGGCAGCCAGGCCGAGACGGATTGTTGCTGCCGATGGACCTGGGATGGGAAGCCTTCGGCGAAAGACGGGGTTCACGCACGGCCCGGCGGATGGGGTGCGATCCGATGGGACGCTCCCTTCAGCACACAGAAGCGCAGATCGCCCGGCAGAGGCCCCAAGGCCAGATGAGACGCGTCGCCACGGCCGACCCCGGCCCCGGGAACTGGGGTTTCACAGCGGGGAGACGGCGCCGTGCAAGGGCGAGGGGTCGGCACCTGACTGGAGTGACGGTGTCTGTGGTGGTGCCGATGGGCCCTCAAGCGACAGGAATGCGCTCCTAGCGCTGGCGAGTGGCCGGAGCCGATGCTGGGGAGCGGTCGGATCCTTGCGGGACGCCCGCCGCGGAGAGCTCTCACGCCGAGGTTGCCAAGGCCAGAGACCTGTGCCGTCAACCATGCGCGCTCCGACCAGGAAGGGCATCTTGCGGAACCTGCCGTTACGGCTGCCGGCGCAACGGGAGGCAGACCGCAGCTTGGCCGCGACGTGCGGGTTGCGCCAAGGCTGGATGGGCCAGCGCAGGCCCGATAACCGCATGTCTCCACTTGGCATGCCGGAAGGGTGGCGAATGGACAGTCCCTGAGGGTCTCCGATGCGCCAAGACCACCCTGCAGAGTGCAAGCTGTCCGCTTGAAACACTCTACGGGCCTCCGATGGCGCTGTAACCGTCGATCCTGTCCACCCCTGCCAGTCCACGGTCCCAGCCGGTTGTGGCAAGTTCCGGTTGCATGCGCATTGCAT
>JAPPMC010000138.1 GCA_028819235.1 Bryobacterales bacterium
CACTGATTTTCACGGCGCGAATCGTGCCTAACGTACCCCGGCGATCTTTGGGCTGGGACCCTCCCACAGCGACAAGGTCTGACGTTTCGGAGCATTTCGGTTAGGCAAGCGTTGCCGTCTCGCCTTGCAGACTAGGATCTAATTCCACCGATTCTGTCGGGGCGTCGAACCATAAAACGGCTTTCTGCCGGTGGTCGGCTTGTTCCACTGCACCAACTCGCCCCCAGCGGCCATGATGCGTCCGGCAAACCATGTTCTAACACGTTATCAATTATGTGTCACCTGTTATATAATGCCTATCTCCTGACCCGGAAATCTTCTGTCTCGTGCCATGGTCCGCCTGATGTTGCCCGTTCCCGGCCCACAGAGGCTTTCTGTCCCCTTCCTCACCTTGTCTCCTTGCCCTCAAATTAGGCACTGATCTCGCAGGTGATCGCCCCCGTTTGGCCGACTGCGCCTTCTTGCTCGACTCCCCGACCAGACTCCCGAATCCCCCAGGCCCGACCCTTTCCGAGCCTTTCCGATCCGACGTTTTATGAATGCACAAAATCTCCTTCGAGTGTGGTATGATACCTATTCATGGTCGGGCCCGGTCAGCCTCCTGCAGTGCCCCCTGCCGATCCCGCCGACTTCTTTGCCCACCCTGCCAACCGCCGCCAGCGCCGCTACGAAATCCTGCGGGCCTTCCACTACGAACGAATGACCGCCAAGCAGGTCGCGGATCGCTTCGGCTGCTCCGTGGCCGCCGTCTATTCCGTCGCCCGCGACTTCCGCAAGCTGGCTCAGCCGGCCGACTTCTTCTTTCGGCCCCGTCGCCCTCCGGGCCGCCAGCCGACGGCTCCCCTCAGCGACCTGCAGCGCAAGATCATCGACTTGCGCAAGCGCAACCTGTCCGTCCCCGAGATCAAGGCCCATCTCGATGCCGCCGGCCCGCGCGCGCCCAGTGAGCGCGCCATCTCCCGCATCCTGCGCCAGGAAGGCTTCGTACGCCTGCCCCGGCGCACGCGCGCCGAGCGCGCCGCAGCGTCTCCCGCCCCCTTGCGCGCTCCCGAATCCAGGCCCTTGCCACCGGGCAGTTCCGAGCACTTCCAGTGCGAGTATGCCGGCGGCATCCTTTGCTTGCTGCCCTGGATCCGCCGCTACGGCATCGATCAGGCCATCGAACGCGCCGGATACCCCGGCTCCTCGACCCTCTCCTCGCTGCAGTCGGTGCTCTCATTCCTCGCCCTCAAGCTCTCTCACGTGCGCCGCTACAGCGCCGACGACCTGTGGTGCATGGACCGCGGCATGGGCCTGTTCGCCGGTCTCAACGTGCTCCCCAAGACTGCCTGGTTCTCCTCCTACTCCGACCGCACCACCCGCGCCATGAACCAGCGCCTGCTGGCCGAGTTGAGCCGCATCTGGACGCAGCGCAACCTCGTCGGCGACTCCGCCAACCTCGACTTCACCACCCTGCCCCACTGGGGCAACGACGACACCCTCGAAAAGCACTGGGCGGCCACCCGCGGCCGGGCCCTCGTCAGCCTCTCGGCCGCGCTGGCCCAAGACCCCGATTCGGGCCTGCTGCTGCGTTCGGACTCCTCGATCCGCCGCCAATCCAGCCCCGAGTCCGTGCTGGAGTTCCTCGATTTCTCCCACTGTGGCGGCCTCAAGCTGCGCTTCCTAGTGTTCGACGGCCGCTTCACCACCTACGCCTGCCTCAAGCGCCTCGACGAGGAAGGCATCCTGTTCGTCACCGCACGCCGGCGCGGCCGCAAACTGATCCGAGCCGCCCAGCAGCTGCCGGCCGAGGAACGCCGCAAGGTCCGCGTCCCGGTCCGCAACGGCACACGCGTGCTCGAAGTCGCCGAGTCCCGGGTCCCACTGCGCTACTACGACGGGGAACTGCGCCAGATCGCGATCCTGCGCGGATCCCGGCGGCCCGCCCTGCTGATCACCAACGACTTCCGCTCCAGCCTGTCCTCCCTCCTGCGCCGCTACGCACGGCGCTGGTTGGTCGAGAAGTCCATCTCCTCCCAAATCTCCTTCTTCCACCTCAACCGGCTCTCTTCCTCGATGGTCATCAAGGTCGACTTCGACCTCGCCATCACCGTGCTTGCCTACAACCTCTACCGCTTGCTGGCACGCGAACTTCCCCCCGGCTACCGCGACCGCACGCCGCAGACGCTCTTCGAGTCCCTGCTCGCCACGGGTGCCGACATCCACCTCGAGAAGCACCGCTGCACCGTTTCGCTCAAGAAGAAGCGCAACCTGCCCGCGCTGCTGGAGGCCCTCGACACTGTGTCCCCCAAACCGGTGCCGTGGCTCGGCAACCGCGTCTTGGCCTTCAACGGTGCCACTCGGACTTGACCGAGCGGAAAATTAGGCTCTAATCTGTTCCGTGAAAATCAGTG
>JAPPMC010000277.1 GCA_028819235.1 Bryobacterales bacterium
TTCCTCTTTGCGGCCATCGGGCTGGGCACTTGGCCGGTTCGCCGCCGAGCGGGGGAGCTTTGCTGGTCGGTCGTGCCCGGCTCGGCCCTCACACCGACTACCAGCCCGACGCCGGACACCAGGCAAATTCAATGTTTAGGGATGCGAGTTAGCATCTGGAGCGGAATTGACCGGTGGCGGCCCTGCGGCTGGAGTTCCGCGGAGAGTATTGGAGGGGTTTTTGGCCTGCGCGGGGAGTTTCGGGCATGTCGGCGGAGCCTGCTCCGGAATGCGGACACACGGGTGCCCCTCCCTAGCTGCCAGAACGAGATTTCGAGTGCCGGCGGCCGTTCAGGCCAGCAGTACCTGCAGAATCCCGGTGGCCCTCGCCCTGAGCCGCAGCTGGCTGATGGTGCGCTTGATGTTCTCGACTCCCAGCAGCCGCAGGATCGAGATGGCCAGATTCGCCATGGCCGCCATCATGCGCGGCAGCGCCCCTGTGCGCACACGGCACGCATCCTCTCCCAAGCGCCACATCTCTCACATAATGCACGCCATTCTCCACAGCTCCCCAATAACGGCGTATCAGATAGGACAACTTCTTCCTTGCGATGAGCTTCGGCGGCAGGTTCGTGATGTAGTAGGCCGTCTCCTCGCGCTGCTCGCCGGTCTTCTTGAACACCGCCCTGCGCCTCACGCGCACTGCGAAGCGCACTCCCGGAAAGTCCAGCCACGGCTCCGCCAAGTCCGCATCGATCTCTGCGCTGCAGGTCACCCAGCGCGTCTCGATGCGCCCGTGCCCCATGTCCACCTCGCGCAGTTCCGGGTTGGGCCAGCTGTACTCCGAAAGCGTCTGGAACATGTTTGGCTGGTTGCCCTTGGCCTGGAAAATGTAGTAAAGCCCCAGATCTTCGATGCGCTGCCCCGTCTCGCGCGACGTGTGCAACGCATCCGCCAGAACGGTCGTTCCCGGCTCCAGCGGCTCCAGTTCCTCGCGCAGCGCGGCACCCTCGGCCTCGTCCTTCTTCCCGCTGTAGCCCACCTGGCCGACGACCGCGCGGCTCTTGAGGTCGACCGTGCTCAACTGCTGGCGGGCCGGCTCGTCGCGCTGCTTGCCGTGCGCGTCGAGATCGCGGTTGTAGGACCCGCGCATCGTCTTGCCGTCCATCGCGATCGCATCCACGTCGACCTGCTCCGCCATCCAAGCCGCGAGAATCTTCTCGGCCTGCTCGACCTTGGCCTTCTTGAAAATGTAGTGCAGCGTGCTGATCCCCGGGGCCGTGTAGCGCCCGCTCAGCGGGCTGTAGTGCGATCCGATGCGCTGCAAGGTCTTCTGGCTCAGGCTGCGCCCCAGGCACATTCTTTTGTTGATGTTTGGGACGCTTGCCGGAGTCGATCCTTGGTCGCGTCGCCTTTGGGGACGCGGTTCGGCGGCAGCAGGGCCGCGTCTGCGGGGTCAGGGCAGATGATTCGAGCAGTGGGGACGGTCGGATGGCGACTGACGGCACAGGGGCGGCCCAACTGGTGGCGCGCCGCGCTTGCGCGGCCTGCCTGCTGCGGCCCCACCCGCTCGGCGAGACAGGGGTGGCCCTGCGCTTGGCCAAGCGCGCCTCTCGGTTCTCTCTGCCTGCCTGCATCGGCTAGGGTTTCGGTGCCAGCATCAGCAAGTCGAGAGCCTCCTGCTGGCGGGCTGCAAAATGGCGGTGCAAAATCCGGAGGAATCTGAACGGTGAATCCGGAGCAAAACGAACACTGAATCCGGACGAAAACGAACGCCCAGTCCGGGCCAAGACGAACACTCGCGCCGATCGCGCCAACGACTTGGGATCTGTCCCCATGGGATAGCGGAGGGCGTTGCGACGCGAGGGCCGAAGGAGTCCGCTTCTCTGCGTATGAACCACGAAGGGGAAGCGATGGCAAGAGCAAGAACAGGCATGAAGAAGATTTCGGAAATCTTGCGGCTGCACAAAGACCAAGGTCTGTCGCAGCGCAAGGTGGCCCGGGCGAGCGGCTGCTCGCTGGGCACCGTGAACAAGGTGTTGCGGGGTGCGGCGCGAGCCGGCCTGGAGTGGCCCTTGGAACAGGAGTTGAGTGAAGAGGAACTGCAGCAGCGGGTTTTCGGGGCGTCACTGGTGACGCCCGGCGACTCTCGTCGGCAGGATCTGCGTTTTGAGGATGTCTACAGGGACATGCAGAAGAACAAGCACCTCACGACCCGGTTGGCCTGGGAAGAGTACCGGGCCGTTCATGAGAACGGGTACGGCTACAGCCAGTTCTGCCACCTGTTCCGGGAGTGGAGGCGGCAGCGGAAGGTGACCATGGTGCAGGAGCACAAGGCCGGCAGGCACATTCTTTTGTTTGGACTAAACCGCTTCGCGGTATTGGTGGCTCGGCGG
>JAPPMC010000104.1 GCA_028819235.1 Bryobacterales bacterium
CCCACATAAGGGCTCAAGGCAACTCTCAGCGAGGTGGAGCTGCACACCCTGCGGGCGCGCCTGCTCGAGGGCATCCGCTCCAAGGCTGCCCGCGGCGAACTGCGCCTGCGGCTGCCCGTCGGCCTGGTGTGGGGCGAGCGCGAGGGCGAAATCCTGCTCGATCCCGACGAAGAGGTCGCCCGCGCCCTGCGCAACGTCTTCGAACGCTTCGCCGTGCTGGGATCGGTGCGCCGCGTGTGGCTCTGGTTCCTCGAGCACAAGCTGCCCTTCCCCTCCCGCCCGCACAACCGGGACCTGCGCTGGCTGCCCCCCTCCTATCCACACGCTCGCCAGCGTCCTGTCCCATCCGGCCTATGCCGGCGCCTACGTCTACGGTAGGACCCGCACGGAGTGCTATCTCGACAAGCACGGACAGATGAGAAAGCGCCTGCGCCGCCTGCCGCGCGCGCAGTGGCGCGTGCTGATTCCCAACCACCACCGGGGCTATATTGACTGGCAGACGTTCGAGGCCAATCGTGCGCGCATCGACTCGAACATCCGTCCGCTCCCGAACGCCGCCGGGGGCAGCGTGAGAGAGGGTTCGGCCCTGCTGCAGGGACTGGGCCTGTGCGGCCACTGCGGGCGTCGCCTGCTCACCCATTACCGCGGCAGGAACAACTCCCCGAACTATCACTGCCCGGGGCCGCGGCCGATGGCCGGCCGCGGGCACTACTGTCTCTCGATCGGCGGCGTGCAGATTGACCGGGCCGTGGCCGCCAAGGTGCTGGAGGTGGTGCGCGACTCCGGAGCGGAAGCCGCACGGCTGGCACTTCAGCAGGCCGGCGGCGAGCGTGAGGCAGTGCTGCAGCAGAAGCGGCTGGCGGTCGAGCGGGCGCAGTACGAGGAGACGCGAGCCAAGCGGGCCTACAACGCGGTGGACCCCGAGAATCGCCGCGTGGCGCGCGTGCGGGAGCGGGAGTGGGAGCAGCGCATGGCACAGCTGGAGGAGGCCAACGGCGAGCTGCAGCTGGCGGAGAGCCGGCAGCCGCGGGAACTGGACGCCGGGGAGGAAGCGGCACTTCTGGCCTGGAGCGAGGACCTGCCGCGGGCTTGGGAAGCGCCGACCACGACCATGAGGGACCGCAAGGAACTGCTGCGGACGCTGCTGGACGAGGTCGTGCTGGCGGCACCGCGCGATTCCGGCGAGGCCCGCATCCGGATGGTGTGGCGCAGCGGGCAGTTCACCGATCTGGTCGTCCCGCGCCCGTCGCGCAAGCCGCGGACAGCCATGCGCACCAGTGAAGAGACCGTCGCGCTGCTGCGCAGGCTGGCGGCCCTGTATCCCGACGCAGTGATCGCCGGCGTCCTCAACCGCCAAGGCCGCCGCACGGCACGGGGACTGCGCTTCACCCAGGCACGCGTCGCCAGTCTGCGCAACCACTGGAAGATCGCGTGCTACCGGCCGCCTGAGCACGCTCCCGACGGTGAGGTCGTCAATGTGCGGCAGGCGGCCAGGCAGCTGGGAGTGGCCCCGTCGACGATCCACCGCATGCTCAATGAAGGCTTCCTGGCCGGAGAGCAGGTCACGCCGGGAGCCCCGTGGAAGATCCGCCTGTCGCGCGAGGTGCGCGAGCGCTTCGTGGCCGAGGCCCCGCCGGGCTACGTGCCGATGATCGTTGCGACGGCCCGCCTGGGGGTGTCCCGTCCGACCGTGCTGGAATGGATCCGGCGTGGCAAGCTGGATGCGGTCACAATCTGCAAGGGCCGCAGGCGCGGGCTGCGGATTCGGGTTCCGGCCAACAGCCAGCCGAGCCTGTTTGAGAGCGAACAGGAGCGGGAAGAGGCCAGTCGCAATGAGTCAAGTCCAGCGGTCAAGGATCCGGTCCGGCCGTCGGATGCCTGATGCGGAACAACATATTGTATGAAGTCAATGTCAATGAACCAACATCTTGAAGAAACGCCAGCGCTGTGCCGTTGTGGTCGCCTCGGTCGCAACAGGGGGGCAGTATGAAGCACGCTCCAAGTAGTTGCTCAGATCCCCGTCCACGATCTCCTGATGGCCCGTGTTCACCAGCCGATGCACGTGACGCACTGCGTCCTGCGCGCTCCGGCCTGCCCGATAGGCGTATTGCTCCGCTTGCAGATCCGCTTCAAAGATCGGCGTCAGCACCAGCATCGCCGCTGTCTGCGCCACTCTGTCCCGGATGCACGGTATGCCCAGCGGGCGGAACTTCCCCGGCTGCTTCTTCGGGATCAGCACCTGCCGCACCGCTTCCGGTCGGTAGGTGTTCTCCCGCAGCTCTTTCGCCAATTCCCCCAGCCACCGGTCCACGCCTTGCTCCCGGATGTGCTCGAACGTCTCCCCGTCCACGCCGCAGGCCCCGCCGTTCCGGCGG
>JAPPMC010000051.1 GCA_028819235.1 Bryobacterales bacterium
CCGGATCTGTGGGAGCCGGGGGCGGGCGACCGCCCTCGGCCACCCGGCCCGTCCCAAACCTCCGGATGGGTCGGTGGCACCGACTGGCCGGCGTGGTGACGAACGCCAATTGGCCCGGGATCGCCAGGACTGGTAGATTTCGTGCTTCCTAGGGACGGCGGGCTGGCAGTTGCAGAGAGACCTCGACATGCGGGCAGCCCGGAAGCAGCTGCTGGACGAAGGCTACTGCATCGTCGACGGCCGGCTGCCCGGCGGCAAGCTCAAGGAACTACAAGCGTGGTCCGACGAATGGCTGGCCACCACGAAACACCCGGCGAGGTGGAAATACCAGGGCTCGGACATCCACATCAGCGGCGTACGGAACGTCTCGAAGCGGCACCCGGGCCTCCCCCGAGACGATTTAGTGGATTTTTTGATCGAGCACCCGGAGGCGATCATGGCCGCGCTGGGCTTGGACGATTTCCGCTCCGGCGGCACCTTCCAGATCATTTCGAAACCCGCCGGTGCACCCGCACTGTATTGGCATCAGGACTGGGCGCGCTGGGACGACCCGATCAGCAAGTCGCCCTGGCCGCAGCAGGTATTCCTCAACTGGTATCTCACGGATACCGATGTCGCCAACGGATGCCTGCGCGTGATACCGGGAAGCCACCGCCGCCGAGTCGACCTGCACGATCATCTGATCCCGCCCCACGAGAGCGGCGGCTACGAGGTTGAGGAGACCAACGATTGGATGTTCTACAGCCACCCGGACGCGGTGGACGTGCCGGTCTCGGTGGGTCAACTCCTCATCGCCGACGCACGGTTGCTTCACGGTACCCATCCGAACGCTTCCACCGAGCGGCGCACGGTGTTGTTGGGATGGTTCTACCGTCGGTCCAATGACGTGCCGCCAGGCTGGGAAGGCGATGTGCCAAGCGAAATACTGAAGCGCGAACCGGACCTCCCGTTCAGGTGGAACCGGGTGCCGGGTGAGTACTTGACGTAGATCTGTTCACTGCGACGGATGCAGTTCGGCTCGAGCCCCCTAGGCGCGAGGTCTGAGACCGCAAGAAGCTGAGGCCGTCACACCCCTCTTCGGATCAGTAACGAGTATGTTAGGACTTCGACGCCATACTCGCAGCGACGGGCTCCTCTAGACCGTCCCCGAAGTCCTGACCGGGCTCCCACGCGATGGCATCAGACATCGCTCTTGGTATTCGGGTGATTGACATCCACGCGCGAATTCACGCCAATCAGGCCTGATCGTGACATTGCCCCCAGCAGTTCTCATTCGCTTGCAGAGCTTGCCAGAAGTACCCCAATGGGCTATAAGATCGCGATGCAAACGGTAGCGGAGACGCCGACATTCACCCGCCAGGCAGCCAAGCTCTTCGCGGACGAAGAGAAACGCGAGTTGATCGATCTCCTCGCCACCGAACCACTCACCGGCGATGTCATCCCCGGAACCGGTGGCGTGCGCAAGCTCCGCTTTCGTGCTGCGGGGGCTGGCAAGCGCGGCGGCGGTCGCGTCGTCTACTACTACCTCGACGACGCAACGCCCGTCTACGCGCTACTGGCCTACGCGAAGTCGGCCAAGACCGACCTCACGCCGGCCGAGCGCCGAACGGTCGCGCGGCTCGCCGCAGCGATCAGGACTGCAACAAGGAGAAGTGAACCATGACCAACTTCGGCGACGAACTCATCCAGTCGCTCCGCGAAGCCCTCGCCCACGCAAAGGGCGAGGGTCCAGCCATCGTGCACGCGGCGGTTTCGCCACGTGAGGTCCGCGAGGCGCTTCACCTCACTCAAGCCGAGATGGCGCCCCTCTTGGGCATGAGCCCTTCGGGATACCGCAAGTGGGAGCAGGGCTCGCGCCGAGTCAGCGGCCCCGCTGCCGCGCTACTTCAGGTCATCCGCAAGGAACCCGCCGCCGTCAAGCGTGCTTTGCTTGCCACTTAGTGCCCTTTCGCGGACTACCTGCGCAAACTCGCGCGTGATCTCGGGAAGTCGGAACTCGTGGACCTTGACCCGTACTCGCACGGTCGGGTCTGCGGGTTACCCGGACTCCCCGCATACCGTATATACACCGAGGAATTAGACAAGGTTGCGCCCCTCAACAGCGATGCGATGTACGCGCTGCAAGCGGGTGATGCCAGCCTTTCCGAAATCCCCGACAACCTGTCGGTGGACGATCGCCGCGATTGGCTAAAAGAGCGACTGTCCCCAAAGTCGAGAGAGCGGCTGGACATGTTCCGCCGGATCGCCGCCAACATTCGACTCGCCACTGATGATGACAGTTTTGATGCTGCCGCGCCCGAAGG
>JAPPMC010000302.1 GCA_028819235.1 Bryobacterales bacterium
GGGGCGGATCAGGAAGCGGGAGAGGCCGACGATGCGGTGCAGGCGCCTGCGGCGCATTGCGGGGTGCCAGCCGATCCACTGGTCGCGGGCAGCGACGGCCAAGGCCGAGGCGGCGAAGCCGACGGCCCCCAGCAGGCCGTGGCTGGACTCGATCAGGTAGCGCAGTTGGGCGCCGACGTGGACGGCGGCGCCTTGGGGGTGTTCGCTGGCGACCAGCTCGTTCCACACGCGCCGCTGGCGGGAGGTTGTCACCAAGCTCAGCCGCAGGCCTTCGACGCTGCCGGCCTTGGCGGGGACGTCGACGGGCTCGGGGATGGGCTGCCCGAGGCGGCGCGGTCGGCAGCCGCGGAAGCGACCGCCGTGGCGAGCGGCGGGCAGGGCGATGCGGCCGGCTTGGTGCAGGCTGCGCAAGGCCTTCTGGCAACTGGCGAGCTGCAGGTGGTCGCGAGCATCGCGGAAGCCGAAGTGGCGGCAGACCTGGCGTGCGAATTGGGTGCGACTCGCGGCTCCGGCCTGAGCAAGCAGGATCGTGAGGGTTTCCACAGCGGCTGGGGTGGCCAAGGTCGCTACGATGCAATGCTGATCGACCATGCTTCATGGATGCCACACGAGGGGTGCAATTGTCAAGTGCCACCTATGGGGCATGGGCAGGCCCCCTGCCCCCAGGCTTCGGGCCTCGCGACAGACTTGGCCCGCACGTTGCATGCGCCGCCGGACCCCTAGGTTCGACCCGGCGCCGGTACCGGACTGCCGACTTGGCGTCAAGGGAGCGAATGCCTTCCCCCCCAGAATCGGGGCATCGTCGCGCTTGGTCCTGAAGCGCAACAACACCCGACCCACCGGGGGCCAGGCCCGTCGCTCGTGAACGGGGCGCCAACTTGCCCGGAACGCCTCGCGAGTAGGCCCTAGGTCTACCTTAGGCCAGGGTTTCCGGGATCTAGTGGAGCCGAGTCTTCATCTGGCGCTCTCATTCAGGTCAAGAGTAACGCCCAACTGTACCGAAGAGATATCCTGCAATCGTTCCTAGAACTCCGATTGAAGTCGTCAACTGTTTGTCGTCATCGACCACAATGACGACAGCTACAATCGCAAATATTATGAGGACGATTCCTGCGACTGTGACGGTGTCTGCCGCACTTTGGGAAGACGAGTGCTTAAGTAGTAGGCGAATGATTCTAGGGACAAGCAGCACCAGCATCCCAAGGAACGCGAAACGGAGGATTTCTGTGAGCATTTCCCCTGCAGCAATGAGCAAGTTGTTTTCCCTGATCAGACTTATCCTCCGATCCTCTAGTTGAGGGGCACGTGATTCTTGCGACAAAGCCACGGTTGCAAGCTGATCTAGCTGCTCCGAGAGATCTCCTTCCTGTTGAGCATTAATGTTAGGAAAAACAATCAAGAATCCGAGAATCACGGGCAAGCAAATAGCTCTACATGGTCGAATCCTCAATCTGGGTGGGCTTCTCATTCGGCTTTCATCCCCTTAGCGGAGATCTTCGGAATCCAGCATCTGGTTTAGATGCAGAAAGAGTGCCATTCTCTTCCAATCCTTAGCTTTCTCAGCTTCTCGTCTCTTCTCTTTTATCAAACTTTGTAATTGCTGCTTACTGGAATCGTCCTGAGCGAGCGCTTTCGCCGCGGTCACCATCTCATCGACCTTCTCCTCTGAAACGCCTGAGAGGATTAGAAAATTGTTTGGCGATTCGATGGCCAGAGATCTCAGTGCCATTTCTTCTCTAGGTCGCGCCAACTCGCTGTTGCCGCCTATGCTGGCCTCTACGGCCGACCCTCTGGTGGTCCGAGCGTACAGCCCAAGTGGATCTCGTGCGGTGGTCCGAACAGACTGCCCGGACGAGCCTGCCACCACCAGCGAGCCATCCGGCCCCAATTCGTATGGTCTAAGTTTGGACGGACGGAGCTCCTCAGCGTAGGAGGTGAATGGTGAGAGTGTCAGTGCTATCGCAACGACGCTCAAATTTACGAAAAACATGTCAGGCCCCGTATCTAGGTTACATCAGTCGAGCAGGTTCTTCGCGGATCTACAGGCTACGGCCCGAAATTGGGGAAGATCCCTCCAAGGGCGTGGGAGACATTCCGGTCTGCGACCCTGGGCCGCACGTTGTGCCCTGTCAAGTCCTAGGCATCCTACCTCGCTTCGACCGGGGCGCGTGGAAGGACCGCCGCAACTGAGGGCGGCGGAGGCCCTCTAGGCCAGGCACATTCTTTTGTTGATATTTGGGACGCGTGCCGGAGACGATCCTTGGTCGCGTCGCCTTTGGGGACGCGGTTCGGCGGCAGCA
>JAPPMC010000169.1 GCA_028819235.1 Bryobacterales bacterium
GCCAAATGGGCGCTTGGGCGCGGCCAAGATGAGAGAGTATGCACAGTGACTGTGGCAGGGCCAGCGGGGCGCAGGTCGGCCTCGGCCGCAGAAGCGGGGAACCGGGTGTGGTGTCGGCTAGGCGCACCCGAATGCGCGGATCTCAGTTGCAAGCAGTAGCTACAGTGGCTGTGCTCCATTTCATTGCAAGTACTTCTCTATCGCACATGGCGTCATCAACTTCTGCGGACGCTCGACAACTCTGCCTCTCAGTAGACGTACTCAAACCCTCCAGACAACGAATCCGCCCAATTCGGCCCTGCCGCCCAACCGATTCCTGACCCGGTAGAGACGAAGTCTTTGGCTCCTTACACCGAGGGATACGCGGCGGTTGAACAGATAGGAGACGGAGATCTTGGTACTTGGACCGATGTTTACGGGATTGGTGCCGTTCTCTGGCGGATCGTGGCAGGTGGGAAGCCACCTTGGACACCTCCAAACCCTACCAGAGTTGAGAGTCGGCTCAGTGCAATCGCTCGAGGTAAACCGGACCCACTGCCAAAGGCTCGGGAACTCGGAACAGACAGATTCTCCGATGATGTCTTGGATGCAATCGACAATTGCATTGTGTTGCCAGAGAAAGAGCGAATACAGAACTGCGACCAGTTATTGCATCGACTCAGATCGGCTTCATTGAATGCTGAGAATTTTAATCGGAAAAGGGACACCAATAAGAATGAGAAACCCCGAAGATTGCCGGTGCTCGAGGACGCCAGAACCTATGATTCGATCCATAGGAAAGACCGAAAATCTCATGCGAACAAGTTCTTAACTAGAACCGTTGTTGGTGTGCTAAGCATGTTGTTGATTTTCGCTGGATGGGCCTCACGAGAATCTGCTGATGAACAGCTGTTCGGTCTCTCATTAGTATTTCATCTGCCCGGAATGATGATGCTATTTGCGGTGTTGTTTTGCTGGAGGCGAACGATGTTATTGCCACCTAGAGCCCGCGAACCGCATAGAAAGCCTTTGGCTACCTGTTGGTATATCCTCGGAGCCTCTATGTTCATTAGGGCAATCACTTCGGCAGAATTCCTTGAGGAATTCTTGGCTGTGTGGGCAATTTGTGTAGTCGCAGCCACCGGAATCTTGTATAGAAAACGGTTGGGTCTAACCATGGCCTCTGTCTTGTCATTCTTCACATCTGTGACTATCGAAGGCTTTGGTGTTGCTTGCTATACTTGGTGGGTTTCAAGTTTGACAACGGATATTGCCTCCGATGCTAACTAGCGATCCAAACCTGATGGTCCTGGTCGGCACTCGAACGCGCAAACACCAAGACCAACGCGGGATCGCTCGACCTTCAAATGGTGGAATAGGACCGTGGTCGCGGGCCTCGTAGCGATTCTCGTTCTGATCTGGGCGGGACCGCATTGGGAGAATGCCTCGACTCAAACAGCACTACAGGAGGGGACAGACAATGCACGGGTAGCGTTCACGCGAGGTTCGCACAGAGACGACGTGCTGCGTCTGCAGGGAACGCCGAACACGACGACGAGGTCCGATGCGCTCGGGCGCGAGGTGTGGATGTACGGACTGAGTTCGGTGCAGATCTCGACGCGGGACGGGCGTGTGACGCGGTGGTCGAATCGGGACCGCAGTCTCAAGGTGAGGTGACTGCGTGACCGCCTTACGGTTTGAAATTGTGCCGGGAAGACGGTCTCGGTTTGGGCGTTTCGTTGGTGGATAGTACGTAGCTGTTGTTTCCGATTCGCACTAACTGGCTCCCTGCAACTCTAGTCGGTCGGAACGGCGTCAATCGCTCTCCGTTCACTTCAGTCCCCTTCGTGGAATTCAGATCCTCGATCCAGATTCGGCCATCCTTGATTCGGCATCTCAGATGCCGTCGAGACACACTGAGGTCTGCAACACTCACGTGGCACAGTTCTGGTGCCCTCCCGATCACCACACCCTCCGATGATTGAAGTAAGTGCATGGGCAAACTGATCCGACTTGATCCATCAAGTGCCGCAAGCGAGCCGACGGCCTGGCTTGCCGGAAAGGAGCCAAGTGCTCGTCCGCTAGCCGCTTTACTTGAATCGGGCCGCTGCAAGTCCAGATCCTCTGTCATTGAGGTAGCCGTTCCCCGATCAGCAGCCCGTCCGTACGCTCGGATTCTCAAGAGTGCAAGTATTGTTCCTAGCAACACGATCAACGCCGCGCCCAAGGTTGGTATGTTCACTGGCGTGCTCGGCTGATCTCGAGTCGGCTGAGTCTCGGTCTCTGGACTCAGGCGAGAGGGAACTGTCGGCATCCTTGGCGAATTCGGATTCTTCCTTGGGGTCGTGGGCCTCGTATCGTGTCTTGTTGGACTTGGATCTGTGGTCTTGGGAGCAGGAGTAGTCTTGGTCACAGGTGTTGGCCCGCTCGGAGACGCCACAGGTTGCTCTGAATCGTCGAGAGGATCTGAGGTGGCTGGAGGCTCTGCCTCACGCTCCGGCTGATTTGTGCGTTCCGGTTCTGGGTCTGCTGACTCCTCAGGAGCTTGGATGTCTTGTGCAACAGGATCTGGCAGCGGAGAAGTCGGGCGTTGCCAGTAGCCTGGGACGCCGATTGCATCCATTGCTGTGTGTGTGGCGACCCACTCTGGACTTTCTTCACCATGGAGAATCTCAGCGACGTAAGCGAAGGCTTGACGGGCGTCCGCGAAGCTAGAGTTTGGCGTTAGAATGTTAAACCCAGCTCGACCGAAGATCTCGATGGCCTTGGCAATCCCAATGCCTGTAACAGTCGGTCCCGTATGGATGTCAGGATGATGGCCTCCCACTGCGAGCAAGTAGAAACCTTGGTTGATAATAGATGAGTTGACGTGAACTCCGCCATGGTCGATGTCTGCTCGCAGGAACCGATAGTCACTGTAATGATTAGGTAGCCCGCGCACTCTTCGGGGGTTCCTAAAGTCTCGTATCGGGCCTGTCGGCCCGCGAACGTCCCAGATATCGACGGGCAGCTTTCCAGCAGGATTTCCGTTCGTCTCGATCCAAGCTCGAAACGTGACACCAATCGAGTCTGCGATCGATTCGTGGAGTGCCCCCGACTCGCCCTGATAGATTAGGCGGCTCCCACTCGTGACCAAGCCGTGCCCGAGCTCATGTCCCACCATTTCGCTATATTCCAGAGCCCGGGTAGTGAAGGCAGCGAGCTTCAATGAACTGCTCCAGAATGCGTTGAATTCCTCGCCCACGCACTGAGGAGTCATCCTTTTCGGATGGAATCTCACATTGACAAGTCCGTTGATCGGACTACCGGCGTCATCGAAGCTATCCATGCCCAGAATTTCTTCGAGGAAGCGGTGAAAACCTCCAAACACCTCGAACAGCTGGTCGGTCGAGCGATCGCCGCTGGAACGGGAGGTCTCGTTTCTGACGAGATGTCGACGCAGCGCTGTCGTCATCATTCGGACGGACCGCCTGTCGGGTACAAGCGAACGCACGCGCGATGCCCGACAGGCTTTGGAAAAGTCGTAGATGCGCCGCTCAAGTCCGTGAAGGTCCAGTGGAAAGCGTTCGATGATATTCCCAGCATGGGCATCTACGTATATGCGCTCGAACCCAGAAGGCCCGTCTTGGAATACGCCTTCAAGCTCGTAGCTGAGAATGAGCCGAGTTCCGTCTGGCCAACATACTAGCCGCTTGGACGCCACGTCCTCCTCCGACATTCCCCACCGTTCCAGAATGTCGTTGACACTCAGCGAGGGTGTAGTGTCGGGCGGGACAGGGAGTTCCTTATGGTGACCCAGTAGGACGATTGGGTTCCCATCCGGATCCAGAATCAACCGAGACTCCATGGTTACGATCGGCAGGCCGTGGGCGTGCTGACTGATGGTATAGACTGTGGAATTGGCTAGTTTCTTGGGGTTTGGGCTCACGTCGAGCCTATTTCCGGATGAAAGTCCCAACTTGGCGTGAAGACTCTTCGACACCCAATCTTGGACCGACGCATGATCAGTCAGGTCGTGTGCTTCACCCTTGAGGTTCAGCGTGACGCTGCTACCATCCCCACCACTCTCTTGAGCGGCCCCACTCACCACAAAGAGCAGAAGCACTAGAACCGCGGTCGCAGCTTGAGCGAGGCCAGCACAGGATGGGTGAATCTGGACCATCCGGTTACTTCTCCACCGCTGCCGGCAGTCTGACGTTTGCGGGAACTCGACGCAGGATCTCGCCACTCTCGGGATCGAACAACACGTGCTCCTGGCCGCGGTCGATCAACACCAGACCGCTCCAAACGACGTGGTCCCGTTGGGCTTGGTCACGAAAGATCACCATCGAGCCCGAGTCTTGTGCGTCGATGTTCTGCCCAAGCAGATGCTCTGCCTGTGAGATGGTATCCCCGTAGTCTCGTGGGCGACTGCGTGGCAAGTCGATGCTGGAAGCGATTTGGCCTTGGACAGAAACTAGCCTCTCTCCATTGACGGTGGCGACAACCTCGGCAGCGTACACGGGAATTCCGCGATGTTCTTGGCTGAGGCGGACTAGTGTGTTCCCGTTGAGCGTGCCTTCCGGTTCGCGCTGTCGCAGGTCGTCTTCTGGCCCGATCATTCCCTTTGTGCGCAACTCGTCCGTTACCGCTCGGGATACGGATCTGTCCGGAGCCAGGCCGATCTCGGTCCGGAATCCTACTCGGTCGAGGTGAGTCGGTGGCATGGCCGGCCCCATGCCCTCACCGCTGTGGGATTCGGTCTCCTTAGTCGCGTCCTCGTAGCCGGTCTCCGTAGGTACGCCTTCAGCCACAGCCCCCTCCGTTCTTGACGTCGCTGGCGGGAACTCGATCTGCTCTCGTCCCTCGCCAGTAGTCTGCGTCGTCAAGTCGACTCGAGACTCGCTGCCTGCTTCGGAAATGCCTATCGAACTAGCTTCTAGGGCTTCACCAATCAGTGTTGTATCTGCCGATTGCCGGAGAGGCGGTTGCCCGGATCTCAATCCCCCATGCGGTGCCAGAGCCGTCCCAAGACCGACGAGGGAGACCGCAGCGAGCGCGAGCCAGTACCAACCGGTGCTCAGTCCGGGGTCGATGTCCACCATTACGACAGTTGTGTTGTCGTGATCCTCCAATTCCTCCAGTTTCTTAACAAAGCGGGTCATCACCTCACGCTCCGGGTCGCCAGACTCGAACAGTTCCGGCACTTCCGTAGGACCAAAGACCTCCCAGAAGCCGTCGCTGCAAACGATGAACCGCCTTCCACGGGCTAACTTCCACCGATTGACTTCCAGTTCTGGACTGCCGCCACCGCCCAAGTGCGAAAACAGCATCTTCTGATCCTGGTGGGTGGCCAGCTCACTCTCGGTGATCCTGCCACGAAGGACGCTCAACTGTCCGATCGAGTGGTCAAGGGTACGGTTCGTGAGCGTGTCGCCCGAGAACTGCATTACACGGCTATCACCCGCGTGCAGGGATGTGACGCCGGACTCTTCGATTAGGAGGGCCGCCACCGTGGTTAGCGGATCGAGCGGCGGCTTGCCTCCGGCCTCATTCAAGGCATCGTGGCATTCCAGCGCCAAGGACCGTAAGAACTCGTCCGGGGCGGGAAGATCCACGCGCGAGTCCCAGAGTCGTTCCGCCGTATCGACGACGGTCTGGGCTGCAAGTGCACCTCCTCGATGGCCGCCAAGTCCATCGGCGACCACCACGAGGCAGGACGCCCCATCAGGTGAGCGCAGAATTCGATGACGGTCCTGATTCTCGTCTCTTTGCCCAATGTGCGTGAACGCGTGGGTTGTAACTCTCAACGGATGTCATTCAGTATCGCGCCGGTCCACGCAGCATCGGATGAGGCGACGCTTCTGCAGCAGCACCGTTGGCCGCCGCGTAGGCCACGGCAACAAAGACTTCGGCTCGGCGGATCCTCGATCTCGCAATCATCAGGTGCCGATTATCGCGAGCAGCATGCTGCCAATCATCGACTCGCCTCCTGCAGCGTCGATGAACTGCCCCCGGCCAGCCTGGGCGAGTTGGCGCAAGAACCGGTCAGCCGCTTGCCGGTCAGACTGGACTTGGGTGAAGTTTGCCCGAACCGCGGACACATGGTGGCCCTCTGCTGATGCAAAGTCCCGTGCAACTTGGATGGCTACCGCTTCTCGTGACGGGTATGCGGCATTGTCGGTGACAGCGATCACATAGCGACGCTCGCTCTCCGGTCGCCAGTTGAGATCGACGGCCCGCTCGACAGCAGTCGCCACGGCCTCGGGCCCGTCCCTATTTCGGCCGGCGTTCGGGTCCATGTTCGGTCTAAGCCGATTCACAAAGACTTGCAGCTCGCGAATCCTCGACGTCGGGACGATTGGCTGGACGTGCATGGGCTCCATCCAACGCCTGTCCCCGAAAGCGACAACACCGATACCAGTGGATGGTGTCAGACTGTCCAGAATCCGAGCCAGGACGGCGATCTCCCTCTTCAGGCCTTCGATCTGCGCTGTCATGCTCGCAGTCACATCGAGGCAAATCACAACGTCGAGGTCTGGCATTCGGGCCTTCGCCAATGCCTGTTCCAGACTGCGGGCACGGCTCTCCGCTTCGTCCCGTTGTTTCTTGGCTTCTGCGACTTCTCTCTCAAGTTCGCGTTCGCGCTGATCGTTCACTACCGGTTCAGGCTTTGGCTTGGTAGCCTCTGCTAGCGCTTCCTCCAATTCGCGCAACCTTTGGTCGGCATCGCTTAGCTGCGCTTGGGCATCCGTGAGTGCTGCTTCGAGGGCCTCTCGAATGCTCTCGCCTTGCTGGAGCTCTTCCAGAACGCGCTCAAGGGAGCTTGCCTGGTTTCTCGCTGCGTCTCGCTCCTCCTGGGCGCTGGCGAGCTCGCGCTTGACTTCCTCGATTCGTTCCTCGGAGTCTCCAGTATTCGGGAAGAACGGTAGCGCCATCACCGTCAGGAGGATGAAGGCCCCCATGCCGGACGCGAACAAGTCCAATGCAGACATTGAGAAGACGTTGATCTCGCGCCGCCGAAGTCTCATGTTGCGCCCTACAGGAACTGCACCACGATCTCTACGTCGCCGAGCGTCACCGTCGATCCGCCCGGAAGAGCCATAGCCTCCCCTGGCCTGAGCGTGGTCCCGTTCACGGTAGTCCCGTTCATGCTGTTCAAGTCCTCAATTGTCATTGCGTCCCCGGCGACCCTAAGGAGGGCGTGTCGTCGGGATACGCTTTGTTCCGCGACAACATAATCGGCGTCTCCGGACGATCGACCGATCATTTGGCCCTTCTCCGCTCGAGCGAGGGAGTCGCCGATGATCTTGATTCGTATCTCCTGGCCGTCAGGTCCGTTTCCCTTCAAGATCGCATCGGGAAACGTCGCGCTGCTGCGTTCCAGACTGTCTCGGGCCTCTTCGAGCTCGGCAGTTGTCCGCTCGAGTTCCGATCGCCGTTTCCGGGACCTCTGCAAGAGTAGGGCCGCAAGAATCAGGAGTGCGGAGCCAACTCCTCCTCCCACGTACCATTGCACTCGGCGCGATGCCTCTTCCCGGCGGTCGCGCGCGGCTAGCTCTTGCCTTGCCCGCTCCAGTTCCTCCTCCGCACGCTTAAGCTCATCCTCGAACCGGGTCCGCTCGGCTTCGGTTCGCTGGATGCGCTGCTCGAGGTTCGCACGGCGACTGTGTGCGTCGTCCAAGGCCGCCTGCTTGGCCGCAAGCTCGGCTTTCTTCGAATCGAGACTCTCCTCTAATTCGGACCGCTGTTGAGTGCCTACGCTCACGGCTTCTTCGAGTGCCTTGATCTCTTCCGCAAGAGCGTTCTTCTCTTCCTCTAGGCGCTGACCCGAATTCGCCGCTTCCGAGAGCTGCTCTTCCAAGGATGGGCAACCCCGGTCGGTGATCTCGTGCTCAACCTCGTTCGCTTCGAGGAATGCGACGACGTCGGGGAGTGCATTGCTCTCGCCAAACCGTGCGTCGGCTGGTGGGTCTTCCTCGATGTCGAGAATTTGGCTGATTGCGAGCAGTTGATCGCAATTGTTCAAGAGCGGAGCCGCATGCTCGTCGTTGCCCGCAAGGGCGGTGAACCGATACCGTACCTGCTCCGCATCATTGGTGAACTCGGAATGGAAGACCCCTTCCCGCCGTGTACCCTCCAAACCATGCAAGTAGACGTGGCGTCCCGGACCGGACGGACTGAGCGCCAGCGGTATGGGCTCGCCCTTCAGACTTGGGACTGAGAGAAGCGCCAGGTCGGCCTCAGGCGCTGTGTTCCGAATCTCCGAGACGATCGTGGCTCCGGACCCGGAATCCTCGACAAGTGCTTCTTGGCCCTTGGCAATCAAGCTCGCGCCTGTCAGAAGGATGCCATCCGCCACAAGTACGCCTAAGCCCGAAGCTGCCACGGCCCCATCGTTCCGTACCAACACGCGGAACACGCTCTCGGCATGGGCACTTGATCCCAGCACTGGAGCCATGGCAAGCAAGAGAACTGTTCGGAATCCAGTCATTGAACTCTCAGCCTACTCATCTGTTAGGTTGCGATTGACCTGTGCCACGATGACGGTCGCGTTGTCCTGCCCCGGTCCTGCTCGCTGCTCTACGGCTTCGAGGATGGCGTCAACCACATCTGTCGAAGGCTGCTTCAATTCGGTCGCGATCTGGACCAACTTGGCGTCGTCGCAGGTCGCGATGCCATCGCTGGCCAGAATCACGACATCGCCGGAGTCAAGACGTACGGGATCCCGGGGAGCGTCGACCAGAGTGACATCGTTCCCCATCAGCGCCTCTACGAGTTCGGATCTGCCCGGCGCGTTCGCGGCTTCCTCCGCGCTAATCTCGCATGCCTCCACCCGCCGGTCAAGCATTCCCCCGACCGAGTGGTCCTCGTTCAGCCGACGAATCTCGTGGTCTCGGAGCAGCCACAACGCACTGTCACCGACACTCACCCAACTCAACGAGGCATGTTCAATGACGACCGCCACAATTGTCGTTCCCATGCCAAGAAACTCCGGGGAAGCTTGCGCGCGGTCAAACACCGCCAGATTCGCCTCTTGCAGACCGCCGAGCAATCGATCCCTGGTCGCCGTTTCCGGGGCAGTCGCAACAAAGGCGTCACGAAAGCTCTCCACGGCGGTGGCACTTGCGACGTCACCCCCCAAGTGGCCGCCCAAGCCGTCCGCCAGAATCAGCAGGTGACGGTCATTTGGCCACGAGAGGCAGAGTGCAGAGTCCTGCTGGGATGGTCGATTCCCTTGGACTTGGCCCCAAGCGATGTCTGCCTGCACTCTTACTGCTCGCCCGGGTGCCGATCGGTCCAGTTGAACCCGTCGTCGCACAGTGCGACGAATCGCAGTGTCGTATCCCCCAGAACGATCTCACTGCCTGACGGCAGCGGAGTAGGTGCTAGGACAGGTTTGCCTTCCAGGTAGGTCAGGTTTGCCCCAGTGCCTTGATGAATGTAGAAGCGGTTGCCCTTGGGATCGTATGTAACGGTGGCGTGGGTTGCACGCGATATCTGAGGATCACCGAAGTTGAGCCTCACTCGGGCTTGGGCACCGCGCCCGAGGCTGTTCTGACCGCTTCCCAGTTGCACCGACGCCCCAGTGCCGGGGCCGTCCACGACCACAAGCCATCCCACCACGGGGTCGTCCATGAAGTCGGACCCGCGGCCCGTCTCGCCCACGTCAGTCTTCCGTTGCGGAGCAGCGTCTCTGCGCCAGCCTCCCGCGATCACCGTCCGAGGCTCTCCCATGTTCTGTGGACCAGCATCGGGGGTCGAACCGCGGAGTATAGTTGCCGGCCTCGTCGGTGGCTCGTCGTCAAACCGTCGATCGATCCGGTCTTGACCTGTGACCTTGGTCGGAACGTCGCCGGCGGACTGACGCTTCTTTTCCGGCCGATCGAGTCTCAAGCCGGCAAACAGCGACTTGGTTCGTCTTGGGACGTTCGAGGGAATCTCCACCGGTACGCCGTCCTCGTTCAGTTTCTTGGCCATTGCCCTTGCCTCCCTCAACCTTCGTATAGCCGGTTGATCAGATTGTCGAGGCAGTATTGCCCCGCACTGTTAAGCGCTCCCTCTTCCTTGCCTTGTGCCATGTGCAGTATGAACACCAAGACTGCGGCCATTAGCAGCGCCAGCAGTGTTGTGTTGAATGCGATCCCAAGTTTCGTTGTCATGGATGCGAACCACGCTTGGATCTCGTTAGAATTGTCGAGATCGGGCATGTTTCCGGCTGCCGAGAGAGCGAGAGCGATGCCTACGACTGTACCAATGAACCCCAGAGTGGGGATCAGCCAGACTAGGTAGCGGAGCGTGTTGTACTTAAGGTCGATCTCATGCTGCATCAGTTCCAGGCTCGAGTTCATCAGACTGTTTGCTTGGTCGATCGACCGGCTGATCTGGAACTGTTGTACGATTCGCAGGATCAGTCTCTGCAGGCGGTAGTAGCGGGCTCGCTTGGCCTTGACGATGCTTCGATAGACAGGAATCAGATCCTTCGGCCGGAACATCGTAGTGTCATCTTCCGCTAGAATGCCCTGTTCAAGCTGATCGAGTTCGCGGTTGGCGCGGCGGAATCGAATCCAAAGCTCTCCAAGTCCGAAAGAGAACATCAGCCACATCAAGTTCTGAATCGTAAGCGGATAGAGCCCGCTGCCCCTGTCCAGCAGGAGAGCAGACAACCGGATCTCACCGCTGGCCGGCTGGGGCGGCGACAGTACAAGCGACAGGATCCCGATCACCGCGCAACCCACCAGCATGGCCCCAAGCGCGGTGATGATCCTGAAGTGCTGTTCGTCGTGCTCAAGAGCATTCATTCCGCGTTCACCCGTCCGGCCTCGACTTGTCCGGTCTCGATGTTGCGCTTGGGCCGAGAGGAATGAGTTCCCTCCCGCTCGCGATTTGACGCAGCGCCTCCCAATGTGCCACGCAGGAGAGGGTCCAGTTGCGTTTCGAATGTGCCGAATCGGACTCTCTCGTTCAGATCAACGTAGCCTTGTCGATGCGGCGTCCACACGCCACGCCTGTATACGCTTGTGCCGCGAAGCGAGCCGCAGTCGGTCAGATAGCAGCGGCCTGCACCGGTCACCGTCAGTTCCGCGTGCAGCCGACTGACGGTCTGATCGCGGATCTGGATGTCGGAGGCGGCGCTCCGACCTATCGTTAGAGTCCGAAAGTCCATCGGCCTGTCGGTGGAAGGTTGTGGTCGAAACACTCGAAGACCGGGTGGCGTTGTTCCGCCCTCGCGGTCAACACCGGCACAATTCGATCCGTTGGTCCGAATGATCGAACCGTTCCTTGCCATCCATATCGGCTGGCCATGAGAGGGGACCGTCCACCGTGCCGACCCAACCCAGCGCAATGAATGAGATCTTCGCCATTTCTCACCAGTCCCGGAAATCTCCGTGGCACACGCCCCGAGAAACCTAGAACTTTCAGAACTTCCGCGTCAAGTTGTTCTTGACTACCCATCCGGATTCACCTAGGATCATCGCTGACCCACCGCCTCAAGGCCGGACCGGCGTACAGCAATCCTCGAAGTGCAGAAGCCCAGCAAGCCGGTGTGGCGGCCTTTCTCGGAATCGTCTCTCCTCCTGAACTGTCTCCGAGAATACCTGTTCAAGATTGAGGTGATGGCAGCCCTTACGTGTAGTGGTCTCGTATGAGGACCAATTGCATCTCTCGGTCGCGATGTCCGCTGTCGACAACGTAATCCACGTAGCGCCCCACGGGGCATGCCCAAGACTGGCCGCCCTCCGCCCATCTTTAGATCATCGGTCATGGTTCGGGAATGGCCTCTCGCCGACATCCTCCCAAGGTCTTGCGCGTATAGCGTCGCATCCTTCACAACCACGGAGCGATCGTATCCGTTCGGGCGGTGCGAGGAACGACAGGGCATTGTGATTGCCAGGCCACGCCAACAGTACAGGACCCTAGCCCGTGATCGGAGATCGCCAGTACTCACAGAACGTGCGCGTTCCTCCCGCAGGTTTCCGCCAAGAGGGGCCGCTACGCTCGGGGGCCGCTGTCTGTTGGCTCGCACACCCCGGCCGTCCCCGCTGATATCTAAGCCAGAGTCGCGACACCTTAAGGGCCGCACTGTGTGCGCGGCTCATCCCCTGCAATCGACGGATGTCCGGTGATTGCTTTCCTGCGGTACGCCTGCAATCAGTGATACACTCCCAAGGAAGGCACAACATGATGAAGCGACCTAGGACGCGCTCCGTCGCGTTCGGGCGCACGGTCAGCCGGCTTGGAGGGTACGGCGACCGTCGTGCCGGGCGCGAGTCTAGCCTCCGGGGCGGTCGGATTACTAGGTCACGGCGACAGTGCGGTGGGATGTGTGTCCATTTGGCCTCTGTGGGTCTAGAGCCACATCCGGAAGCGACTTTCGCCGGAGCACGTCTGACGAAGCTTGACGACAGCCAAGGTCTCAGCTTGGGCCGCCACTCATCCGGGCACCGCGAGACCACCTCCGCTGAGTCCTCCGACCGAACCGCGGAGTTCCACCGCGACGCGTGGAAGGCTGGGAGTCACCAGCCCGAGCAGTGGGGATTGACATTCCGTCTACCCACCGACCCAGTTATGGACGAGCCGCTAGCCCGGATCACGAGCGCGAACGGGCTCCGATGCCTCATTCCGGTCTGGAACTCGAAGCCTCCTGCCGCAAGGAGAACCCGGCATCGAGTTCCTACCGCATTCCCCTGGTGTCCTGGTCCTAACTGCCGCCCGGACAACCCGGGCGACCGTGTGGTCGAGGCAGTGCCCAAGGCGAACACCCGTGCACAGCTCCACGTCGTTGCCGCTTGCTGCGACGTCGGGGCTGAGCGAAGCCCCAAGATCACACCGCCGGTTTGGGAGAAGACCTTAGGCTCCTTCCGAGACGCATTCAACGCCGAACTCGGTTGGAGACGTCCGGACGACCCTGAGCGGGCAAGCGTGCTGCAGCTCATACACCCAGCCCACGTTGAGGCCACACTACCGCGGTCCAGCCTCCGGGTCGAGTCCGCAGCCAGCGAACGAATCCGGAGATGTCTACTCGAACGGGTCGAGCACCGTAACGTGCGGAACTGGGCCAAGGTCATGGCCATACTGCGGGATGCGGGTCTCGAAGTACCGCGCCAAGGCAGGGACTACCTGACTGCGCTGGATTCGGAGACGGGGTACTGGTGGTGGACGAGTGCAAGGCCCTACACCGATGACTGCAACCGTCAGCGACTTGACACA
Source organism: Bryobacterales bacterium (assembly GCA_028819235.1). Taxonomy (GTDB): domain Bacteria; phylum Acidobacteriota; class Terriglobia; order Bryobacterales; family UBA6623; genus VXMF01. The sequence goes on from JAPPMC010000169.1 coordinate 13,171, forward strand.
GCGACTCTGGAGGCGGCTGGACGACTAGCGCAGGGAGATTGCGGAGTTGATCGCAAGAGACTGCGCGCGGATCGGAGAGGACTCGCGTCGCCTCGCGCGGGACGCGGCAAGTACAAGCGAGCGCGATTCGGAGGGAGGGGCTGCGTGGCCGCACTCGGAGCAGATCAGAGGTTACTCCCGACCCTTGCTGGTAGCCCCGAGCCTGTGATCGGGTATCGTCGGCGGAGGTTCGGGGACGATGCGCTGGTTGTGGACGCGCATCTAGGGCTGGATCGAGAGGGCCAGCGAACTCGATGTGTAGATCAAGGAAGATTGGTCTACTCTGTCTCAGTTGATTGCAGACACTCGGGGGACCTTCCTTCGAAGCACACAGGTCTAGCTGTTCGTAGGGCTCCCGGCAGGATTCCTGCCCCGTACCTCGTGGACTTGACGCTGTCTGCCTTCCGCGAACCTGTCGAGAGAGTAGGCGAGCTATATGACCGAATTGGAAAGGCAGTTCACGGCGGTCGTGAAGAGATCGTTCGCACAGGGCGAGAGGAGACAGCAGCGTGTCGAGCAGCAGAGCGGGCATGTCACATCCCTGATCAAGCGAAGCCGGACGCTGGGCGAGACATTTCGATGACGCTGGGTCGCGTCGGCAGCCTGAGCGGGAGCGCAATGAATGTTCGAGCCGGTGTCGGAGACTTGATGAGCTTCCCTTCCACGAACGCCGCCCGCACATCCTCTTGCGCGGACGGCGGCGACGGCTAGTGAATGTCTCTCGCTCACGCCGCTCTTAGCTGGCCTTCGTACCACTCGGACCGTATCTTGCTAGGGAACGAGTACAGACCCCGCAAGGACGTCGACCGCCGGGAGTCCACCACGTAGGCAACACATGCCCACCACCGCCCCTGACAATTCTCAGGCTCCGTCCGACTGCGAGTCCGGCACAGTTCGAACTTGGAACGGCATCGCTGCCGGTCAGACATGGGCAATATACCAGGGCTCGGCACTTGAAGTGCTCAGAGAAATGGATTCTGAGTTCGTGGACTGCATCGTCACCTCTCCCCCCTACTTCTGGCTGCGAGACTACGGCGTCGAAGGTCAGATCGGCAAAGAAGATTCTGTAGACGAGTATGTGTCGGCATTGCGTGAAATCATGGCCGAAGCACGCCGAGTTCTCAAGCGTCGCGGGGTGGCATTCCTGAACCTTGGCGACACCTACTACTCCGGCAAGGGCAAGTCACACGGAAGGGACGCCAAGAGCAAGAAGAGGCGGTTTGGCCTCCGCGCTGTGGACAAGAGTGGCGGACTCGGGCTCGGTCTTCAGAGAAAGTCGCTCATCGGGATACCTTGGAGAGTCGCACTAGCGCTGGCCGAGGACGGGTGGGTCCTTCGCAGCGCGATCATATGGCACCGCACAAATAGGCTGCCAGAATTCGTCCGCGACCGACCGGGCCGCACTTACGAATTCGTGTTCATGCTCGCTCGGCATCGACACTATCACTTTGAGAAGAATGAACTCCCCAATAAGATCGAAGAGGATTTGTGGACCATTCCAGCGAGGCCTCGGTCCACCGCGGGGCTTTCCACGGCACCGTTCCCGGATGCGCTGGTCAAACGTTGCCTTAAAATCGGATGTCCGACCGACGGAACTGTGCTTGATCCTTTCGTTGGCAGCGGAACGACAGTCCGAGTCGCGCTCGAAACAGGACGATCCGGTATCGGAATAGATCTGAACGGCAAGTTTTGCCGCCATGCGTCACAGACGTTGGAAAGGCTCGCATGACATACATTGCGGAGTCCCTGATACTGCGGGCAATCGAGGAACTCAAGACGTCCACTCATCCATTCCTCGGCATCACATTCCTAGCCTGCAAGAAGGTCGGGCTTCCGGTGGGCACGACCGTGCGAGTAAGGCTTGACACAGTGACAAAGGCGCACCTGCAGCGACATCATCGGCTCGATGCGGACAGCACGCACTTTTTCCAGCCTTTCAAGAGTTCCAAGACTTGGGTGAAGAGCAACTACGCCTCAACCGGTCTACAGGCGACGAATACACGGACCTTTGGAAACGTATTCCTACATCAACGTGGATCGGCTGAATGGGGGTTCGCACAAGACTACGTGGATCTGATTAAATCGGGAATTCGAACTCGTGGGTACCGAAGGGCACCGCTTGCCGCCATTGCCGTATGGGCCGCGAAGGACCAAGAATGGGCGGGGAACACAGCGTTGGACGGGCTAGTGACGGATTTTCTTCGACGGTATAGAATCACGTCGAAGGAACGAAGGGCACTGTTCTCAACGGCACATTTTCTCAAACTGCACCCCGTTGCAAGCCAAGACCAACCGCCTCGGCTGGTCCAGTCGAAAGCCCCCGACCTGAAGGCGATTGCCCACGGCATTCAGCTGCCCCCCGACGCAGACGAACCGAAAGGAACATTGGCAGCTATCGAGATGACGAAGGTTGGCCCGGCCGACAGTCTTAAGCTCGAGCTCGGGAAAAGGTTGACGGTCATAGCTGGAGACAACGGTCTCGGAAAGTCGTTCCTGTTGGACGTGGCTTGGTGGGCGGCGACGAGAAGGTGGGCTGGTCGGCCCGCGATGCCCTTCGGGAGAGAAGCGACCGAAATCGCTCGTCTCTCGTATGAATTGACTACCGACGCTGGCCGCCGCACATGCTACAGCCGCTTCGAGCCACGGCTGCAGACGTGGGTCCACCAGCGAGAGTATCCACAGGTACCCGGCCTGTACGTATACGCGGGTGTGGACGGGGCTTTCTCGATAGAGGACGACCACCGTGATGAAACCGACGAAGCGCCACTGAACTTCACGGCACGTGAAATATGGGACGGCAAGCCCGGACGTATGGAAGGACTCGTCCGCGATTGGGTGAACTGGCAGCTATCCGGGAGAAGATGGTTCTCGGTGTTTGAGCGCGTACTGTCACGTCTATCGCCGAGCGACTTGGGGACCCTTCGACCGGGGAGTCCCAAACGGATACCCGGCGACCCTCGGATGATCCCGGTGATCAGGCACCCCTATGGAGAAATGCCAGTCCTATATACGTCGGTTGGTGTGCGCCGCATCATGGCACTCGCTTACATGATCGTCTGGGCATGGCAAGAGCACCTGTTGGGATCTGAGATGAGGGGCGTACCACCGGCCCAGCGCTTGTTATTGCTTGTCGACGAACTCGACTCCCACCTGCACCCGTTTTGGCAGAGAACTATACTGCCGGCCATCCTCGATATCGACGAGCTTCTTGACGAACGCTTGCAAATGCAGGTCGTCGTCTCCACGCACTCACCGTTCGTGCTCGCATCCTTGGAGACGACATTCGACCCGTCGTCGGACGCCCTGTACCACCTGCGCCTTGAGGGTACTGAGGTGCGACTCCGGTCGGAAGAGTTCTACAAGCACGGCGACGTATCGTCGTGGCTTACTTCACCGATATTCGGCCTCAGATATGCCCGCTCGAAGGATGCCGAGCGTGTCTTGGATGACGCCGTGCAACTCCAGTTGGACCACTCGACCGATCGGCTAGAGATCCAGCGCATCTCGGACCGGCTGAAGAAGGTGCTTCCCTCCGATGATCCGTTTTGGCGTCGATGGATTTACTTCGCCGAGCAGGCCGGTGCCAAGCTGTGATTCCAGTCCGTTCAAGACCCGAGTACGCTGCATTTGACCCAGAAGTTCGAGTTCCGGGCACAAAGTTCCTGCGGCGTAATCCCAGTCCCTCAAGCCGGGACTTTAGGAGGCACAACTATTGGAATCGGGCGAAGAGCGAGCTGCGACGTGCATACTTGCGGTGCGCATACACGTCTCGAAGGGTTAGAGGGGACAGTGTGTCCGTCGATCACTTTCTGCCGAAATCGAAGCACCCGTCGCTGGCATACGAGTGGAGCAACTATCGACTCGCACGACCGAAGCTGAACAATAACAAAGCGGATTCCGAAGCCGTTTTGGACCCGTTCCAAGTCCGTGACGGTTGGTTCGTCCTAGATTGCCCAAGTTGCTTGATTCGCCCCGGCAACAATGCGGTAGGGACTACTCGGCTAGATGTGGTCTCCACAATTCGCATTCTGAAGCTCAATAGCAACGAGTTGGCCGACGAGCGTTGTCGTTGGCTGGCTGACTTCGCGATGAACCTGATTTCATTTGATTACTTGCGGCGGGAGTACCCATTTCTCGCATTCGAAGTCGACCGACAGGGGATAATAGGGCAACTGAAGACTCTGTTTGCCTTGAATTGAAAATAGTTACGAAGCAGTGAGACGACCGGATCGGCCATGGTCCGCTTGGGCGTCATTGATCGCTCAGAACTTGTCCATTGTCCTCCGATACGGTCGAGTAGCTTCCTGTGCCGATTTGAATGGCCGAGGATCTACGATGCCATGTTGCGATTTCGCGTGGACGAGGCTGTGACGGCGGCTTCTGAATTCCATTAGGTGGCCTTGGCAGGCGCACGGAGACTGCCCAGTGGACTAACATGCTGCGCTGAAAGTTCTCCGTATGCCTCCCTGATCGCCGCTGGCTGCCTTGCGGCGGCATCGTGATCGTTCACACTCAGGCTGGCCCCCCAAGTGCGAGCGGCCCAGCCAACAGCGTCGAATCATCGGAATCCGTCCGAATCCTGTCGATTCGGCACATCCGCTTTGGTCGTCAGTGGGCCACGACCGCTACCCTGCGCGACGAAATGCCGACGCGATGGCCCGCCACACTGAAGAGAGGCCTTCCACGGCGCTTCGGGCAGGGGCCCGACCGCTTGGACCCGCCCGACCGTAACCTGAAATGGCCCGAGGTTGCGGGCACGGTGTTGCCCTTGTGCCGCCTGGGCTTCGCGAATGGCGCGGCCGCGATGGCAGGAAGGCCGCGCCAGGGCCTTAGCTGCTGGTATTGGGGAGTGTGCCGCCCTGCTTGATCACGCCCATTGCCGTCGCGATGATCGATGCCACGTCGGCGACATTTGCTGGCAGGATCATGGTGTTGTTCGCCTTGGCCAGCATTCCCAACTTCTCCACGTACTGCTCCGCGACTCGCAGCTGCACTGCTTGGTCTCCGCCGGGAGCTTCGATTGCTTCCGCTACCCGGCGAATCCCCTCGGCGGTGGCGGTCGCAACCGTGGTGATGGCGGCGGCCTCGCCCTCGGCCTCGTTGATCTGCTGCTGCTTCTTCGCTTCGGATTCCTTGATGATCTTCTGCTTCTCGCCCTCGGCCGTGTTGATGGCCGAATCGCGCAGTCCTTGGGACTGCAGAATGACTGCGCGCTTCTCGCGCTCGGCGCGCATCTGCTTCTCCATGGCTTCCAGCACATCGCGCGGCGGGTTGATGTTCTTGATCTCGTAGCGCAGGACCTTTACGCCCCAGGGCTCTGTGGCCTTGTCCAGCTCCTCCACAACCTTGGTGTTGATGTTCGCCCGCTCCTCGAAGGTCCTGTCCAACTCGATCCTTCCGATCTCGCTACGCAGCGTCGTCTGGGCCAACTGACTGATCGCGAAAGTGTAGTTCCCGATCCCGTAGGAAGCGCTCTTCGCGTCCAGCACCTTCAGGTAGAGCACGCCATCGACGCCGACCTGGACGTTGTCGCTCGTGATGCACACCTGCTCTGGAATGTCCATCGCCATCTCCTTCAGCGAGTGGCGGTAGGCCACTGCATCAAGGAAGGGGATGAGGATGTGGAAACCCGCGTCCAGCGATCCGGCGTACTTTCCCAGTCGCTCCACCACGTATTGGCTCTGCTGCGGCACGACGACCACAGTCTTGGCGAGGAGGATTACCAGCAGAAGGAGCAGTGCCCCCACCGCGATCAGTCCCATGTCCATTGCTATCCTTCCTCTCCTCGTTCAGCCTGCACCCACAGGGTCAGGCCTTCGACCCTCTCGACCCGGCAATCCTGACCGGCAATCAGAGGACTGTCGCCCATGTTCCTGGCCTTCCACGTGGTCCCGCGCAACTCCACCTGACCGTGCCCGCCGGCGTCGATCGGACCGTAAGCTCTCGCCACCGAGCCCTCCAAGTTGTCGATCGCGTCGCCGCTTGAAGATGCCCTCAGCCGCTTGGTGAGCAGCGGCCGAAAGACGGCAAGCGCGGCCACCGACAGAAGGGCGAACACTGTTCCCTGCGCCGCGAGGGGTTCTACCCACCCGGCCGCCGCCAGCAGACCGGTTGCGAGCGCGCCGAGACCGAAGAACACGGCGTAGAAGCCCCCCGGAGCAACGACCTCTCCCGCCAGCAGCACAAAGCCGAGCGCCACCCATATCCACCAGTCCATGGTCCGCAGCCCTATCTTGCCATGCTTGCGGTTCCGGTGCGGGCCGGTCGGTCGGAAGACCTGCAGCCCGCCAACTGGCGGGCGCACGCTTCTGGGAAATGGTGGAGGCGGCGGGAATCGAACCCGCGTCCGAGACAGGCCGCGGAACAGAGCCTACATGCTTAGTCCATTCGAGAATCTCGACCGCTGGCTAAGAATGGACAAGCCACCAGCGGCCCAGCCTGGTTGATCTCAACCGCAAGACTTCAGGCGGGAGCCCTGCGATCCAGCCCGCGGAATGGCGCCTCTGGCGGACGTGCGAGCCCGAACGCCGAGGCGGCTGCCTAGTACCTAGGCAGCGTAAGCAAACTGCATATCGTTGTTGGCAGTTATTGTTGTCCGATCGTTTAACGGGAGCTCGGAACCCGGCATGCCTCTGCAGCACGACTGCTATCCCGTCGAATCCTGTACGCCCCCCCTTTCCGCGTCTCCTGACGCCGCGCGCCGTGACCTGACCGCGGCCACAAGCGCCCGTACATTCGCAGTATACCGGGGGAGTGCCGAGAATCCAAGCCTTCTCGCCCCCGGTGGTAGACTCTAGCGTTGCAATCCAAGACCCGCCTCTTCCTGATCGTTGTGATCGTCTCGAACGCGGTTGGAAACGTCGTGCTGGGCTACGGGATGCGAGGCATCGGGGACATCAGCTCATATTCCCCGGCCGCCCTCGCATTGTCGGCGGTCCGCAGTCTCGGGAACCCTTGGGTCCTGCTCGGCACGGCCCTGCTGGCGCTGTTCTTTGCAGCCCACACCTTGCTGCTCAGCTGGGTAGACCTCAGTTACGTCCTGTTGGTGACCTCGCTTGGCTATGTCCTCGTGGCTGTGCTGGGCGCGGCCTTTCTGGGCGAGCAGATTTCAATGGCCCGCTGGGCCGGGATTCTCCTGATCTCCGCCGGGGTCGCCCTAGTGGGAGCGACGGCCCCGTCCTCCAGCGAGGGCGGAGCGTGACGGCGTTCCTGCTGGCGGTAGTCGTGGGAGGCGGCGTGGCCGGAGACTTGCTCAAGGCCCATGCCATGCGCCGACAGGGTGCTCCGCGGAGCACGGCAGGAGCGGTGATGCTGCGCTCGCTCGCAGCGGCCTTCGCTAACGGGTGGTTCTTGGCCTCCTTGGTGGCCTACTCTGCGTCGTTCGTCGGCTTCTTGGCCCTGCTTTCGTTCCGTGATGTGAGCTTCGTCGTCCCGGCGACGGCCCTCGGCTATGCCGCGGAGACCCTGCTCGCTCGGGTCGTCCTCTCCGAGCGCGTGGGGGTCCGCCGCTGGGCCGGGGCCGGCTTGGTGATCGCCGGGGTTTGTCTGATCGCCTGAAGCTGCGATCGGGGGCAGCCCCGCGCCGCCTCGGTCCGCGGCTCGCACCGCCGGCCTGCCGAGGTCGGCGGTCGCGTTGGGACCTCGGCCCCGGGCCGCCGCGTGTACGGTTGTGTGTGCCGCCCGGCCTTCTTCTCGATTGGGGCCTGCGATGTCCGCGCGCGTTCGGCCGCAGGTCGCGCCGCCGACGTGGCCTCCGACGGGGCACTGGCGGTGCTCTGAGTTCCTCAGGCAGCGGCTGGTCCTCCGACAGCAGCTGGCGGATCTCGTCCCTCCGTAGGGCTCGGACTTGTCGGGGCTCCAAGCCTTGCAGCGAGACCCTGCCGATGCTGATCCTGCGGATCTTCTCGACCAACAGGCCGATGCGCTCGAACATCCTGTGGATCTGCCGGTTCCGGCCCTGGACCAGGGTCACTCGGTACCAGGGGTTCTGCGCGATCCGCAGCAGCTGGACTGACTGGAACCGGGCGACCTTGCCGTCGAGCCGCATGCCGGCGCGCAGCTTGGCTACGTCCGCTTCGGATGCCATGCCGGTCACCTTGACCTCGTAGGTCTTGGGGACCTTGTTCTTGGCCGACAAGATGTGATTGGCGAAGTCGCCGTCATTGGTCAGCAGGAGCAGCCCTTCGCTGTTGTAGTCCAGGCGCCCCACGGGGTACAACCCCTTGGACAGCTCCGTGCCAATGAGGTCCATCACGGTGGGGCGCCCTTCCGGGTCACTGGTGCTCGTGATGCAGCCCTTGGGCTTGTGCATCGCCAGGTACCGCCGTGCAGTCCTGCTGCTGAGGGCCTTGCCGTCGACGCAGACGGTGTCCGCGGACAGGTCGGCCTTCGTGCCAGGCTCCGTGACAACCTCTCCGTTGAGCGTCACCCGCCCCTCCGACATGAGGACCTCGGCTTTTCGGCGGGAAGTGATTCCCGCCCTAGCGATGAGCTTGTGGATGCGGTCAGGCATGGTGTGCTCCTCAATGCAGCGTCTGCTCTCCGGCGAGACGCGGTCGGCTGTGCGCAGCCTCAGTCGCGTCCTCGGTCGTCGCTCGTCAGGTCCGTCTCCCCGCCGGTGCCAGCCGCCGGCAGCAGTTCGAGCTGGCCGTTCCCGTCAGGAGGCGGCCCGAGAAGCTCCTCCAACTCCTTGACCGTGGGAAGCTCCGAAAGGTCGTCGAGCCCGAAGTGCTCCAGGAATTCTCGGGTGGTCTTGTAGCAGATCGGTCTGCCGACAACCTTCTTTCTCCCCGCGACGGCCACAAGGTCGTGTGACAGCAGAGTGCGGATCACGCCGCTGGAGCTCGATACGCCGCGTATGGCGCTGATCTCCGGCAGGGTCGCGGGCTGCTTGTAGGCGACGACGGCTAGGGTCTCGAGGGCGGCCCGCGAGAGCTTCAGCTTCGGTTTGACTGCCTTTGCGAGCGCACGCACGGCTTCGTGGTGCTCCGGCTTGGTCGAGATTCGGTACGTGCCGCCGACGGAGCGGATCTGGACACCGCGATCGTCCGCCCGGCAGGCTTCCATCAGCGCTTGCAGGTCCTTTCTGACGGTCTCCGCGGACACTCCCGCAACTGCTGCCAGCTGCTCGGTCGTCGGAGGCTGCTCGGCCGCAAAGATCACAGCCTCCAGCAAGCCAATGCGCCGGGCCCGCTCCTCCGTGCCAGTCGCGTGGTCGTCTCCGGAAACCGTGGGGAATGTGAAGACGGTCTCGTTCACGGCTGGCCCTCAGATCTGTCGCGGCCACCGGCCGCCGGCCCGCCATTTCCAGCACCGGAGCTGGTGGGGACCGGTCTCCATAGAGTGATCTCGCCGTAGGTCTCTCCTTGCCGGAGCCTTGCCGCGCCCGCCTTAACCAGCTCGAGCAGCGCGAGAAACGTTGCGATGATTGCATCCGCCGTCGGCTGCTGTCGCAACACGTCCTTGAGGCGGACCGGGCCCTGTCTGTCTGCGAGCACCGCCCTGAGGAGGTGGATTCGGCTTGCGACCGTAACCGTCTCCTCCGGTATCTCAACTGTCGGCTGTTCGCTGAGACGCTCCAGGACGCTGCCGAATGCCTGCACGAGGTCAAAGAGGCTCACGCGAAGCTCCGGTGGGTCCTCGCCCGTTGCGCCCAGCGCTTCCTCCGCTACCGTCCAGGTGTTCTCTTCGACGATGCGCCGATCCTCGAGCATCTGGGCCGCCTGCTTGAACGTTTCCCTCTCAAGCAGCATTTCGACAAGCAGGTCGCCCGGGTCGGGCGCTGGCTCGTCCGCCGCCGCCGGAGGTGACGGCAAGAGGGCCTTTGCCTTGATCAGGATGAGCGTTGCGGCCATGTCGGCGAACTCGGCCCCCACTTCCACGTCTAGGGCCTTTGCGAGACGCAGGGATTCGAGGTACTGTGCGGTGATGAGGGCGATCGGCAGGTCGAGGATGTCCAACCCCTGTCGCTTCACGAGGTCCAGCAGCGCGTCGAGCGGGCCCTCGTACTGGTCAAGGCGGACGGTGAACGGTGGGCCCGGCGCAGGCTCCTCGACGGGTTTGGGCTGGAGCGCCAGCAGGGGCGCAGCCCGATCCGGCTCCGGGAGTGGCATCGCGAGCCAGTTGGCTCGAGCCTGTCCGCGACCAATCTGGACGGACAGTCCGTGGCTAACCTCCTAACTCTAGCACCGGCTCGGCTGGATCCAGAACCTAGGATGGTCCCGCCGGGTCCGGACTCCGGAGGCCCGTCAATTCAGGGCCTGTGTCGTGTCGCGGTCCCCTGCCAGCCAGGACGCGGCTCGAAGTATAATTCCGCAACCACGCTAGCGCCAAGACCGATTCGGCTGCAGCCGGGGCTGCCGGCACACTGCAGACGGCCAAGAGATTACAAGCAACTGTGCCAGCATCTGGGTGGTCCCGCTTCGAGGGTTCACCACCGCTAGTCGTGCGTAGCTGCGGAGCGAACGCCCTTCAGGACAGCGGCGCCAAGTCTCCAGCGAACGCCTGGACCGCTTTGCTGGGCACGGCTCGCGGGAGCCAGCAGATACTGCCATGTCCGTGGGCCCCTGGCTGGCCCAACGTAGCTCTGCGTTGGGTTGTTTGCCTCCCGGGCGGCGACCTCGCTGCCAATCGCCAAGGGGCCACGACGCCGGTCGGCCATGCCCGCTCAATGCACCCCCGCCACTGTAATCTTCCTTACAGTCGGTCTTCAAACAGGCCAGTCTGGGAGGGCTTCTTCGCGGAACGGGCAATGCTGGCCGCTCACAGGACCGCCTCAGCCTTGGCCGCCACGACCGTCGGGTTGCACGATGCGAGGGCTGTATGCCCAGAGCCCGTAGCGGCAGGGGCCGAGATGCTGGCGGCCGGAAGGGCCCTTCGGGCATTGTTCAGGAGTGCGAACCCGACCAGAATTGCGTGACAGCACGCGAAGATGTTGGATGAACGGGCAGGCACCAATCAATGGACGCCCCGCAGCGAACCTCGGTGCTTCCGGCGCGAACTGCCCAGCCGAGGGTCTCCGCGCTTTACCGAGGGCTCCGCAAGTGAGGGCAAGTCTTGGTTGCCGGCTGTTCGCCACTGAGCTCTCGTCGGGGCACGATGCACGCTCACAGCACTCCGAAGCTCACTTCACAGCCTGATCCACCAGAGATCTCAAGGTGGTCTTGTGCGCCTCCCCCGGCAAGTACACTCACAGAATGCTAGGGCCGAGACCGTTCCCTCTAGACGAGGGCCTTCCCGCGCACTATAGAGGACTCAGTGGATTCAAGAAGCTGTGCCAACTGTTGGGCGTTCCGACGTCCAAGGCCTAGGCGGCCTTGGCCGCGAAGATCGAGCGACAGTGGCGGATCCCCTCGGAGGCGGTCCCAGAAGGCGCTGGCCGACGAAACCGGAAGGGCAGAAAGACCAGTGCAGGGAAGTAATAGAGGCCTTCTACCGCGATCCGGTCGCCCGCCTCAACCGCTGGCGGCAGCTGGCGCGCAACGGAATGGGAGAGGCCGACGGTGTGCCCTGCTTCGAGCACCGGGCACTCAAGAGATTCTTCGCCAAATTCCGGCGCGGACCGGTGCCCCTTAGGGTCGAGGAACCAGCCGACTTTGGGCAGATTGCGGCACTGTGCGTCAGAATCCCGCAGAGTGCGACCGAAATCGGGGAGTCTTGGTGCCACCCGGCGATCCACGCTTGGGATCGTCTGCGCAGCCTCATCGATAAGGGGCACGCGGCGTCCAGGGGCGAGTCCGCCATCGTTGGCGACGCCGTTATCGCTGTAGCGACGATCCTCAACGATGCTCGCGTGCTGCAATGGTGCGTCTCGACAGGGCTATTGCCTTCGACGGTCGCCACGTTTGCGCCTGAAGGCATTCGGTCGGCTGACTGGGAGTGGCTGGGACAGACGCGAAAGCGGGAATCGCGAGGTCTCTTGCTGCGATCGCTCAGCCTGCACGCACTCTTCGCCGAGAGTGCTGCCGCGAGCCTCGTGGACCTGAGTGACAGCGAGACGGTCGGATCCGTTCCGGCGACCCGGTCTGAAGATTGGATCGATGCGCTTGAAGCGTTGGCCTTGCATCTGAATGCCTTGATGTCTTCATGGCCGCGGGTATACGCCCTGCAGTTGGCTTGCCATCCGGATGTCGTCGGCGAACAAGTCGCATCGACCGTCACTAGGGCTGCGGACTAGCGCGGTTGCGCACTTAACTCATTGGGCTCTGGCATCGTGACTGAGAATGTG